>CACLVA010000001.1 GCA_902610315.1 uncultured Pelagibacteraceae bacterium
TAACTACTCTGTGATCATAAGACAAAGATAATGGTAGCATTAAATTTTTGCTTCGTTCCACTATTTTACCAATACCTAATATTGCAACTTCAGGAGGGTTAATAATTGGTGTAAAAAAAGTTCCACCAATACCTCCTAAACTTGTAATTGTCATAGAGCCTCCAAAAAATTCCTTTTTATCAATTTTTAAATTTCTACACTTTTCACTTATATCCTTAAGTTCAATTGATAAGTCTTCTATCTTTTTGTTATCTGCATTTCTTATTTTTGGTACCATCAGACCATGTTCTGTATCAACTGCTATACCTATGTGAAAGTATTTTTTTAATATTAGCTCATAGTTTTCTTCGTCTTTTAAAGAACAATTAAAATTTGGAAATTTTTTTAAACTATTTACTAAAGCTTTAATAATAAAAGCCAAAGGCGTTATTTTTTTCTTCTCTCCAGTGTAATTATCTTTTAAATTTTTTCTAAAATTTTCTAGTTCGGTTACATCGGCTTCATCATGATGTGTCACATGTGGAATTGTTCGCCAAGACTCAGATAAATTCGGTGCTGCCAATCTTTTTATTCGTGGCATTTGTGTTATTTCTATTTCGCCAAACTCGCTGTGATCAAACTCTAATTTTTTTTTTTCGTTTTTTATTGATTTCTTTGGAATGTTTTCTTGTTGATTAATTTGATTTTTTATAAAATTTCGGACATCTGTTTCAGTAATTCTACCATTTCTTTCTGTACCTTTTAATTGAGAAATGTCTGCCCCTAGTTGTCTTGCAAACTTTCTTACCTTTGGGCTTGCATGTATAATTTGGTTCATTTTTTATAACTTAGTTGGCATCGGTTTATTTTTATCAATATTGTATTTTTTAATTGCCTCTTCAGCATATTTTGATGCGATCAACTGCTCTTTTGAAAGAACGCTCAAAGCATAAGTAACAATATATTTTTTATCAACTTCAAAAAAGTTTCTTAAACTTTTTCTAGTATCGCTTCTGCCATATCCGTCAGTGCCTAAGGAATAAAAATTTTTTTTTGTATAAGGCCTAATTTGATCTGAGTAAATTCTCATATAATCGGATGCAGCTAGAACAGGTCCTTCAGAATTTTTCAAACATTTTTCTAAAAATGTCTCCTTTGGAGGGTCATTTGGATGAAGCAAATTATGTCTCTCAATCTCAATTCCGTCTTTTCTTAATTCGTTAAAACTCGTTACACTCCAAACATCAGCATCAATTTTATAATCTTTTTCTAAAATGTCAGATGCTTCCATCATTTCCCTTAAAATTGCGCCTGATCCTAGTAAAGTGATTTTTGTTTTTTTATTAATATTTTTTGACTTTATTTTATACATCCCTTTTAATATTGCCTCTTCTATGCCTTTTTCATTTGGAATAGCTGGATGCGGGTAATTTTCGTTTAATGTTGTTATATAATAAAAAACATTTTCTTTTTTTTCATGCATTCTTTTTAAACCTTCTCTGAAAATTACAGCAAGTTCATAAGCAAATGTTGGATCGTAAGAAACACAATTTGGAATAGTTGATGCAATTAAATGGCTATGTCCATCTTGATGCTGTAAACCCTCTCCTGCCAAAGTTGTTTTTCCAGATGTGGCACCAATTAAAAAACCTCTTGTTTGACTATCTCCAGCGGCGTATGCAAAGTCACCAACTCTTTGAAAACCAAACATCGAATAAAACAAATAAATAGGTATCATTTCAATATCATGATTTGTGTAAGCTGTTCCTGCTGCAATCCAAGATGACATCGAACCTGCTTCAGTAATTCCTTCCTCCAATACTTGTCCTTTTTTATCCTCTCTATATGTAAATAGTTGTTCTGAGTCCACTGGTTCGTACTTTTGGCCTTCATGAGCATAAATACCAATTTTTTGAAAAAATCCCTCCATTCCGAAAGTTCTTGCCTCATCGGGAATGATTGGTACTAATCTTGGAGAAACATTTTTATCTCTTAACAAGTTAGTTAACATTCTAACAAGTGCCATCGTGGTTGACATTTCCTTTGAACCAGTCGATTGTTTTAAAACTTCAAAAATATCCTTAGGTGGAGCTTTTATTGGCTTAGCAAAAGTGGATCTCTCGGGTATATTCCCACCAAGTTTCATTCTTCTATCTTTTAAATATTTAATTTCTTCCGAATTTTCATCTGGCTTATAATATTGAATATTTTTTACTTGTTCATCTGTTAGAGGAACATCAAATCTGTCTCTGTAATACATTAAATCTTTAACATCCAATTTTTTTTGCTGGTGTGTTGTATTTATACTTTCACCAGATTTTCCCATTCCATAACCTTTAATTGTTTTTGCTATAATAACTGTTGGACGTCCCTTAGTATTTACAGCTTGGTGATAAGCTGCATAAACTTTGTGTGGATCATGACCGCCTCTATTAAGTCTCCATATATCCTGGTCTGTCATACTTGATACCATATCTTTTAGTTCTTTATATTTTCCAAAAAATTTTTCTCTGACGTATGCTCCACCTTTGGCTTTAAAAGCCTGGTACTCCCCATCGACTGCTTCGTTCATTCTTTTTACTAGAATACCTTTTTTATCATTTGCTAATAATTGGTCCCAGTAAGAACCCCAAATAACTTTTATAACATTCCATCCAGCCCCTCTAAATATACCCTCTAACTCTTGAATAATTTTACCATTACCTCTTACTGGACCATCTAATCTTTGAAGATTACAATTTACCACAAATATTAAATTATCTAAATTTTCTCTAGCCGCTAATCCTATAGCTCCAAGAGATTCTGGTTCATCCATTTCGCCATCACCCAAAAACGCCCAAACCTTTCGACTTTCATCTTTGATTAAACCTCTATTGATAAGATATTTCATGAACCTTGCTTGATAGATTGCGAGCATTGGACCAAGACCCATAGATACTGTAGTAAATTGCCAGTACTCTGGCATCAGCCATGGATGTGGATAAGATGATAGGCCACCTGGTTTAACTTCTTGTCTAAAATTATCTAATTGTTTTTCACTCAATCTACCTTCAAGATAAGACCTCGCATAAATTCCTGGAGCACTATGACCTTGAAAATATATTAAATCTCCACCAAACTTATTATTTTTTGCTCTCCAAAAATGGTTCATTCCAACATCGTATAAAGTTGCGGCTGAAGCGAAAGTTCCAATGTGTCCACCTAATTCTGGGTTTTTTTTATTAGCTCTTACAACCATAGCTGCTGCGTTCCATCTAATTAGAGATCTAATTTTTCTCTCTATATTTTGATCACCAGGTAATTTTTTTTCTTCCTCAGGAGGTATTGTATTAATATACGGAGTATTTCTAGACATTACTAATCCAGAACCTTCTCTGTATGAGTGCTCTATTAATTGTCTAATTATATATTGTGCCCGTTCTTTACCATCGCTATTAAGTACTGCAGATAATGACTCAAGCCACTCTTTAGTCTCACTAGGATCTATATCATTTGTATCTGAAACAATCTCAATTTTTGAATTTTCTAGTTTAGAAGTTTTTTTAGTCTCAGAAATTTCTTGTCTGAAAATTTTTGGTTCATCAATTTTTTGTATTTTTTCTGCATCGCTTATAATTTTTTCCGTATCTTTTGGTATTTCCGTATCTTTTTTAACTTCCTTAACTTCCTCGATTTTTTCACTTCCACCCTCTACAGAAATTGAAACTAATTTATCACCTTTTGAAACTTTATCTCCTATCTTGACTGATATGCTTTCTATAACCCCTTCCTCTGTTGATGGTACTTCAACACTAGATTTATCACTTTCTAATGTTACTATTGGATCGTTAATAGAAATTTTTTGGCCTTGTTTTACTAACAGCTCTATAATTTCAACGTTTTCAAAATCACCAATATCAGGTACTAAAAGATCTTTTTTCATTATTTGAAGCTATATTTATAACATATTTATATCTTTTTTTTGACATCCTTAAATATGAAAATATTAAAATGATTAATTTATTAAAAAAATTATTATTAAAAAGAGATAATAGCAAAAAATTTGATGCAAGAGTATGGATACAATTGGCACTATTAAATAAGAACTTAAAATCTTTAAAATATTAATCGCGAGCAATACACATAGAAATACCCATACCACCACCTATACAAAGAGTAACTAAACCTTTTTTATTATCTCTTTTGATCATTTCATGAACTAATGTGACAATCAATCTTGCACCTGATGCTCCGATTGGATGACCTATAGCAATTGCTCCTCCATTAACATTTAACTTTTCTTTAGGGACTTTAAGCTCTTTAACAACTGCAATTGTTTGTGCAGCAAAAGCTTCATTACACTCTATTAAATCTAAATCATTTATACTCCAACCAGCAATTTCAAGAGCTTTTGTAGAGGACGGAATAGGTCCCAATCCCATTAAAGTTGGATCAACTCCAGAAGTGGCCCAAGAAACAATTTTTGCTTGGATATCTAAATTTTTTTTCTCGGCTAAATCTCTTGTGGTAAGTAATACACCGGCTGCACCATCGTTTATACCAGATGAGTTACCAGCAGTAACAGTACCTTCTTTTTTAAAAACAGGTTTTAACTTTTTAAGATTTTCAATATTTAAATTAAACCTTGGGTGTTCGTCTTGATTATTATCAATTATTTCATTTAAAAATTTTTTGCTTTTGATTGAACTTTCTGTTTTAGATTGTGAGTCTAGTGCAAAATAATCTTGTTCATCTCTTGAAATATTAAATTTCTCTGCAACATTTTCTGCAGTTACACCCATATGGTAATTGTTAAAAGCATCTATTAAACCATTTGTTAACATTTCTTTCTCATCTGAATTTGACATACTTTCTTGCCCACCAGCGATAACAAATTTTGATGAGCCCATAGCAATTGACTGGTATCCTAAAACAATAGCTCTTAGTCCTGATCCACAAACTTGATTAATATTAAAAGCAGTTTTCTCTTTAGGGATTCCAGATTTTATTAAGGCTTGTCTTGCAGGATTTTGTCCTCCTAAACTTGGTAAAACTTGGCCAAGTATGACTTCATCTATCTCTAAAGAATCTACGTTGGTTTTTTTTAAAATACCTTTTATAACGATTGAGCCTAATTCATGGGCTTGAAGTTTCTTATGAATGCCTCCAAATTTGCCCACTGATGTTCTCAAGGCAGATGTTAAAACTATATCTTTAGAATTTTTTGACATTACGATAGAATAAACTTAAATTTAAAAATTACATTAAAATATAGATGATTTATGTTAATTTATTTGCGCCTGTAGCTCAATTGGATAGAGCGCTTGGCTACGGACCAGGAGGTTCTGGGTTCGACTCCTAGCAGGCGCACCAATTTTATGAAAATTTCCTTACAGAAAAGTGTAATAGTTTTTTTTGCAATTGTATTTTTATTTTTGTTGTTACTTACTGTAATACTTTAATTATATATGAAACAAGATTTTGAACAAATTAGTAGAGTATCTGGATTTATGCACCACAATGGTGGTCTTTATTTTAGGGAAATTTCTGAAAATGAATATGAATTTAAAGCTACAATTAAGGAGTTTCATTTGAATAAACGAGAGATTACCCATGGTGGTTTTATTTGCTCATTGATAGACGCTGGAGCAGGGACTGCTGTACATAGAACAACTAATCAAAAATCTTGTGTTACCGTATCACTTGATATCAAATTTATAGCACCATCGAGAAAAGAGGATGAGTTAATAGGAAATGTACAAATACTTAAAAAAACTAAAAGTATGGTATTTGTTAATTGCACATTAAAGAAAAAGGATCAATTGATTGCATCTGCAACAGGGGTTTGGAAAGTCATTAGGCAAATATGATTGGAATTTTAGGTGGTATGGGAACTCAAGCAGGGTTAGATTTTTGTAATAAAATTGCAGTTTTAAATAGAGGTAAGAAAGATCAACAATATCCTAAATTTATATTATATAATAAATCTGATACTCCAAAAAGACCTGAGAATTTAAAAAGATATTTTAATGTTCTTGAGGAGCTTGTTAAAGGTTGTCGATTACTTCAGAAAAATAAATGTAAATTTATTGTAATACCATGTAACACAGCGCATTACTGGTATAATGATTTACAAAGAAAAATAAAAATTCCAATAATTAGTATGCCTAAAGAAGTTTTTCTTCATACTAAAAAAACATGTAAAAAAAATTGTAAAATTGGATTATTGGCAACTGAAGCCACTATAAATACAAAAATTTATCATAACTATTTATCCAGAAATTTTGAATTAGTTACACCTACTAAAAATTTACAAAAAAAATGTGTCAACAAAGCTATTCAGTTAGTTAAATCCGGCAAGGTTAAAGAAGCTGAAAAAATCATTGGTCCTGCTGTAAGATATTTAATTAAAATTAAGTGTAAAAAAATTATTCTAGGATGTACTGAGATACCAATTGCTATTTTTGCTTTTAAGTCTTTCAAAAAAGCTAAGAAATCAAAAATATTTATAGACCCCAATTTATTATTAGCAGATGTATGTATGAGAAAATATAAAGGTATTTAAATTATGATTGAATATAAAAAAATATGAAAATGAGAACTTTTTTTTCTTCGATTCGGTCATGTTTTAGACCATTTTTGTTCTTACTGTGTAACAACATATAGTAGGTAAAAATTTTGACACACAAACAATAGAAATGAAAAAAAATAAAATCACAGCAGTTCTAGGTCCGACAAATACTGGAAAAACTTTTTTAGCAATTGAAACGATGCTTTCATTTGATACAGGAATGATGGGTTTTCCATTAAGGTTATTAGCCAGAGAGGTTTATGACAAGGTAACTAAAAAAGTTGACCCAAATAAAGTCGCTCTGATCACAGGAGAGGAAAAAATAATACCAGCTAATGCTAAATATTATTTTTGTACAGTAGAGTCCATGCCAGTTGATAAGATTTTAGAGTTTGTCGGGATAGATGAAATACAAATGTGTAGCGACCATGAGAGAGGACATATATTTACTGATAGATTATTAAATTTAAGAGGGGAAAAGCTGACAATGTTTATGGGCTCAAACTCCATGCGAAATATAATTGAAAAATTAGAGGATGATATTGAATATATCGATAGAAAAAGACTTTCTAAATTAACTTATTCAGGTCATAAAAAAATATCTAGAATTGAGAGAAAGAGTGCAATAATTGCTTTTTCTGCTGAAGAAGTTTACGCAATTGCAGAGCTAATAAGAAGACAAAAGGGTGGTGCTGCAATAGTAATGGGATCATTAAGCCCTAAAACTCGAAACTCACAAGTAAATTTATACCAATCAGGAGACGTTGATTATTTAGTTGCTACTGATGCAATTGGAATGGGTATTAACATGGATTTAAACAATGTTTATTTTTCTAATCTAAAAAAATTTGATGGTAAAAAAATAAGAAGATTGAAACTTTCAGAAATATCCCAAATCGCTGGTAGAGCTGGCAGATATTTAAATGATGGATCATTTGGAATAACTGGAAATTGCGGAGAAATAAGTGCAGAAGAAATAGAATTATTAGAGAACCATAAAATAGATGAAATACACACAATTTTTTGGAGAAATCCAAATTTAAATTTTAAAAATGGTGATAAATTAATTAAATCTTTAGAGGAAAGACCTAATAAAAGTTGGTTAAGAAAAGTTTCTGAGTGTGAGGATGAAAAAGTATTAAAATATATTCTTAAAGATACAGAGAAACTTCAAATATTTAACAATGAAAATGAGCTAAAATTACTTTGGGAATGTTGTCAAATACCTGACTTTGTAAAAAAAACTTATGGAAATCATTTAGAGGTCGTTGGTAAAGTTTTCAACTTTTTAAGAGAGTCCCCAGGAAAAATAACAAGTAAATATATGAAGCAACAGTTGTCTATATTAGATAAACTAGATGGTAATGTAGACTCTGTTTCAAATAGAATTGCAAATGTAAGAACATGGTCATATGTAGCTAATAAAAATGGATGGGTAGAAAACCAAGATTATTGGGTAGAAAGAACAAAATTTCTTGAAGATAGACTATCTGATAGATTACACGAGGAACTTACAAAAAGTTTTATTGATAAAAGAGCAAGCGTATTAGCCAAAGGTTTAAAACAAGATATTATTTTTGAAACTAAAATAGTCGATAATGAAAAGGTTATGATTAACAATCAATTTATTGGAAATTTAAAAGGGCTAAAACTTGAACTAGATTTTAAAATTGGGGATTTAGACTCTGACATAAAATCGTTAAAAAAAGCATCAAGACAAAATGTTGGTCCAGAGATAGTGGAAAGAATTAATCAAATAATTAAAACAAAAAATATTGAATTAAAAAAAGATCTTAAAATTTATTGGAATAATTTTCCAATAGCCTATTTAGATAAGGGAAATGATTACTTAAAACCTGAAATAAACGTGATTGTTGATGATGTTGTAGAAATTGAACATAAAAATAACCTACAAAATTTTTTAAAGACCTGGTTAAACGATAAGATAAATACTGAATTAGGCAGCCTTATAAAATTAAAAGATATAAAATCATCTAACTCTTCAACAAGAGCATTATCTTACATGTTATATGAGAATAATGGAGTTTTAAAAAGAGATAATATTGAAAAAATATTAATAAATATTGATCAGAAAGAGAGAAAAATTCTCAGAGATCAAGGAGTAAAGTTTGGAAGATATCACGTATTTTTGTACAAGCTATTTAAGCCAAATGTAGTTTCATTAAGATTAATTCTTTGGAAAAACTATAATGAAAAATATTACGATCTAGAGCCACCAACTTTTGGTTTAAATTTTTTAAATGATAAAAAATTTAAAGATAAAAATTTTATGCTACTTTGCGGGTTTGAAAAGTTTGATGATTATTTTGTGCGAATAGATATTCTAGAGAGATTATTTCTAGAAATAATAAGCTCAAATTCCATTAAAGATAGTAAAATTGAGCTGGTTCCAAAAATGTTAAATCTTTTAGGCTGTAATAGAGAAAATTTTTTAAAATTGTTAAAGAAAATGAACTACAATGTCTCACTTGAAAATGATAAATATTTTTTTAAATATAATCCTATAAGAAAAATTAATAAAAAAAATAGGAATAAATTTGAAAGTGATAACCCTTTTGCCGCTTTAAAAGAGTTAAATTTAAAATAATGCTTAAATTTTTTAGTAAAGAGGAACAATCAAATAGCGATAATGATTTAATTAATGTGGCTTGTTTAATGATACATGCAGCTAAAATTGATGAACATTATACTGATAAAGAAAAAACAATTATTAAAAATACTATAAAAAAGCTTGATAACAATAATGAGGATATAGATAAATTGATATTAGAAGCAGAAAAAAAAGAGTCTGACTCAAATCATATTCAAGATTTTACAAAAAATATAAAAGTTATGGATAAAAAAAACAAAATAGAAATTATTAAAAATATTTGGAGTATTGTTTTATCTGATGGAAACTCAGATATATATGAAGAAAATCTTATGAGACGTTTAGCAGGATTGCTTTACATAGATTCTAAAACTATGGGTGATATAAAATTAGATATTCAGAATAAACAAAAACAATGACATATATAGTTAATGATAAATGTATAAAGTGTAAACTGATGGACTGCGTTGAAGTTTGTCCAGTTGACTGTTTCTATGAGGGAAAAAATATGCTTGTAATTAAACCTGATGAGTGTATAGATTGTGGCGTTTGTGAACCAGAATGTCCAGTAGATGCTATAAAGCCCGATACAGAAAAAGGATCAGAAAAATGGTTAGAAATAAATCAGAAATATTCAGAGATATGGCCAAATATTTCCCAAAAAAAAGAACCACCTGCAGATAACGAAAAATATAAAAATGAAGAAAATAAATTTGAAAAGTATTTTAAAGAAAACCTTTAAAAAAAAGACTCAATCAAAAAAAACTAAAATAAAAACTAAAGTTAAAATAAAAAAAAATACTTTAAAAAAAAAAGTTGGAAGACCAAAAATTTCTAAAAAAGAAGTTCGAATCAAAATTGAAAAAAATAAAGATACAAAAAAA
This sequence comes from uncultured Pelagibacteraceae bacterium, assembly GCA_902610315.1. GTDB lineage: Bacteria > Pseudomonadota > Alphaproteobacteria > Pelagibacterales > Pelagibacteraceae > Pelagibacter. The sequence goes on from CACLVA010000001.1 coordinate 10,025, forward strand.
AATAAAGATACAAAAAAAAATAATAACAAGAATGAGAATCTTAAACTTACTAAAACTTTAGATCAAAAACCTGAAATTACTAAAATAAAAAAACAAGGCACAGAAAAAAGAGAATACAAAATTAAAGATTACGTCGTTTATCCAAAACACGGGGTTGGTCAAATTCTTTCGGTGAGTGCTAAAAAAATTGGAGGAATCGATGTACAATGTTATGATATTAAATTTGAAAAAGATAAAGCAATTGGATTGTTGCCTATAAACAAACAGTCTCATCTAAGACCACTGTCTACAATCAATCAAGTAAATAAATCTATATCTATACTAAAAGGAAAACCAAAAATAAAAAGATCTATGTGGAGTAGAAGGGCTCAAGAGTATGAACAGAAAATTACATCGGGAAAAATCTATGATCTTGCAGAAGTTGTAAGAGATTTAAATAAAGGCGATGATATAATGATAGATCAGTCATACAGTGAGAGGCAATTATTTGAGAAAGCATATGAAAGGATCATTTCAGAATTTCAGATAGTATTAAATCTTTCTTTAGAAAATACTCAAAAAAAACTTGATAAAGCCCTAAAAAGAAATTTAGAAAAAAACGTGCAAGTAACGGAAAAAATTCAGAAAACTGACAATCAAAAAGAATTACCTGAAGAAGTTAGTGAAGATGACAACTCAAATCTAGTTACTGAAAACAAGGAAGAGGAATAAAAAAAACGCTTCTCACACAATCGTTATGAGAAGCGTTTTTAAAAAAGAAATATTATCTTCTTCTTCTTCTTTTTTTAGCTTTTTTCTTAGCTTTTTTCTTAGCTTTTTTTCTTCTTTTAGCCATCTTTAGCTCCCTGTTTGTACGAATCATTTTGATTCGTTGTTTAGGTAATTTTTAAATTTTTTCTTATGTTATGTCAATTATTTAATTTTTTAGAAATTAAGTTGTAAAATTTAAATTTAAAATTATAAAAATCTTTTTTTAATTAATGTAAAAACATTAATGTTTATGCGCTTAATACAACATTAATTATTAATTGTTATTTATAAAGTTGTTCAAAGTTATTTTTATAAATATTAATTATTTTATATCTTTTTAACTTTAATGTTGGTGTCATCATACCATTTTCAATAGAAAAATTTTCTTTTATTACAAAAAACTTTTTTATTTTTTCTATTTTAGTCAAGTTTTTATTTATTTTTTCTATCTCGTCACTTAAATCTTTTTCATTTGCATTAATTTCTGAATTTAAAACTAATAAAGCAACAAGATAAGGCTTGTTGTCACCGTACACTAAGCTTTGATCAATATAATTTGAGTTATTTAGTGCTGTCTCTACTTTGACGGGTGAAATATTGTCACCACCTGGCGTAATTAATATATCTTTTTTTCTATCAGTAATTTTTAAATAACCATTTACAAATTTACCTATGTCTCCTGTATGAAGCCATCCGTCAACTAATACTTTATCTGTCTCTGCTTTTTTGTTCCAATAACCTAGCATCACGTTTTCTCCCTTTACCAATATTTCTCCATCCTCAGCTATTTTCACATTATTACACCTAAAAGGAATTCCGACAGTATCTATCCTTATATCTTCAATTGGGTTACAACTAACAACAGGTGAAGTTTCAGTTAGACCATACCCCTGCAATGTTGGTAGTCCTATTGAATTGAGAAAAATACCAATTTCAGGGTCGAGAGCACCACCACCAGATACGAATGTCTTGAGACTACCTCCAAATTGTTTTTTAATCTTAGATCTGACTGTAATTTCACAAATCTTATTTACTATTTTATCTTTAATGTTCATTTTTTCTCTATTAAATTTTTTAGACCCTAAATTAACAGTATTTTCTACAAGAAATTTTTTTAAACCTCTCGCTTTACTAAAAGTAGAGCTTATCTTTTGGTGGAGATTTTGATAAAATCTTGGAACGGCTGTCATTATGTCAGGTGAGCAATCACTAATATTTTTGAGTAATTTGTCTATACTCTCAGCGTAAAATACTTTTGCACCTACAGCAATTTGTATGAATTGTACTGTGTGTTCATAAGAATGTGATAATGGCAACCAGGTCAAAAATTTCATATCTTTCGATATGATTGATTTTAGTAACTCATAACCACCTTCGCAATTACTCAAGATTCCTCCGTGGCTCAAAATTACTCCTTTTGGATTTCCTTGTGTTCCAGATGTATAGATGATACAGGCTGGGTCTGAACGCTTTAGAGTAATCTCGCTATTAAAATTTTCAAAACCGTCCTTTTTGTTTATAATGTCTTCAATGCATAGATAATTTTGAAATTTCAAATTTTCTATTCTATCAAATGAAATAATTTTTTTGATTTTTTTGTAATCCAATATATTTTTGATTTTGTTAAATTGAATATTATTTGAAACTATTATTACTGATGGTTCACAATCTTTAATAATGTATTCATAATCTTTAGTAGTATAAGTGGTGTAAGAAGGTACACTAATTCCTCCAGCTAACATAATTGCCAAATCAGATATCATCCATTCAGGTCTATTTTCTGAAATTAAAACACATCTGTCTCCCAGTTTAATATCTTTAGATATTTGATTGGATAAATGGTTTACCAATAAGTATGTTTTCTCCCAACTTAATTTATGTTTTGGATTACCTAAATTAATTAAGAAAATATTATTTTTGTCTTGTTTTTCATATTGATCAAAAAAAAGTTCTAGAAGATTATTATAATTATTTAATTTCATTTTGTTTTGGTGGGCGAAGAGAGACTCGAACTCTCACAACATTGCTGCTATTGGATTTTGAGTCCAACGCGTCTACCAGTTCCGCCATTCGCCCTTTTTAATTAATTTAATGTAAAATTTATAGTATAAAGAGTGTTTTTAGAACACAAAATTATGATTAAAAATATTTATAATAAATCTATTAAAATTGCTGGTCACAAAAACTCTAGAAAATTTTTAGGTTTTATATCATTTATCGAAAGCTTTATTTTCCCTATACCACCTGATGTATTTATAATACCAATGACGATTGCAAAGAAAAATGAGTGGAAAAAAATAGCATTTATAGCAACAACAGGTTCGGTATTAGGTGCATGTTTAGGATATCTTATTGGATATATTTTTTTTAACGAGATTGGTGTAAAGATATTTGAGCTGTACGGAGTTGATAACACTAATTTTTTAAAAGATAAGGTTTCATCTGATGGTGGAACTATTGCGTGGGTTACATTACTTGCAATTGCAGGCTTTACACCTGTTCCCTTTAAATTATTGACGATAACAAGTGGGTTTGTACATTTTAATTTCTTTTATTTTGTCATAGTCTCTCTGCTAACAAGAGGATCTAGATTTTTTATAATAGCCTTTCTTTTGGGCAATTTTGGTGCTGCAATGAAAAAGATTATTGAAAAAAAACTGGTGCCAGTCTCAATATTAGTATCGATAATTATTATAGTTTTTGCATTTTTTGTATATAAATTTCTTATAAATTTTTAAAATAAATGTTAGATCAAAACATCAAAAAATTTTATATTATAATTTTTTCTCTTAGTTTCTTTTCTTTAATTGCAGCTTTATACGTAGAATACATACTTGGTTTTAAACCATGTATACTATGTATCTACCAGAGAATACCGTATGCTATAGCGATATTAATAAGTTTAATTGCTTTTTTCATTGGTAATAGAAATATATTATTAATAATTTTAGGATTAACTTTTTTGTCAGGTATTTTGTTATCAGGTTATCATGTAAGTATTGAGAAAGGAGTTATTGAACCACTATTTTCATGCACAGGTGAGAATATTAAAGCTCTCGAGAAAGAGGAAATACTTAAATCTTTAGATAATATTCAGCCTGATTGTAAAGATGTAGATTTTTCAATATTTGGGGTTTCGCTTGCGACCTTAAATTTTATAATTTCGTTTGTTTTAACCATAGTCATTGTCTATATATTTAAACATGCAAAAAAGTAATAAAAAAAAAATTGAAGAATTTATTAGGGTAGATCATGCAGGTGAAAGAGGCGCCATCAAAATATATGAAGGTCAGCTTTTAGCGCTAAATACTATAGTCAAAAATGAAGAACTAAAGAAGACTATTGAGCATATGAAAGAACATGAAGTAGAGCATTGTGAATTTTTTGAAAAAGAAATAAAAAAAAGAGGAATTGAACCAACAAAATTTTTACCTTTATGGGATCTTTTGGGTTTAGGTTTAGGTTTTGGTAGCACATTACTAGGAAAGAAAGCAGCAATGCTTTGTACTGCATCTGTCGAAGAAGTAATAGATGAACATTATTTAAACCAAATAAAAGAAATTAAAAATGATGAAAAATCACTTAGAAAAAAGATAGAAAAATTTAGACAAGACGAGATAGATCACAAAGATATTGCTTACGATGAAGGAGCAACTAAAGAAGGTCTTTACTCAATTTTTGATAAAGTAATAAAAACTGGCTCTAAAATTGCAATTAATATTTCTGAAAAAATCTAGTTAAGGTTCTAATTCAACATCCCAATACAAATAATCCATCCAACTTTTATGTAAAAAATTTGGCGGAAAATTTCTACCATTTTTATGAAGATCTTCAGTAGTTGGTTGAAAAGGCCTTTGGTTTAATTTCATTCCTGATTTTTCTAACAATCGGCCTCCTTTTTTAACGTTACAAGCAGAGCAAGCTGTCACAACATTATCCCAATCGGTTTTTCCTCCTTTTGATCTTGGTAACAAATGATCAAAAGTTAATTCGTGTTTACTCCCGCAATACTGACATGAGAATTTATCTCTTAAGAAAACATTAAATCTTGTAAAATTTGGATTAGAAAGTGGTTTGATGTAGCTTTTAAGAGCAATAACACTTGGTAGCTTCATGCTAAATGAAGGACTTCTGATTACTCTATCATAATAAGAAACTATTGATACTCTATCTAAGAACACTGATTTAATCGAGTCTTGCCAACTCCATAAAGACAATGGATAATAACTTAAAGGTCTATAGTCTGCATTTAAAACAAGTGCAGGGCATTTTTCTAATGAAACATTGTGATCTTGAAAATTCATAAATTAAATTAACCTAAAAAAAAAATTAATTCAATGCCTCAAATTATTTAATTTAATTTAAATCAAATATTTTTTTAATAAATTTTAATCCTATACTTGATGCCTCAATGGGTATATGATGACCACAGTTTTTGATTATTTCTAATTCGACTGAAACTTTGTTTCTTTCCAAGAAATCTTTGGCTTCTAAAGATTTTACACAAGGAACAATGTCATCATTTTCACCGTGAATTAATAATGTTTCAGGTTTATGAATTATTCTTTTTGATAAATCTTTTTTACTTATTATTTTTCCAGAAAAACCCAAAATTCCAGAATATTTTTCATCTGATGAAAGTCCCACATTAATTGACATCATGCATCCTTGACTAAATCCAGACAAACATATCTTAGAATTTGGTACTGAAAATTTCTCTTTAACCTCGTTTAAGAATTTTTTTAATATTATCTCATTTTTTTTGCTCTCATTCAAAATGAATTCATCATTGTCTTTACTTAGATCAAACCATTGGTAACCTGATGGACTAATCAAACATTTTTCTGGGGCATTAGGGCAAACAAATAGTGTATTAGGCAAGAATCTTTTCCAGTTTAATGTAACTTGTGCAATATCATTTCCGTCACCACCGTAACCATGCAATAATATAATTATATTTTTTATTTCTTTGCCAGACTCTGGTTTTATTAGTTTTGTATCAAGGCAAAATGTCATAAATAAATTATTTTATTTTTTTTTTACTATTTATGTAATAGATACTTTTAATGGTTTCCGAAATATTAATAAAGGTAATAGCTATAGTTCTTATATTGGCTGTTGCTATTGTTTTAGTTCTAGGTATTGGCACTCTTTTCAAAGGTGGCTCTACAAGTAAAAAATATTCAAATAAACTTATGCAGCTAAGAGTTCTTTTACAGTTTATTGCCATCATAGTTTTAGTTTGTCTTGCTTATTTTTTTAAAGATTAATCAAAGTTCTGAAGCCACATTTTAAAGTTTTTATCTTGGAAATCTATGGACCCTACGACTCTAGCAATTTCACCACCATCTTTGTTAATTATCAATGTTGTTGGTAGACCTCTTAGTAAAAACTTTTTTGCCAGTCTGACATCTGTATCGTAAAAAATATCTAAATTTTCAATATTGGTTTTAATATAAAATTCTTTTATTTTATCAATTTTTTCTTGACCAATATTTACTGGAAGAATTTCTAAATTCTTAAATTTTTTATCAATAGAAAGTTTATCAAGTGATGGCATTTCCTCTTTACAAGGTTCGCACCAAGTTGCCCAAAAATTCATTAACACTAACTTTCCGTCATAATCAATTAAATTTATATCCTTATCTAATGTATTCTTAAAAGCTACGTCCTTATATTCTTTTGGTTTTTCATAAATAATCAAATTTTTTGGTAAATTTAAATCTTTCGAATAGCTACTAAATGTAGAAAAAATAATTATAACTGTTATAAAAAATTTAATTAAATTAGGCATACTAAATATTACAAATAATTATCATGGGAAAAAATAAAAACAACTATGCAGTTTGGAGCACTCGTATCAAGAAACAAACTTCTAATAATTTTAAAAAAGTAGGGTCCTCAATAAACATCGATAAACGATTGTACAAAGAGGATATCAAAGGTTCTATGGTTCATACAGATATGCTTTATAAACAAAAGATTATATCTCTTAAAGTTAAAGAAAAAATTTTATGGGGTTTAAACAGAATTAAAAATGAGATTGATAAAAAAAAATTTAAATTCGATATTTCTAAAGAGGACATTCACATGAATGTTGAAAGTAGATTATTTGAATTAATAGGCGATGATGCTGGTTTTTTGCACACAGCAAGATCAAGAAACGACCAGGTTTTAACAGATCTTAAGATTTGGATGAAGAGCTCTGTTAGTGAAATTGACAAGTTATTAACTAAAGTAATTAAAAGCTTATTAAATAATGCAGATAAAAATTTAAAAACAGTCTTACCAGGATTTACACATCTAAAAAATGCTCAACCTATTTCTTTAGCACATTATTTTATGTCATGTGTTGAAATGTTTAATAGAGATAAAAAAAGATTTAAAAATAGTTTGGAAAGTTTAAATGAAAACCCTTTGGGGGTTTGTGCAATTTCTGGCACATCTTTTAAAATTGATAGATGGTATACAACAAAAAAACTAAAATTTAGTAAACCAACTAATAACTCAATAGATACAGTATCTGATAGAGATTTTGTTTTAGACTTTTTATATAATGTCTCAATATGCTCGATGCATATTTCAAGAATTTCAGAAGAATTGATTATTTGGAACTCTGATCAATTCAATTTTATTAAATTAAAAGACAACTTGGTAACTGGTTCATCTATTATGCCACAAAAAAAAAACCCAGATACGCTGGAGTATCTAAGAGGAAAAGCAGGTGTAAATTATGGTTCTTTAATTTCTATGCTTACTATTGTTAAAGGATTGCCTTTGTCATATTTTAAGGATCTCCAAGACGATAAAGAGTTGGTATTTAATTCATTTGATACTTTAAAAAATAGTTTATTAATATTTGATGAAGTTTTAAAAGGTTTAATAATTAATAAGAATGTAATGCTTCAAGCAGCCAATAGAGGCTATACAACGGCAACTGACTTAGCTGACAATATGGTTAAAAATTTAAAGATTACTTTTAGAGAGTCTTATAAAATAACTTCAAAAATAGTAAATTTAGCAGAAAAATTAAATTTATCACTTGAGGAGTTAAAATTAGATCAAGTTAGAAACATTGATAAAAGATTAAATAACCAAATTTTAGAGGAAGCAAGCGTAAAAAATTCAGTTAACTCAAAGAAATCATATGGAGGAACATCTTTTGAAAACATTAAGAAAATGATAAATAAACTTAAAAAGGAAATTAAATGAAAAATTTGTTATTTGTTATAATTGTATTTTTATCTTTAGCCTCATGTGGAAAAAAAGGTGATCCTGAATATAAAGGTAATAGCATGATACAAAGTCAGAAAATTACTATTTAATGAATTATAAAAATAATAATTTTTACATTGAAAAAATTAAAGCAGACAATTTAATTAAAAAATACGGGTCTCCAATTTATTGTTATTCTAATAAAAGACTGGTTGATAATATTATTAATTTTAAAAATTCATTTAAATCTTTCAATCCTTTAATTTGTTTTTCAGTTAAATCAAATTATAATTCAACAATACTTAGAATAATTAAAGAACATGGACTGGGTGCTGATGTTGTATCTGACGGTGAATTAAAAAAAGTATTATCTTTAGGTTTTAAACCTAATAGGATCGTATATTCAGGTGTTGGAAAAAAATTTGAAGAATTAAAATTTGCAATTAGCAAAAATATACTTTTAATAAATGTTGAGTCTGAAAGTGAATTAAAAAATATTAAAAAAATAGCTGAAAAATTTGGAAAAAAAGTGAGTGTAGGTTTAAGATTGAACCCTAATATAGACGCAAAAACTAATACAAAAATATCAACAGGTAGAATACAAGATAAATTCGGTTTGAATGGCAATGATATTATCAAAATTTTAAATAAATTTAAAAACTCCAAGAATATCAAAATTAAATGTTTGAGTGTTCACATTGGAAGCCAGATAACGCAAAACAAACCCTACAATAGCGTACTTATTGCTATAAATAAAATCTTATCAAAATCTAAATATAAATTTGAATATATTGATCTTGGTGGAGGTATGGGCATAAAGTATATTAAAGATAATAAAAAACTAGATTATTTAAAACTTTCAAAAAATATCCATAAATTTTCAAAAAAGAATAATTGTAAAATTATTTTTGAGCCAGGTCGTTCTATTGTTGGAAACACAGCTGTTTTACTTACAAAAGTAATTTATATAAAAAACAGTGCAAACAAGAAATTTATTATTATAGATGCTGGTATGAATGACTTGATACGTCCTGCTTTATACAATGCTACACATGATATAATACCACTAACTAAAAAATCATCTAGAAATTTTAGCTCTCACGATTTTGTTGGGCCCGTATGTGAAACATCTGATCGTTTCCTTAAAACAAAAAATTATCAAAAAATTAACGAGGGAGATAATTTAGCTATCAAAGACGTTGGTGCATATGGAATAGTTTTATCCTCAAATTATAATTTGAGACCTCGCCCAGTTGAATTTATTATAAAAAATTCAAAGATTAAAAAGATTAGTAAAAAACAAAGATTAAATGACATAATTTAATTAAATGATAAGAAATATTTTTTTTTTATTAGTTTTCTATTTTGGTTTAATATTTCTATTAATTTTATTCGTACCAAGTTTAATACTTCCACAATATATAGTTACACTAGGTGGTAAATTACTAGGTTATTGGACTAGTTTTTGTTTAAAGTATATCATGGCAACGAAAATAGAGGTTAAAGGTACCGAAAATATAATAAATCATAAAAAGTATTTTGTAGTATGTTCTCACCAATCAATTTTTGAAACCTTTTTTTTGCAAACAATTTTTGAAAATCCGGTATTCATACTAAAGAAAGAGCTTATAAAAATTCCTTTATTCGGATGGTATTTAAAAAAAATGGGCTGTATCTCAATTGATAGAAATAAAATATCAAGAGAAAACCTAAATTTTTCTGATGAGGTCAGTAAAGTTATTAAAAACACAAACAAAACACTAATAATTTTTCCACAAGGTACTAGAAAGAATTTTGATGATAGATCAACATTTAAAAAAGGATTTGCAAGAATATACAACGATCTCGAAATAGCATGTTTGCCAATTGCTATTAATTCAGGGAAAGTTTGGCCGAAAAACGGAGGGCTAATCTCTAATCAACATATCACAGTATCTATTTTAAATATTTTACCACTTGGGATGGAACAAAATAAATTCATTACTGAAGTTGAAAAAGTTATTTACAACGAGCTAGATAAGATATCTTAAATTTATCCCTTCATTGGCATAATTACGTAAATGCTATCGAAGTCACTCGGATCCTTGATCAATGCTGGCGAGGAAATATCATTAAAAAAAATTTCAATATTTTCACCTTCAAGTTGGCTGGAAACATCAACTAAATACTTTGAGTTGAAGCTTATTTCTAAATCATGATCAAAATTTACTGAAAGTGTTTCCTTTCCATCGCCACTGTTAGCGTTATTTACAGATAAATCTAATTTATTTTTAGACAAAATAAATCTTACTCCATCCTTTTTATCACTTGAAACAGATGCAACTCTATCAACACTATTATGAAATAACTCTAAATCAGCCTCTAATTTTTTTTTATTATTTTTAGGTACAACTTGAATGTAATTAGGGAACTTTCCATCAATAACTTTGGAAGTTAGTGTGCTATTATCTAAAACAAATTTTATCTTAGATTTAGAATTTATAATTTTAATATCTCCGTTAAAATTTTCTAAAAGTGAGCATAATTGATAAATAGTCTTTTTTGGTAAAATTACTGGTTCAAAATTAATTGGTTGATTTAATCTCATTTTAGATATGGACATTCTATGTGAGTCTGTGGAAACTGCTGTCAGATAATTTTTTTCTTCACTATTTGTAGAATGTAAATAAATACCACTTAAATAATGTCTTGTTTCATCGTTAGAAATTGAAAACTTGCATTTATTTAAAAGCTTTAAAAAACTTTGAGAATTAATAGTTATATCCTCTCCTCCAAGGTCATCCTCTGATAAAGGAAATTCTTTAGAATCTATACAATTCAATTTAAAAATTGATTTTTCAGACTCAAGCTGCAACTTTGTATCGGATATTGTTTCAACATTTATTTTCTTCCCAGCTGCAAATTTTCTCACTATATCATGCATTATGGAGGAGTTGGTGGTAGTTACCCCCTCTTCATTTATTTCTACGTTAGAAATATTATGAATAAAAATCATATCTAGATCTGTTGCAGTAACTGTTAATTTTGCATCTTTGGCTTGAATTAAAACGTTAGATAAAATTGGTAGTGTACTTCTTCTTTCAATTACATTTTGACAAAAACCTAAAGATTCTTGTAAATCTTTTTGATTAATACTAAATTTCATTTTCTTTTTTGTATAAGATTTGGTTTTTTAAGTAATCTATACCATTTAAAATTTCATTGTTTTCTTTTTTTAATTTTTCAACTGTTTTAACTGAATGAATTACAGTTGTATGGTCTCTATTAGAAAATTCTCTTCCAATTTCAGGTAGAGATTTTGTAGTTAAAATTTTAGATAAATAAATTGCAACCTGTCTGGGTCTTACTAAATATCTTGACCTTCTAGATGACAACATTTCATTTTTACTAATTTTAAAGTATTTACATACCAAAGTTTGTATATTATCGATTGTTATTTTAGTTTCATTTATATTTAACAAGTCTTTGAGTATTATTTTTATTTCATTTAAATTTGGGGCTCTACTGTAAATTCTAGTAAACGAGGCTATCCTATTAAGAGCACCAACCAATTCTCTAACACTGCTTCTTATCTCATTACTTATAAAATTTAGTATTTCATCGGACAAATTTAATTTTTCATTGTAAAGAAGGTTTAAATCTTCAACCTTTGTTTTCAATATTTTCAATCTAAGTTCATACTCAGGATTTTGTATATCTACAACTAGACCTCCCGAAAATCTGGATTTTATTCTTTCCTGAATTTTAATCAATTTGTTTGGAGGTCTATCAGAGGATAGGATTACCTGTGATCCTTTTTCTATTAGAGAATTAAATGTGTGGAAAAATTCTTCTTGCATTGCTTCTTTACCATTCATAAATTGAATATCATCAATAATAAGAACATCGGTATTTCTAAAATTATCTTTAAACTTTACCATTTCATTTGATCTAATAGATTTTACAAATTGGTACATGAATCTTTCTGCCGATATAAATGTAACTTTTTTTTCTTGTTTCAGTTTTAGGCCTATTGCATTTAATAGGTGAGTTTTTCCCATACCCACTCCAGAATATAGATAAAAAGGATTGTAGTGAGAAAGTTTCTCTGAAACCTTTTTTGAAGCTTCATATGCGAGTTTATTGCTATTCCCAATTACAAAATTATCAAAAGATTTATTTTGATCAATTCTATTATATTGTAAGAAAGAGTCCTTTATAAAGGAAATTTTTGAATCTAGATTGATTTTATTATCAACCTTTTCATTCAATATTTTGTTGTCAATTTTAAATTCAACTCTAACTATTTCTTTATTAAATTTTTTTATTGTGCTCAAAATTTGATCAAGATATCTAGAGACAATCCAATCTCTTATAAACCTAGTCGAGACAGAGACTAATATAAAATTATTTGATTTTTCTTGGAACACTATTTTTTTTAACCAGCTTTCATAAATTTCATTTCCAAAATGGTTGCGTAATTCTTTTTGTATGATCTCCCAATTGAAATTTTTGTCTATGTTTACATTTAAATTATTTTTCATTGGGAAACTCCATCTAAAATCTTAGATAAAAATATTCAATAAAATTTTTTGATTTAAAAAAAAAAAATAAAATCCTTAATTGAATAAATTAAGAATTGAATTTGAAATTTTTAGGATAGTAAAAAAATAATTACTAAAACTTTTAATATTTTTTTAAAATTTATTTGACTCAATATGTAGTTAAATAAATTTCAGTCTGTTTATATATAGTATAAGTATATTTTAAGTTGTTTTTTTTGGTAACTCTAGGTTGATTAAATAGCACTAATCTTTCTAGTTATCCTTGAAATGTTTCTTGAAGCATTTCCTTTTTTAATAATACCAGTTTTAGCTATCTTCATGAGTTCTGAATTCAACTTAGGCAAGTAGGCGAGAGCTTTTTTTTTGTCTTTATTTTCAATTAGGCCGTTCATTTTTTTTAAAGCAGTCTTATATCTGCTTTTTCTAGCTTTATTAACAGAAGTTTGTTTTTCTATTCTTCTAATTCTTTTAATTGCTGATTTTGTATTTGCCATAAAACGCGATGGTATAACCTTAGATCAGGATGTGGTCAATATCTTTTTTACTTTTGACAAAAATTACAAATAAAAGTTGACCTATTTGATATATACTTTTTTTCAATTGTACCATTGCACTTGTTTTTGTTGCATTTCTGATTTTCTCTATTATAAACGGCAAATTTTGTTTGAAAACTACCTCCAGTGCCAGTGATACTTTTAAAGTCTTTAATTGATGAACCGCCAAATTTTATGGCGTTCTTAAGGGTTATTCTAGAAAATTTAATTATTTTTATTAATTCAACTGAGCTTAATTTGCTAACACTTTTCATAGGTAAAATTTGTGATTTATATAATATTTCATTTGCATAAATATTTCCTATACCTGAAACAATTTTCTGATCTAGTAAAAAGTTTTTTATATTTTTTTTTCTATTTTTAATTTCATTTTTTAAATACACCAAATTAAATCCTTTATCTAAGGCCTCAGGTCCAATTCTTGTAAAATAGTTATTAAAGTCATATTTATTGTTTAAAATTTTGAAATAACCAAATCTTCTAGGGTCATTGTAGATTAATTTAATTTTTTCAAACTCAATAATTATATGATTATGTTTTTTTGGCAAAGCTGCATTACTATAAAAACTTAGATTTGTAACATTTTTATTAGATGGAATATGTAAGGTGCCTGACATGCCTAGGTGTAAAATTGTGTAAAAATTATTACCAAAATCAAATATAATATATTTAGATTTTCTTGATATATTTTTTACAGTTTTATTCTTTAAAATACTTTCAAAATTTTCAGGAAGCTTAAACCTTAAATTACGATTGTTAACAGTAATTTTAATAATTTTACGGTTTTTAATCGTTTTTTTTAGTGAACGTGTGACTACTTCTACTTCTGGTAATTCTGGCATTTAATATTATATTAATAAAAATAATATTATTACTATGCAGCAAATTCTTCAGCAAAAAAAAGGCTTAGTGAAAAGCGTTTTTGACACAGTTTATAGTAAATACGATTTAATGAACGACTTTATGTCTTTAGGTATTCACAGATATTGGAAAAAAGAATTGATAAGACAAATTAATCCATCGTGGAATGATACACTTGTTGATGTGGCTTGTGGTACGGGGGATATCGCAAAACTATTTTCGGATGTTAATCAAAATAAATCAAAAATATTGTGTGTAGATTTTAATCGCAAAATGTTGGATGAGGGAAAAAAAAGATTAAAAAGTTATAAAAATATTAAATGGAAACTTTCTAATGCTGAAAACCTAAATTTGCCAAGTAATAGTTTTGATTTTTATACAATTAGTTTTGGACTAAGAAACACTAAAAATTTAAATAAATCTATTAAAGAAGCTTACAGAGTATTAAAAAGAGGTGGAAGATTTTTTTGTTTAGAATTTTCAAAAATTCAAAATCAAAATTTAGAATTTTTATACAAAAATTACTCTAAATTTATTCCAACAATTGGCAAAATAGTTGTGGGAGAAAGTAAACCATATGAATATTTAATAGAAAGCATTGAAAATTTTGTAAATCAAGAGGAATTAATTGAAATTTTAAAGAGTAACAAATTTTATAAACCAAATTATAAAAATCTTTCAGGTGGTATAGTTTCTATTCATTCAGGATGGAAAATATGATCAATAAAATTATTATATTATTTAAAATTGCTAGAAAAATAGGCTCTTCACACATTATAGAGATTGTGGATAGATCTCATAAAGTTCCATTTTTTATCAAATTATTTTTTAATTTGGTCTCATTATCTTTTAGTAAAAACCAAAAAAAAACAGGTCACATGAATGATTTAAGTTCTACAATTCAAGACTTGGGGACTACTTTTATAAAACTTGGACAATTTTTAGCAACAAGACCAGATATCATTGGAGAAGAACTTACGAAAAATTTAGAAAAATTGCAGGATAAATTGCCACCATTCTCAAAATCATTAGCAGAAAATATAATTAAGGAGGAGCTTGGAGAGTTAACATCGAAAAATATAATTGAATTCTCTGATCCTATTGCAGCAGCATCAATTGCACAAGTTCATAAAGCTAGGATAAACGAGAGTAATACCGTTAAAGATGTGGCTATAAAAGTTTTAAGACCAAATATTAAGGAAATATTTAATTCTGAAATTGATGCAATAATGATGTTAGCTTATTTGGTAGAAACGTTAATTCCAAAAACTAAAAGATTAAAATTAATTGAAGTTGTCTTTTTATTCAAAGAAATAACTAATCATGAAATGGACCTCAGATTTGAGGCAGCAGCAGCTAACGAATATTTAGAGAATACTAAAAATGATTTAGGTTTTAATGTGCCTAAAATATATTGGAATTTTACCAGTGAAAGTGTGCTGACTTTAGATTGGGTTGATGGAATATCTATAAGGGAAAAAGATAAATTAATTGACAGTGGAAAAAGTACTTCAAAAATTGCAACTGACTTAATACAACATTTTTTGAGACAAGCTGTTAGGGATGGTTTTTTTCATGCTGATATGCATCAAGGAAATATTTTTATTAATTCATCTGGACAAATCGTACCAATAGATTTTGGGATTATGGGCAGAATTGATAAACTAAATAGAAGATATCTAGCTGAAATATTATTTGGTTTTGTAAGTCGAGATTATAAGAAAGTAGCTGAGGTTCATCTAGTTGCTGGATTAGTACCAAAAAATGTCTCTGTTGATGAACTTGCTCAAGCGTTAAGATCAATTGGTGAGCCAATATTTGGTCAAAGTGTAAAAGACATATCTGGTGGAAAATTATTAAAACAATTGTTTGACATAACCGAAAAATTTAACATGCAAACGCAACCACAACTTTTATTACTGCAAAAGACAATGGTAGTCGTGGAAGGAGTCTCAAGAAAATTAGATCCAAATACTAATATATGGGAAACCTCAAGACCTGTACTAGAAAACTGGTTAAAAGAAACAAAAGATCCTATCAAAAATGTTGTAGATTCATTAAAAGATTCTGCAGAAATTTTAAAGAAAATTCCAGAATTTCCAAAAGTTATGGAAAATGCAAATCAAGCACTAGCATTCTTGGCTAGTGGTCAGATTCCACAAAATACTAATTCTTATTCTTCACTAACTGAGAAGAAAAACGAGATGAAATCTTTGAGAAATCAAAGTATTATTGGTTTATTAATACTTGTTTTTTTAGGTGTCATAGTATTTTAATTCAATATGAAATTTTTAGAGAAAAAAAAAATATTACTTATAATTTCTGGTGGAATAGCTGCGTATAAATCATTAGACTTGATTAGATCTTTCACAAAACTCCAGTGTGAAGTTAAAACTATACTGACAAAAGGTGGTACTGAATTTGTTACACCTTTGTCTATTGCTTCACTTTCGAAAAATAAAGTTTACTCAGATATGTACTCTGTTGAAAATGAATCTGAGATGGACCATATTTCTTTATCAAGATGGGCTGATTTAATACTGATAGCTCCAGCTACTACAAATATTATTGCTAAAATGAGCCAGGGTATAAGTGATGATTTGGCAACAACTGTTATTCAAGCATCTGACAAAAGTATATTTGTTTGTCCAGCTATGAATGTGAGAATGTGGGAACATGCATCAAATAAACAAAATATAGAAAAAATTAAAAGCTACAATTACAGGATCATAGGACCATTTAATGGAGAAATGGCATGTGGAGAATATGGTGACGGACGAATGGCTGATATAGAATACATAATTAATGAACTTGATAATTTTTTTAAATCCAAAAGTAATAACAAAAAATTTAGGGCAGTTGTTACGGCAGGTCCTACACGAGAGTATATAGACCCCGTTAGATATATTTCTAACAGATCAAGCGGAAAGCAAGGCTACGAGATAGCAAAATCACTATTTAATAGTGGATTTGAGACAACTTTAATTTCTGGTCCATCAAAGCTAACACCTGATCCAAATATTAATTTCTTTAAAGTTAATACTGCTGAAGAAATGTATCAGAAGACAATAGAAAATTTACCTTGTGATGTTGCAATTTTTTGTGCGGCTGTAGGCGATTTTAAAGTAAAAAATCTAAGTGAAGATAAGATTAAAAAAAATAAAGATCTAAATTTAGATTTTGAAAAAAACATTGATATTTTAAAATTAATATCCAAAAATAATAATAAGCCAAAATTAGTTATAGGTTTCTCAGCTGAGACTAGTAATTTATACCTTAACAGTAAACAAAAGCTGCAAAATAAAGGTTGTGATTGGATAATAGCTAATGATGTTAGTAAAAATGATATTGGGTTTGACTCTGATTTTAACGAGGTCTCAATATTTTATAAAGACAAAAATGTTGAAGATGAAATTATTTCTAAAACTTATAAATCAGTAGTAGCTGATGAGATTGTAAAAAGGGTTATCAATCAGCTAAATTTGATTTAATGGTCAAAATATTAATTAAAAAGATTAATAGAAAAGTAATTACTCCAAAATATAAGACAGATGGTTCATCTGGAGTGGATTTATCTGCATTTTTAGATAAAGAGGTTGTAATTAAACCAAACAGCTCAGAGTTAATTCCAACGGGGTTGCAAGTTGCAATACCTGAAGAATTTGAAATTCAAATACGGCCTAGATCGGGTTTAGCTGCTAAAGAAAGTATAGGTGTATTAAATTCTCCAGGTACCATAGATAGTGACTATAGAGGTGAACTAAAAATTATTTTATTCAATCATAGTAACAAAGATTTCATAATTAATAATGGTGATAGAATTGCTCAAATGGTTTTAGTTCCAATTCTTAAAATGGAATTTGAGGAAGTTGATAGTTTGCCTGACACTGTTAGAGGTCAAGGTGGTTTTGGGTCCACAGGAAAAAAATGAGCCTAACAAATAATGAAATAGAGAGATATTCAAGGCAAATTATTCTTAAAGACATTGGTGTCAGTGGGCAAAAAAAACTTAAGAAATCAAAAGTTTTAATCGTGGGTCTTGGAGGACTAGGTTGTCCTGCAGCAGAATACTTGAGCAGAGCTGGGGTTGGAACAATAGGGTTAATTGACCATGACAAAGTTAATTTATCGAATATTCATAGGCAATCTATATTTACTACCAGTGATATTAAAAAATACAAAGTTGATGCAGTAAAGCAAAGAATAAAAAAAGTTAATTCTCACATTAAAATAAAAAGTTTTAAAAAAAGAATTAATAATCTTAATACAAAAAAAATAATGCAATCTTTTGATATAATAATAGATGGGACAGATAACTTTAATAGTAAATTTTTAATAAACAAATTTTCTAAAATTTTAAAAAAAGTTTTAATTTCAGGGGCAATAGGAAAATTTGATGGACATATTTTTGGTTTCAACTTTTCAAAAAAAACAAAACCTTGCTTGGAATCTTTTTACCAAGGCATACCTGACGAAGATATAGCTACCTGTGAAGAAGATGGAGTAATTGGTACGGTTGCAGGTATAGTTGGTAACATTCAAGCTAATGAAGCTATTAAATATATTCTAGGCTTAGGAAGGCGTTTAGATGGCAAAGTTTTAATTATTAATTTGTTAAATTTAGAATTCAGAATAAGTAATTTAGTAAAATAAAATGTTTAGGATATTATTTATATTGTTTTTATTCTTTTTTTTTAATAATATAAAAGCAGATGAAAATTACTTTCTCTCTTTAAAATACAATAAGGTAAATGTAAGATATGGACCTGGATTAGACTATCCAATTAAATTTGTATATTTAAAAAAAAATTTTCCAGTTGAAGTTATAGATGAAAAAGAAAATTTTAGAAAAATTCTTGATTATAAAAATAATGGTGGATGGGTTCATAGGTCTCAGCTTAAAAAAAACAAATCATTAATTACACTTCAAGAAAAAATACTCTTTAAAAATTCTACTAAATATTCAACGCCGATAGCAGTGATTAAAAGCGGTAGATTATTGATTGTTAAAAAAGAAAAAAAAAAATGGTTTAAAGTTGTAACTGGAAACTATGTGGGATGGATTAATAATGAATATTTGTGGGGTAATTAAGACTTTTTACTTTTGCTTGCCCACCACTTATCAAGCACAAAGTACCAAACTGAATTTGCTATTGGTTCAACAATTGCATCTGTCAGGGCAATCATAAAAGAAACATCTGCTACAAGCATTAATACTGTAATAGCAATTGCAAAATGTCCAATTGTATAAACAATTGTTCTTAATATTGAGCCTTTGTTATTTTTGTAGACGTCTCTACTTACCTCAAATATTCCTTTGGTAAATTCAGTCATTACTTGAATGGACTGTCTAATACACATGCTACTAGGTGTATTCTCGCTTGCTCCCCTCCATTAAAAAAATTATGGTATTTAGTATTATTTGTTATCCAAACCCTACCATCAGCTGGCAAATGTTTTGCAACGTTTTCTATAACCATTGAACAACCTGGGTTTGTTATTATTGGCACATGTAATCTGCACTCTGGATCTTTGTGCCAACTCAAAGTAGATCTTGGTTCTTTTAATAATAATCTTACTCTTCCTAATTTAAATTTTTTACTTAAAGTTTCATAAACTTCTTTAAAATATGTTTTTTCAAACTCTGGTAAAAGTTTAGTATATTTAGATTCTTCAATTTCTACATCTCTTGAAACTTCTTTTCCTGTCTCATCTGCTATTGTCCAATATTTACCTCTAATATTGTTTCCTTTTATAGAATTTTCATCATTAGGTATCTGGTTAAGCGGGATTGCGCCAAAGTGTGTAACTCCTGGAGAATTAAACTTTTTTTCTTCAAGAATTTTATTTAAATCAGCTCTAAGTTTTTCAATATCAAATTTTAAATTAGGTACTTCGTAGAAGTCTTCAAAGCTTACTTTAGGTGTATTAAGTGCAGTTTCCATTTTATTAATTTAATTTCAAATCAAATCTGTCAGAATTCATGACTTTTGTCCATGCTGAAACAAAGTCGTTAACAAATTTTTTAGATGAATCGTTGCATGCATAAACCTCAGCTAGTGCTCTTAGTTGTGAGTTTGAACCAAATATTAAGTCCACTCTAGTACCATGCCACTTAACTTTATTTGTTTTTCTATCTTTTCCCACAAACAATTGCTCAGATTTATCTGTTTCTTTCCAAGTAGTATTCATATCTAAAAGATTAACAAAATAGTCATTTGTTAAAGTTCCAGGTTTTTTAGTAAATACACCATTTTTTGAATGATCAAAATTAGTATCTAGCACTCTCATACCACCAACAAGAACCGTCATTTCTGGAGCCGTTAAACCCATTAATTGTGCTTTGTCTATTAACTTTTCCTCAGCTGAAACTGTAGATGTCTCATCTTTGTTATAGTTTCTAAATCCATCAGCTTGTGGCTCTAAAAGACCAAATGAATGGATATCAGTTTGTTCTTGTGTAGCATCTCCTCTTCCTGGGTAGAAAGGTACATTAACATTTACTCCTGCTTTTTTAGCTGCCATTTCAATACCTACATTGCCGCCAAGTACAATCAAGTCAGCCATTGAAACAGATTTTTTCTTATTATCGAATTTATTTTTAATTTTTTCTAAAGTTTTGATAACTTTATTAATCTGATTTGGATCATTAACATCCCAACTAATTTGTGGCTCTAATGTAACTCTAGCACCATTAGCTCCACCTCTTTTATCTGATCCTCTGTAAGTCGAAGCTGATGCCCAAGCTATACTTACTAACTCTGATACAGACAATTTAGATTTAGATATTTTAGATTTAAGAGTGTTAATATCACTTTTCTTCAATTTATATTTTGGTTTTTTTACTGGATCTTGCCATATCAACTCTTCTTTTGGTACCTCGTTACCTAAGTAACATGCTCTTGGACCCATATCTCTGTGGGTTAATTTAAACCATGCTCTTGCAAAGGCATCTGCAAATTCTTTAGGGTTATTGTAAAAATGTTTCGATATTGGCCCATACGAAGGATCCATTCTTAAAGAAAGATCTGTTGTTTGCATCATTGGTGGATGCATTTTATTTTTATCATGAGCATCAGGAACCATTTTAATTTTTTGGCCATTTTGTTTTGGTGTCCACTGATGAGCTCCTGCAGGACTTTTTGTTAATTCCCATTCATGATTAAACAAACAATCAAAGTAACCCATATCCCATTTTATAGGTGACTGTGTCCATGCACCTTCAATACCACTACTAATAGTATCAACACCTTTTCCAGATTTAAAATTACTATTCCATCCAGTTGATTGATCTTGAATTCTTGATGCCTCAGGATCTGGACCTTTATGAGACTCAGATGCTGCTCCATGCGATTTTCCAAATGTATGACCTCCAGCAACTAAAGCAACAGTTTCATAATCATTCATTGCCATTCTTCCAAACGTTTCTCTAATGTCATGAGCAGCTAAAAGAGGATCAGGATTTGCATCAGGACCTTGAGGATTTACATAAATTAATCCCATGTGTGAAGCTCCAAGTGGTTGTTCTAGATCTCTTTTTCCACTGTATCTTTCAACTCCTAACATTTCCTTTTCAGATCCCCAGTAAATATCATCCTCTGGTTCCCAAATATCAACTCTTCCTCCTCCAAAACCAAAAGTTTTAAAACCCATTGACTCTAAGGCAACGTTTCCAACTAAAATAAATAAATCTGCCCAAGAGATTTGTTTTCCGTACTTTTGCTTAATTGGCCAAAGTAATAATCTTGCTTTATCTAAATTGACATTGTCTGGCCAAGCATTCAATGGGGCAAATCTTTGGTTACCTGTTCCAGCTCCACCTCTACCATCACCAGTTCTATAAGTACCAGCCGCATGCCAAGCCAGTCTAATAAAAAAAGGTCCGTAATGACCATAGTCTGCTGGCCACCATTCTTGTGAGTCTGTCATTAATTTTGTTAAATCTCTTTTTAATGCTTTGTAATTTAATTTTTTAAATTCTTTTGCGTAATTAAATTTTTTATCCATCGGATTAGTCAGATTTGAATGCTGGCTTAATATCTTTAAATTCAAACTATTAGGCCAAAAGTCTCTGTTTGATTGTCCTCTGCCTGCAGAAAACTTGGCTGTTGTTCCTGCTCCTGTTACCGGGCATTTGCTTAATTCTTTATTTTTGAAATCTTTATTTCTGAACTCTGTGCTCATGTATCTCCTTTTATATATTTTATAATAATTCTAAATAAATTTGTCAACAGTTTAGAACTATTATAATGTAGAAATTGAATTAAGATTTGTCGTCTTCGACTTTAACAAGAACTTCTACTGACTTGATTTTTTTTCCAGGAATTCTTGTATTAATTTTAACTGGCTCAACATCTGCATCATCTATATCTATTAAATCTTTTTGGGTCTCATCATAGAAATGATGGTGATGCGACGTATTGGTATCAAAATAACTTTGATCGGAGTTAATTGGTATCTCTTTTAAGTAACCTTTATTTTTAAATGCATGAACTGTGTTATAAACGGTTGCAAGTGAAATTTTCTCATTTGTTGACTTACTTATTCTTTTAACAAGTTCGTTAATTGTAAAATGAAAAGTCTTTTCTGAATTGAACAGAACTTCACAAATTTTTATTCTTTGTTTTGTTGGTCTTAAGCCTGAACTTCTTAATTTTTCAATATATTGGCTATTATCTAACATAGTAATTTATAACTATTCTAAACTAAATCTATATTATATTTTTGCTAAATCAAGTATTAAGGATATCGAAAAATGAAAAAAAGCTCATACACTTACGACGATCTAATCAGTTGTGCTAATGGTGATCTTTTTGGTCCAGGAAACGCAAAATTACCTGCACCTCCAATGTTAATGTTTGATAGAATCACAGAAATTAGTGAAAACAAAGGTGAATTTGGTAAAGGATTTATTGTTGCTGAATTAGATATAAAAGATAGTCTATGGTTTTTTGACTGTCATTTCAAAAAAGATCCTGTAATGCCAGGATGTCTTGGATTAGATGCCATGTGGCAGCTTGTAGGATTTTATTTGGGATGGCTAGGAAATCCTGGAAGAGGAAGAGCTCTAGGAGTTAATACGGTAAAGTTTACTGGCGAAGTTCTTAAAAATGTCAAAAAAGCAGTTTATGAGATTAATATGAAAAGAGTTCTTATAAAAGAAGGTACTACTGTCGGTTTAGCAAATGGAATTTTACTCGCAGATGGCAAAAAAATTTACTCAACAGAAAATTTAAAAGTAGGTTTATTTAAATAATGAAAAGAGTTGTTGTAACAGGGATAGGGGTTGTGTCTTGTTTAGGTAACAATCAAGAGGAAGTTTATCAATCACTATTAAATTCAAAATCAGGAATTTCTTTTTCAGAAGAATACAAAGAATACAATTTAAAGAGCCACGTGCATGGTAAGCCAAATATTAATCTCGAAGATCATGTGGATAGAAAATTTATAAGATTTATGGGACCAGGATCAGCTTATAATTATATTTCTATGGCGGAGGCAGTAAAAGACTCTGGTTTAGAGGAAAAAGATGTAAGCAATACTTCAACTGGCATGATTATGGGTTCAGGTGGCCCGTCTATAGAAAATGTTATATTAGCAGCAGATAAAACAAGAGCAAAAAGCCCTAAACGGATGGGGCCTTTTATTGTTCCAAGAACAATGTCCAGTACAGCATCAGCGACCTTGGCTGTACCATTTAAAATTAAAGGAATTAATTACACAATCAGTTCAGCATGTGCAACAAGTGGCCATTGTATTGGTAATGCAATGGAAATTATTCAATTAGGAAAACAAAAAATAATTTTTGCTGGTGGAAGTGATGAAGTACATTTTGCAATGACAGCTATGTTTGATGCTATGACTGCTCTATCTTCTAAATATAATGATACCCCTGAAAAAGCATCAAGACCCTATGACAAAACAAGAGATGGTTTTGTTATATCTGGTGGAGGTGGAGTTTTGGTTTTAGAGGAGTACGAACATGCAAAGGCAAGAGGTGCAAAAATTTACGCAGAATTAACTGGTTATGGCGCTACATCTGATGGTTACGATATGGTTGCTCCATCAGGAGAAGGAGCGGTAAGATGTATGCAGATGGCATTAAGCACAACAAAAAATAAAATCGATTATATAAATACTCATGGAACATCTACTCCGGTTGGAGATATAACAGAATTAAAAGCAGTTGGAGAGGCTTTTAAAGATTACAAACCAAAAATAAGTTCAACTAAATCTTTAGCTGGTCACTCTTTAGGCGCAACCTCGGTTCATGAGGCGGTTTATAGTTTAATAATGATGAAAAATAAGTTTATTGCTGCATCTGCAAATATTCAAGATATGGACGATGAAGCAAAAAATTACCCAATAGTAACTAAAGTAGAAAAAGATGTTAATTTAAATGCTGTAATGTCTAACAGTTTCGGTTTTGGTGGAACTAATGCCACTTTAGTATTTGAAAAGGTTTAATAATGAGTTTGATGAAAGGTAAAAAAGGATTAATCATGGGTGTTGCTAACGAGCGATCAATTGCTTGGGGGATTTCTCAAAAACTTGCAGAAGCAGGAGCAGAACTTGCATTTACCTATTTAGGTGATGCACTAAAGAAAAGAGTTGTTCCTTTAGCAGAAAAATTAAATTCAAATGTTACTTTTAGTTGTGATGTTGAGAAAAAAGAGGAAGTAACAAAATTATTTGAAGATATAAAATCTAAATGGGGTGAAATAGATTTTGTAGTTCACGCAATAGCATTTTCAGATAAATCTGAATTATCAGGTGAATATCTAAATACTACTAGAGAAAATTTTTTAAGAAGCATGTTGATTTCTTGTTTCTCATTTACAGAGGTTGCAAAAGAAGCATCTAAAATCATGAAACAAGGTGGAAGTATGATTACCTTAAGTTATGAAGCCAATAAAGCTATTCCAAATTATAACGTGATGGGTGTATGTAAAGCTGCGCTTGAAGCAAGTGTTAAG
Organism: uncultured Pelagibacteraceae bacterium; assembly: GCA_902610315.1. Taxonomy (GTDB): domain Bacteria; phylum Pseudomonadota; class Alphaproteobacteria; order Pelagibacterales; family Pelagibacteraceae; genus Pelagibacter. Next base: position 34,925 of record CACLVA010000001.1, read on the forward strand.
TATCTTGCAAGAGACTTAGGTTCAAAAGGTATAAGAATTAATGCAATTAGTGCAGGTCCAATCAAAACTTTAGCAGCATCAGCAATTGGAGATGCAAAATTTTTATATAAATGGAACGCTGATCATTCTTTTTTAAAAAGAAACGTTGATAATCTTGATGTAGGAAATTCTGCTTTATATCTATTAAGTGATATGGCTGGTGGTGTTACAGGTGAAATACACTATGTTGATGCTGGTTATAATAAGGTAGGAATGCCAGATCCAAAAAATATTAGTTAAAACACTTAAATTTATTTAACAAACAAACTTTGACATAAGTTTTGAAATATTGTTATATCATAATTATGGATATGCAGTCGTCTATAAAAGTTTGTTTTAAAAAATTTGCAGATTTTAGTGGAAGAGCTTCAAGATCTGAATTCTGGTGGTTTCAGTTATTTTATATAATAGTAATAATAGTTGCAGCAATATTTGATTCTTTTTACGTTGATAACTCTCAAAACATGGGTCCTGTTGAATTAGTAAGCTACTTAATTTTACTTTTGCCATCTTTGGCAGTTACTGCAAGAAGGTTGCATGATGTCGATAAATCAGGCTGGTGGATGTTAATAGCTTTAACATTGATTGGACTAATACCTTTATTTGTTTGGTATGTTTCAGTCGGTACAAAAAAAAAGAATAAATTTGGACCACCACTAAAATTGAAAAAATAATATTAACTTATTAATACATAAAGTAGAAAATTATGAGCAAAGGATATTTGATTGCACATCTTAAAGAACACGATCAAGAAGGTATGGACAAGTTTAAACAAATGTCTGGACCAACTATTGGAGAGCACGGTGGAAAAGTTCTAGTTCGTGAACCCAGTCCTGACGTAAGAGAAGGTGAAAATTTAGGTACTGTTATATTAATTGAATTTGAAAGTATTGATGCTGCTCGTAAATTTTATGAGTCAGAAAAATACCAAGCAGCTAAAGCGGTAAGAGAATTAGCGGCTAAAGCTCATCTAGTTTTAGTTGAGGGGAATTAAAACTCAACTAATTAAAAATGAGTAGGGGCGTTCTGTTGCCAGGTGCCCCCATACCCCAATCTTAATTAAATGTTTTTAGGCTCTTTTTTTAAATGCCCAACAACTTTTCCAGAGTTTTTTCCAGATTTAATAACGTATCCGCTTGTGCCATTGCCATTAGCTTCAACAGATTTTAAATTTCGGAACATTAATTGATTTAGCCTAGCGATCTTTGAGCCTCGGCTAAACGAATTAAGAACTCTGTGCATTCTTTTCATACACACTCCTTGTTAGTTTTTCCAAAACTCGCTTTTAACCGATGCGATATCGGTCTCTTTATCACCATGAGATATGGTTAAAGAAAGCTTACATTTTTAAAAAGTTATTGCAACTACTTAAGGAATATCAAACGCAAAATGAACAGAGATTTAAATGAAGTTAAAAGCGCTAAAACCAACAGAAAATATGACTGCTAACCAAATAAGACCTTTTATAAAAAAGAAAGCAAAACCTCCAATAGCTAAATATTTGCCATATTTATTTTTTGATAAAATATTTTTTAATTTTGATAATGAGAACATTAATTAAACAGCTGCTTGTTTAATAGACAGTTTAACTTTACCTCTATCAAAGCCTATGACTTTTACTTTTACCTCATCGCCTTCTTTTACAACATCTGTAACTTTTGCAACTCTTTTGTCCGCTAATTCAGATATGTGTACAAGTCCATCTTGTTTGCCTAAGAAATTAACAAATGCACCAAACTCCATAATCTTCATAACTTTACCGTTATAAATTTTATTAAGTTCAGCTTTCGCTGTTAAATCTTTAATCATTTGCATTGCTTTATTTCTCGAGTCTTCATCTGGTGCTGCTACTGTTACTTCACCTTCATCATTGACATCAACTTTAGCGCCTGATTTTTCAACAATCTCTCTGATTGTTGCACCACCTTTTCCAATGACTGTAGCTATATCTTTCTTTTCAACAGTTATTTTTTCCATTTTAGGAGTATGTTTTCCCACATCATCTCTTGATTTAGATAATGCTTTATTCATCTCATCAAGGATATGTACCCTACCATCCTTAGCTTGTTTTAAAGCTTGCTCCATAATTTCAAATGTAATTCCTGTTATTTTAATGTCCATTTGCAAAGAAGTAATTCCATCTTTAGTTCCAGCAACTTTAAAATCCATGTCTCCTAAATGATCTTCATCACCTAAGATATCTGATAGAACGCTAAAATCATCTCCTTCTTTAATTAATCCCATTGCTATTCCAGCTACTGGTTCTTTAATTGGTACACCAGCATCCATAAGCGCTAAAGATGAACCACAAACAGTTGCCATAGAAGAAGATCCATTTGACTCAGTAATTTCTGAAACTATTCTAAAAGTATATGGAAAACTTTCTTTAGTTGGTAAAGACGAATTTATTGCTCTCCAAGCTAATTTTCCATGACCTATTTCTCTTCTTCCAGTTCCTATTCTGCCAGTTTCACCAACTGAGAAAGGTGGAAAGTTATAATGGAGCATAAATCTTTCACGTTGAAGACCTTCTAAACTTTCGATCCTTTGTTCATCGTCAGATGTTCCTAGAGTTGTTGTAACAATTGCTTGTGTTTCTCCTCTGGTGAATAATGCCGATCCATGAACCCTTGGCAGTATTCCAACTTCACATTTAATTGGTCTTACATCAGATAAGCCTCTGCCATCAATACGATTTTTATTTTTTAATATGTCATTTCTTACAATGCCTTTCTCTAGATTTTTCAATTCATGCATAACGTCTAACTCTGAGAAATTTTCATCTTCTTCGTACAACTTTTTAGCTTTTTCAGTTACTTCAGATATTAAGTTTGATCTTTCTTGTTTATCTTTGATAGAAAACGCCTTTTTTAGATCTTTAGTAAATTCACCCTCTAATTTTTTCTTTATTTCTGATAAGTCCTTTTTTTCGACAACCCAATCAGGTTTTTTACATTCTTTTGCAAGCTCCTCGATCATTTTTATAACTGGAACAAATCCTTCATGACCGAATTTTACTGCATCTAACATTTGCTGTTCTGAAAGACCCTTTGCTTCAGACTCAACCATTAAAACCGCATCTTTGGTGCCTGCTACAACTAAATCTAATTTAGAATTTTCCAATTCTTTTTTTGTTGGATTCAATACGAACTTACCACCTATAAAACCAACTCTAGATGCACCAACAGGCCCCATAAATGGCATGCCAGATATTGCTAGTGCTGCTGAAGATGCGATAATAGATAAAATGTCAGCTTCATTTTCTTTATCATAAGAAATTACTGTGGGTAAAAGCTGAACCTCGTTTCTAAATTCATCTGGAAAAAGTGGTCTTATAGGCCTGTCAATCAATCTTGAAATTAGTGTTTCACTTTCTGTAGGTCTTGCTTCTCTTTTAAAGTAACCGCCAGGAATTTTTCCTGCTGCGTAATACTTTTCTTGATAATTCACTGAAAGAGGAAAGTAGTCTATCTCAGGATTTATTTTTTTTGCACCTACAACAGTTGCTAAGACAACTGTTTCGCCACATGTAGCTATTATAGCACCATCTGCCTGTCTTGCAATTTTTCCAGTTTCTAAACTTATTTTTTTTCCACTAATTTCAACTTCTTTTTTAAAAATTTTAAACATTTATTTCCTCAAATTTAATTTTGTTAATATATTTTTGTATGATTCAATTTTATTTTTCTTAAGATAATCTAAAAGTTTTTTTCTTTTGTTCACTGCTTTTAATAGTCCAACAGATGAGTGTTTATCTTTTTTAAATTGTTTTACATGTTTTGATAATATCTCTATTTTATCTGTTAAAAGTGCTATTTGCACTTCAGACGATCCTGTGTCTTTTTCATGTAAACTTACTTCTGAAACATTTTTTTTCATAATTTTTCCTATTTATTGGCTTGTTTGATTAAATTTTCAATTTTTTCTGCATAATCAAAAGACTCATCCTTAACAAAAAATAATTTTGGTAAGAATTTCATCATAACTTTTTTTGATAATACTTTCCTCACTACAAAGGAAAATTCCTTTAATTTTCCAATAATCTCATCTGAATTTTTACCACCCAAGGGTAAAACAAAAACTTTAGCAGTTTTTAAATCTGGACTCATTCTCACTTCGGTTACAGTTATTTCTTTTGTTTGAATATTTGGAATTTTTGCCTCATCTTTTAAGAATATCATGCTTAATGATTGCTTTATCATTTCACCAACCCTTAATTGTCTTTGAGTAATTGGTTTTCCCGCGTTTGCCATAATTTAAATGACCCTTTCTGTTGTAGTCGAACTATAGGCCTCTATAATGTCTTTTTTTTGAAAGTCACTAAAATCTTTGAAAGATATACCACATTCTAAGCCGGCTGACACTTGCTTGGCCTGATTTTTTTCCCTAAATATTGTGCTTATTTTTCCATTATATATGATTGTGCCATCACGAATAATTCTAGCTAATGCATCTTGAGCTATCTCGCCATCAATTACTTTAGAGCCTGCAACTTTGCCAACTTTTGAAACTTTAAATATTTCTAATATCTCAGCTGAACCAATTACTTTTTCCTCTACATCTGGTGTTAATAATCCAGACATCTGATTTTTCACAAAATCAATTAGTTCATAAATTATATTAAAAGATGAAATTTTAACGAAGTTTTTTTCTGCTATTTTTTTTGCCTCTTTGCTGGGTTTCACATTAAAGGCTATCAGGATTGCGCTAGAAGCCTTTGCTAAATTCACATCTGTCTCTGTTACCATTCCAACATCTGATAAAATTATTTTTACTTTAACTTCCTCATGTTTAATTTGATTAATTGCATTTTTTATTGCTTCTGAGGAACCATGTACATCTGATTTTACTATTATATTTAATTCTTCAGATTTGTTATCTTTAAATGCAGATTCTTGCGTAAACATTGTTAAGGGATTTTTTGAAGATTTAGTTTCCTCAATTCTTGCCTCTGCTAAAGACTTCGCCTCTTTTTCTGTATCAAGAACTAAAAAATCATCTCCAGATTTTGCAGCTCCGTTTATACCCAATATTTCAACAGGTGTGGATGGCAATGCCTCGTTAATTTGTTTTCCAGTATCATCAATAATTGCTCTTACTTTCCCCCATTTAGTACCACAAACAAAGTAATCTCCTCTTTTAAGATTGCCAGACGTAACAATTATGTTGGCTATTGGTCCTCTACCTACATCGATTTTAGACTCCAAAACTACTCCGTTAGAATTACTATTAAAGTCACATTTTAAATCTAAAAGTTCAGCTTGTAATAAAATGAGCTCGAGCAATTTGTCTATATTCTTTTTTGTTTTGGTTGAAATTTCAACCATAATTGTGTCACCAGATAAATCTTCAGAGATTAATTCGTGTTCTAAAAGCTGGTTTTTAATTTTTTGTGGATCTGCATCTGGAAGATCACATTTATTTATCGCAACAACAATTGGTACTTTTGCAGCTTTTGCATGTTTTATAGATTCAACAGTTTGAGGCATCACCCCATCATTTGCTGCAACCACTAGCACAACTATGTCAGTTAGTTTGGAACCTCTCGCTCTCATCTCTGTAAATGCTGCGTGACCTGGAGTATCTATAAAAGTAATTTTATCGTTATTTTTGTTAATTTGGTAAGCTCCTATGTGTTGTGTAATACCTCCAAACTCTCCTGAAACAATATTAGTGCTTCTTATTACGTCTAAAACTGAAGTTTTACCATGATCAACATGTCCCATAACTGTTATAATTGGTGGCCGATTTTTTAAATTTTCAGATTTTATATCTTTAATATTTTTTATTATCTCGTCAGTTTTTTTTTCTCTTATAGGGTTGTGGCCAAATTCTTTTACTAAATATTCTGCAGTATCTGAGTCAATTGTATGATTAATTGTAACAGCTACACCCATGCCCATTAAATGTTTAATTATATTTGAAGATTGCTCAGCCATTCTATTAGCAAGATCTCTAATTGTTATAAACTCAGGTATGTTTATATCTCTTCTAATATTAGAGTTAGCTTCGTCATTAACTTTACTTTTTGATACTCTTAATTCTTTTTCCCTAGCTCGTTTTATTGATGCAAGACTTCTAGATTTAAATTCTAAATCTTCACTCAACGCTCTTGAAACTGTTAATTTTGTCTCTCTTTTTTTTGTGGTAAATTTTGACTTATTTTCTTTATCTTTTTGATTATTATCACCTCTAATTCCTTTCATGGCTTTTTGTTCAGCTAATTTTCTACGTTCGTAGTCGCTTAGTTTTGTTGTTAAAGGCTTAGTTTTAAAATTTTTTTTAAAATTACCAATGGTTTTATTATAGGTTTTAGGAAATTTTTTATCTTGAAATGATTTTTTTTTACTTTCGAAGTTTTGTTTGGAAACGAACGTTTTTTTTAGGTTTCCTGATATGGTAAGTTTTTTTTTTTGTTTTTCCATTTTCCATCAATTAGTTGTTATATATTTTTTCTCTAGCTTTCATTATAAGCTCATCAGCTTCATTTTTTGATAAAGCAAAATCTTCTAAATAACCGTTAATTTTAATTTTTTCGCCCTTTATAATATCAAATCCACCTATTAATTCATCAGAGGCGAGATCTGCAAAGTCATTCAGAGTTAGTATTTTTTTCTCACCCAAAGTTAAAAGCATTCCCGGTGTTAATCCTTTATGATTAATTAGGTCCGTTTCTAAACCTAAATCTTTTATTTTCTTTTGTATTTCCTCTTGATTTTTTTTGTGGAATTCAGTTGCTCTTTCTATAAGTTCTTTTGCTGTCTCTTCTTCTATTCCCTCAATCTTTGTGAGATCACTTAATTGTGAGTCCTTAATAATTTCAATTGTAGAAAAACCTTCCGCCACTAAAAGTTGCCCTAAGGTCTCATCAACCTCCAAATTTTTCATAAGATTTTCTGTTCTATCTTTGAATTCTTCTTGCCTTCTTTCAGACTCCTCCTTATCAGTCATAATATTTATCTCATAATCAATAAGTTTTGTTGCTAGTCTAACGTTTTGTCCTCTTCTACCAATAGCTTTACTTAAATTATCTTCATTTAAAATAACATCTAATTTTTTTGCTTCCTCGTAAATATTAACTTTTAAAACCTCTGCGGGGGACAAAGCATTAGAGACGACTACGGATATATCCTCAGACCAATTTACTATATCAATTTTTTCTCCTTGCAGTTCATTTACAACAGCTTGAACCCTGCTACCTCTCATTCCTACACATGCACCTACTGGATCTAGTGACGCGTCTACGGCTTTAACGCAGATTTTTGCTCTACTTCCAGGATCTCTCGCTGATGATTTTATTTCTATTAAACCATCGTATATTTCTGGAACTTCTTGTATAAAAAGCTTTTCCATAAATTTTGGATGGGCTCTTGATAAAAAAATTTGCTGACCTCTTTGTTCTCTTCTTACATCATAACAATAGGCTTTTACTCTGTCTCCTGCTTTAATATTTTCTCTTGGAATCATTTCATTTTTTTGAATGATTGCTTCTGCTTTACCTAAATCAACAATTACATTTCCAAATTCCAACCTTTTAACAATTCCACTTAATATTGTGTCTTTTTTATCCTTATAATCATTAAATTGTCTCTCTTTTTCAGCCTCTCTTACGCTGAAACTGATAACTTGTTTTGCCGTCTGTGCAGCAATTCTTCCAAAATCAAAAGTTGGAAGAGGTTGTAATATTTCATCACCTAATTTTTTTTCATTATTTAAAGCTTTCGCACTTTCTAAGCTAATTTCAGTATTATTATTTTCAGGTTTTTCTACAATTATTAACTTTCTAAAAATTTCTATATCACCATTATCTCGATTAATATTTACCTGTATCTCATTTTCATTACCAAATTTTGACTTTGCAGCTTTCGCAATTCCTGTCTCCATTGAGTTAATTATTAATTCTTTATCAATAGATTTTTCCAGTGCGACTGCTTCTGCAATTCTTAATAATTCAAGTTTATCTGCTCGTCTATTTAGCATATTTTGCTCTCCAAAAAAAAATGGGCCGAAGCCCAGTTTGATAAAACAACAATGTTATAGGTCTTATAATTAATATTTATGAATTTTCAACTTATTATTACTTGCTAAAAATGTCTTTTTTATCAACTTTTTCCCATGAAAAAGAGCCGTCAGTCCCTGGGTCTCTCCCAAAGTGTCCGTAGGCTGCTGATTTCTCATATATAGGCTTGTTCAATCCAAGCATCTCTCTAATTCCTCTAGGGCTTAAATCAAAATTCTTTTGAATTAAGTTCTCTACATGTTTATTTTTTTCTTCATCGTTATCAAATAAATCTACATATATTGAAAGCGGCTTGGATACTCCTATAGCATAAGCTAATTGTATCAAACATTTATCAGAAATCTTTGACGCTACAATATTTTTTGCAAGATATCTCGATGCATATGCGGCTGATCTATCGACTTTAGTTGGATCTTTCCCTGAGAAAGCTCCTCCGCCATGCGGTGCGGCTCCACCATAAGTGTCAACTATTATTTTCCTGCCTGTTAAACCGCTATCTCCATCTGGACCACCTATTACAAAATTTCCAGTTGGATTAACATAAATTTCTTGATCGGTTAAGTTGCTTAACAATTCCTTTGGTATAGATTTTTCAATATAAGGTTTAACTAAATCTCTAACCTGAGACTGATTAACATCGGGAGAATGTTGTGTGGATATAACTACTGATTTTACATTAGCTGGTTTTCCATCTTTATATTCTATAGTTATTTGACTTTTAGAGTCCGGTTCAATATTTTTTAACTTACCGGATTTTCTATCTTCGGCCATTAACCTTAAAATCTTATGTGAATAATGTATTGGAGCTGGCATTAACACGTCAGTTTCATTGCATGCATATCCAAACATTATTCCTTGGTCTCCTGCTCCCTCATCTTTATTTCCAGAAGAGTCAACTCCCATAGCAATGTCTGATGATTGAGCGTGCAAGTGACTTTCTATTTTTGTTGCTTCTTTATAAGTGAAGCCATCTTGATCATATCCTATATCTTTAATACAATTTCTAACTTTCTGAATTAAATCATCTTTATTTATATCAGGTCCTCTTACCTCACCAGCTAGGACAACTTTATTTGTTGTAGTTAAAGTTTCACATGCAACTCTAGACTGGGGCTCGGCGGCTAGGTAAGTATCAACTACCATATCTGATATCCTATCACATACTTTATCTGGATGACCTTCTGATACAGACTCGCTTGTAAATAAATAGTTTTTTTTCATTTTAATCTTTTTAAAAAAAAAATTAAACTAATATAAAAAAATACTAAAAAAAAGAAAATCTTATTACCATAAATGCTAAAGAGCGTAGGAAATACCTTAGAAACAGAATTTATCTCAATGCTTCCCTTTTCAGTTGTGTTAAGCTTTTGATTAACTTTTCCATTTAGGCTTATATGGGCAGAAATTCCATTGTTGGCAACTCTTAAAACATCTTTGCCCTCTTCGATTGATCTAAATATGGAATGATTAAAATGTTGAACAGGCCCTATGCTATTTCCAAACCAGCCATCTTCAGAAATATTTAGAATAAAATCGTAGTTATTTGTGTTTTTATTTAATGCACCAGAAAATATGATTTCATAACAGATCAAAGGTAAAAATGATATTTCACCTACATTAAGAATATTTCTCTCAGTTGAAGAACTAAAAGATTTATACCCATAAGTTATTTTTTTAAGACCTAAGCTACTTAAAAAATTTTCAAAAGGTAGAAACTCCCCAAAAGGAACAAGTTTATTTTTATTATATTTATCTTCTATTTCAAATTCCTTATTAAATATTGCCAATGAATTAAATATATTTTCTCCATCATCTAAAGTAATACCTAAAATTACTTTTGAATTATCTGTTAATTGATTAGAAATTTCATTAAAATTATTATTTAATTTATTTATTTCCCCAATATTAGTTATACCTTCTGGAAAAATTAAGAGTAAATCTTTATCAAGTGGATAACTATTTTCAAAAAGTTCATTTATTTTGTTTTCTACAGGTTCGTCAATAAAAAACCTCTCTATATTAAACTTGGGCGAAACTAATTTTATTGATGGATAAATTATTTTTTTTTGTTTGTTTTCAACCTGCTCAATTTTATTAAATCCATAATAAACATTAAGTGACAAAATTAACACTGCCGATGATAAGATTATAAATTTTTCTAAAATTTTAATCTTGAATAAAATTATTATTGGTAAAGTATAGAAAGTAATAGCCAGTAGGTTGAGTGAGTAAGTTCCTATATAGCTAAGTATTTGTAAAGAGCTAATAAATTTTACTAAACTAAAAGAAATCAGATTCCACGGAAACCCACCAAAAATTGTTCCTCTTAAATATTCCACTATAGATAACGTTAATGAAAAAATCAAAATTGAAATAAAATTCATTTTTATATTAAAAAATTTTAATAGGTAAGAAAATAACCCATAAAAAAACGATAATAAGAAAGGAATTAATATAATTGATAAAAATATTAAGTTCTCAAAATTTTGATCAAATTTGAGAGAATTTGAAATCCAATATAAATTGGTCAAGAAGTAACCAAATCCAAAAAACCATCCAACTAAAAAATTATTAAGAAGATTTCTATCGAGATTTATTACCAAAATATAAAATAAAAATGGAAAAGTAAAAAAATTTATAAAAAAAAAGTTATAAGGAGGTAAGCTAAATGAAGAGAGAAATCCTAAACTAAATAGAATTAAAATTATTAATGACTTCTTTTTTAGAATTATTGCCAATTTAAAAATTAAGTTGTTTAAATATTAAATTTTCTTTTTTAGACATTTTTTGAAAATCTTTGTGTTTGATATGGTCATGGCCTCTTAGATGTAGGTACCCATGTATCCACATCTTATCTAATTCATAATCAAAAAATGATTTTTTGGATCTTTCATTGATTATTTCATAACTAATAGCTATGTCTCCAAGATAGTTGTTACTTTTCAACTTTATGTTTAATGGAAATGACAAAACATCTGTTGGTCTATTAACTTTTCTAAATTTATTGTTTAATTTTTTCATTTTTAAACTATTTGTTAAAAATACTGTAAACTCATTTATTTTTTTTGATGAATTTATGTAAGTATTAAATTTCCTTTGTTTTATCTTGAAGTAATTTTTTGGGTCTTTAATTTTTTTTTTCCATTCTGGAAAATCAACAACAACATGAATTTTTATCATTTCTCAGAATTTAGATCAGAGTATGCTTTCACAATTTTAGATACTAATGGATGTCTAACTACATCTGTGTGGTTAAAATCAATTACAGATATCTCATTTAAGTGTCCAAGTATTTCTTTGGATCTTCTTAGACCTGATAAAGATTTATTAGGCAAATCTATTTGTGATGGATCACCATTAATAACAATTTTTGAGTTTTCTCCGATTCTAGTTAAAAACATCTTGATTTGTGTATCGGTTGCATTTTGAGCCTCGTCTAAAATAGCAAAAGAATTTTTCAGTGTTCTGCCTCGCATGAATGCTAAAGGTGCTATTTCTATATCCCCAATTTCAATACGTTTTTGAATTTTTTCAAAATCCAAAAGATCATAAAGTGCATCATATAAAGGCCGTAAATATGGATCTACTTTTTCCCTCATATCTCCTGGCAAAAAACCTAATCTTTCTCCAGCTTCAACAGCGGGTCTTGATAAAATTATCCGCTCTATTTTTTTATCTAAAAGCATTGTTAAAGCTACTGCTACTGCTAAATAAGTTTTGCCTGTTCCAGCAGGTCCAGAAGATATTATAATTTCGCTATCTCTTAGTGCTCTAACGTATTTTTTTTGTTTTTCAGATCTTGGTATTACTGATTTTTTTGGTGTTTTAATTATATATTCAATTTTATCTGTTTTTTCTTCAATCATAAATTTATTTACTGAAGATGTAATATCTTTTTTTTCAATTGCCCAATTATTTATAAATTGGTCAAATAGAAAAACAATTGCATTTTTTACAATTTCATTTTTTTTAGGTGTGCTTTTTACTAGTATTGAATTGCCACGAGAATAGATATTAGTTTCCGTAATTTTTTCTAGCTCTTTAAGATTATTGTTAAATTCACCAACAATACCCATCAATATATCATTATTTTTAAAGATAATACTTAAGGTGTTATTTTCTGAGTAAACAAATTTTAGATCATCTACAGCTTTTTTATACGAAACGTTATTCAATTTAAGCTGCTCTCATGTTTTTTTTTTCATCTATTTTTCCAAATAAAGTATTTCGATTAGTTTTTGATATTTTAATATCAACTAATTTTCCAATATATTTTTTAGCTCCCTCAAATATAACAGAATTTAAAAAAGCATTTCTTCCAAAATATTTGTCTTGATTTCTCAATTTGTTTTCAACTAAAACCTCAATAGATTTGCCTATTAGAGATTGGTTTTTTTTTATTTGATAATCCTCTAATAACTCTTGAATATTAATTAAACGTTCTTTTGCAATTTCTTTATCTATAGGCTTTAGCCTTGATGCTGGTGTTCCTGGTCTAGGGCTGAATATAAAAGAATAAGAATTTATAAACTTGATATTTTTTACTAGCTCCATTGTATCATTAAAGTCAGAGTCCATTTCGCCCGGATAACCTATAATAAAATCACTTGAAAATTCTACATCATTATTTATTTCTTTTATCATTCTATGTATTTCTAAATATTTTTCTACTTTGTGATTTCTGTTCATTAATTTTAATATTTTATCAGAACCACTTTGGATAGGCAAATGAACGAAGGGCATCAATTTTTTTGAACTAGAATAACATTTTATCAAGTCTTCAGTCATATCTCTTGGATGTGATGTTGTGTATCTAATTCTTTTTAACTCTGTTATTTTATCCAGTTCTAATATTAAATTAGATAATTTATAAATTTTATCCCCATCTTTGTATAAATATGCATTAACGTTTTGTCCCAACAAAGTTAATTCTTTCGCACCATTTTTTATTAAACTTTCAGCTTCTTTAATTATTTTTTCAAAAGGTCTGGAAAACTCTGGTCCTCTAGTATAAGGCACTACACAAAAGTTACAAAATTTGTCACACCCTTCCTGTATTGTTAAAAATGAAGATACGTTGCTATCATTGTTCCTTATTTTGTCTAGATAATTGAATTTTTCTTCAGTATCAAATTCGGTTAGTTCTCTTTTGTTTTTAAAATTAAAATTTTCAATAATTCTATTTATTTTGTGATATGATTGAGGTCCAATAATTATATCAATATAAGGTTCCCTTTTTACCATTTCTCCACTTTCAGCTTGTGCAACACATCCTGCTACAATCACAATTGGTTTTTTTTTATTTTTATAGTTTTTTCGAACTCTTCCTATTTCATCGAAAACTTTTTCTTTTGACTTATCTCTTATGTGGCAGGTGTTTAATAAATAACAGTCAGCGTTTAAGTGGTCATTTGTTTTAATATAACCAATATTTCTTACAGTGTCATAAATACGATTTGTATCATATTCATTCATTTGACATCCAAAAGTTTTAATGAAAATTTTTTTCACAATTAATCAGATTTATCTTTAACACAATAAAGTTCTAATTTTGAGTCTACTAGTTTGTATCCATGTTTTTCAGCAATTTTTTTTTGAATGCTTTCAATTTCATCGCTTGTAAATTCAATTATATTTCCAGTTTTTATATCAATTAGATGGTTATGATCATCATTTAACTCATACCTTGCCTTTCCATCTTTAAAATCATGTTTCATTAAAATACCTGACTCTTCAAATAATTTCACTGTTCTATAAACTGTTGCAATACTTATTTTGTTATCAATATCTGAAACACGTTTATAAAGCTCATCTACATCTGGGTGGTCTGACTCTCCATAGTTTTTTTTGGACTCAGATATAACTCTAGCTATGGTTTTTCTCTGTTCAGTTAATTTAACACCTTTCGCTAAGCATTTTTGCTCAATTGTATCTGTCATAATATTATTTTAACTCATATAAAGCGGTTTAATCAAATTTTTTATTAATTTGCCTTTTTTTAATAAGTTTAAAACTCCTAAATAATCTAATTTTTCAACATCTTTTGAGGAAAATCCGTATATTTTAAATTTATATATTAAATTTAGAGCTTTTAAAGTTGATATAGAAGTTCTTATACTTGAATATTTGCCAGGTCCTAAATTTACCAAGACTTTATCTACAGTATTAAAACTTATCATCTTTTTATCCAAAAATTTAAACAAAAGTAAAGCAAATTTATCAAAATTTTTCCTACTGTTTTCATAACCATTAGTATAGATTTTACTTTCATCTATGATTTTGAAAATAATTTTTTCGTTTGCAGCATCAACTATTAGATATTTTTTGATTTTTTTTTTCATACATGGTTCAGCTATTGCTGAGAAAGAGATTAAGTATTTTTCGGATGATCATGGTGTTGTATCAATTATGTATCATAGATTTGATGAAAATAAATATCCTTCTACAAATATTAAAGTAGATATTTTCAAAAAGCAACTCGAACTAATTGAAGAAAGTAACATTGAATATTATGACCCTGGTAAATTTAATAATGAATTTTATAATCCAAAAAAAAATCACAAAATTTTAATCACTATTGATGATGCTTTTTCCTCATTTTACGAAAATGCTTGGCCAATACTAAAAAATAAAAAAATACCATTTATCTTATTTGTTTCTACTGAGCCAGTTGGGAAATCAGGATACATGAACTGGGAACAAATTAAAGAAATATCAAGTTATGAATTTGCATATATAGGTAATCACTCTCATTCTCATGAATATTTATTAGAATTTTCATATATTGAATTTGAGAAAGATATAAAAAATTCTATAAAAATATTTAAGGAAAAATTAGGTTACAATCCAATTTTTTTCTCTTACCCCTTCGGAGAATATAATTTAAAACAAACAAAATTTATTGAAAGTAATTTTAAATATGGTTTTGGACAACATTCTGGGGTGATTGACTCAACTAAAAATCGGTTTGAACTTCCTAGATTCCCAATAAATGAGAAATATGGTGATTTAGAAAGATTTAAGTTTATTTTAAATTTATTCCCAATTCCCTACAAGAGTCTAAAACCAAAAGATAAATTTGTGAGTAAAGAACAGAATCCACCAACTGTAGAAATAAATTTTTTTGATGAACAAAAAAATATCAAAAATATTAATTGTTTTTCAAATGAAGGTAATCAATGGAGAAATCCAATTATGGAATTTAAAAAAAATGCTTTGGAAATTAATTTCAGAGAAAAATTTACGTTTAGAAGAGGTAGAGTAAATTGTTCTGTTAAAGATGGGGATATTTGGAGATGGCTAGGAATTCAAATGTCTGTTGAAATAGATTAGATTAAATTTTTATATTTTACGCTTAATGGCATAAGTTTGACGTCATCAAAATCTTTTAAAGAATTTTGGTTTATGATCTGTTTTAATATTTTCGTATATTCTTTTCCTGTTTCGGCGTAATTATCTAATTGATCGGCTAATAATAAACTATCAAGCTTTTCATTGTCATCTCTTAACTGTGCTCTTAATTGTCTAAAATTTTTGTAACTAGAGTGAGTGTTTAAGTTTCTTTGATAAGCTCTCACAGAAGCTTTTAAAACTTTAAACTTCATAACTTTATGCTTTGTATCACTTTCAGCTCCTGCAGGCTTTATGCCATCACCTGACCAAGTCCACTGTCCAAACAATGCATTTCCTTCTAAAGCAAATCTCGAAGTTCCCCATCCTGTTTCTTTTGCAGCCTGGGCAATTGCTAAGGAAACAGGCACAATATCCATACGAACCTTTAATGTAGGTATGTCTTTATTTAGGACACCGTATTGTTTGAATTTTCGGTTTAACCAATTAATTTCTTTTTTAGAGTTTTTATTCTTATTAAGAATACTAAATAATCTTTTTCTATCTATTAGAATTAAACTATTTTCCTCTAAAATTAATGGTAAAATTATCTGGATAAACAAATTTTTTCTTTTTTTAGAACTTTCGATTTGTTTAATTTCATTAGGTAAAAGTGAGAGCCTTATTGGTTTAACTTTTTTATTTTTTCTGACTTCACTAAGTGAATAATCTGTATCTTTAAATAATTGTTCTATAGTTGATGCACTTAATCTTACTGTGTCTTGTGGTATTTCCTCAAATTTAAAAACATCCTCTAAAATATTGGATAAATCAAGTCCCTCATCAATTTTTGATTTATTTTCAATATCACCACCTTCAAGAACTTTTTTGAATTTTTTATTCGATTCATTTATCTTCAGATTTTTTGCTATTTTGGGTTCAAATTCAGAAAATATTGGTGCAATGAAAGCTATCATAATGATTATAAAACTTGATAGCCCAGTCAAGTAAAGCGTTCTAAATTTTTCAAATCCAATATTGAAGGAGTTCTTCTTTTTTAAAACTATTCCTTGTGACGATAAAAACTTTTGCAACTTAAGAAATTGAGTTGGATTAAAATTTTTTTTAGTTAATTTATTTATGAAAATTTTTTTCAAATAGCCTCTACTTCCCGTACTTCTGGAATGTAATGACATAGTAAATTTTGAACTCCTTGTTTCAAGGTTAAAGCTGCACTTGGACAACCTGAACATGCACCTTGGAGTTCTACTCTTACTATTCCGTCTTTAAATTCTTTAAATTTAATATCACCACCATCTCTAGCTACTGCGGGTCTAATTTTTGTTTCTAATATTTTTATAATTTGACCCTCTACAGTTGATGTATCTATTTCTGATGTGTTCTCTATGTTTGATATAACGCTCTCATTTCCATTGGAAAAATAATCATTAATAAAAGATATAATTATATGTTTCAAATCTTCCCACTCATGCTCATTATGTTTGTTAACAGAAATAAAATTGTCTGAGAGAAAAACACCTTTGACCCCATCAATTGAAAGAATATTTCTTATCAATTCATTATTTGTTTTACTAATTTCAACTATCTCTACCGGTCCAATTAATGATACACTTTTCCCAGGAAGGAATTTCAATGAATTCGGGTTAGGAGTTACTTCTGTTTGCACGAACATTCTTTAAATATAGGTATAAGATCGATTTTTTTAAAGTAAATAATACTCAAAAACCAAATTTTTTCTTAATATCTTTTAATTTTTTTGATGATAATTCGTAAGCTTTTTCACCTCCGTCTTTCAAAACTTGGTCAATATATGAGGAATCTTGGTTTAATTTTCTAATCTCTTTTGAAATTGGTGAAATTTTATCAACAATCACATTTGATAATTTTTCCTTAAAAAAAGAAAAGTTTTTGTCTTTAAACTCATTAAACAAATCGTCAACTTTTTTTTCAGATAAGCTTGAATAAATTCCAATTAAATTTTCAATTTCAGGTCGAGATTTAAGATTGTTCATGTTTGTTGGGAAAGGACTAGTATCTGTTTTTGCTTTTTTAATTTTATTAATTATTTCTGAATCTGTATCAGTCAAGTTAATTCTGCTTAATTCGGATGGGTCTGATTTACTCATTTTCTTTTTTCCATCTTTTAAGCTCATAATTCTTGCAAAATCTTTCTGAATTAATGGCTCAGGAATTTTAAAAAAATTAGGTGCCTCAAAATCTGTGTTAAATTTCTTTGAGATATCTCTAGCCAATTCTAAATGCTGCTTTTGATCCTCACCCACAGGTACGTGAGTTGCATCATATAAAAGAATATCTGCAGCCATCAAGACAGGATAAATATAGAGACCAACGCTTGCCTTTTCTTTGTCTTTTCCGGCCTTTTCTTTAAATTGAGTCATTCTGTTTAACCAACCCATTCTAGCAACACAACTTAATAGCCAAGAAACTTCTGAATGAGCCGACACAGATGATTGATTAAAAATTATACTTTTTTTCGGATTAATGCCACATGCTAAAAAAGTTGCAGCAGTTTCTCTGATATTTTGTTTCAAAATTTCTGGATCTTGTTTTACCGTAACAGCATGTAGATCGACTACACAAAATATACACTCATTATTTTGATTTTGTAGATCTACAAAGTTTTTAATCGCACCGATATAATTACCCAAATGTAGATTACCAGTAGGCTGAACACCTGAAAAAATTTTTTTAACTCCCATACTAGTACTTTATTTTAATATCACTCAATTTGAAAGCTTTAGTAATCAATGAAATTATAAAATAAATTAATATACTTAATATTACTAAAAAAAGTAGATAGATAAATTTATAGTTATTTTCAAACGATAGTTGACTTTCAAAATAAAACAGTAAATTTTGAAAGCATAATCCCATTATAATAGTAGAAACAGTAATTCTAATAATTTGTGTAATTATTTTATTATTAAACCTGAAATAATTTTCTTTATGTAAATAAATGTACAATAAAATAGAATTAATCCATGATGAAATTGACGTTGCTATCGGGATTATAATAAAGCCTAAGTCTCTAAAAAAATAAACACTAATTATGATGTTTAATAAAACCGATATGGTTGAAAAATAAAAAGGAACTTTCGTATTGTCTCTTGCAAAAATAAAACTTGAAAATATTTTTATTAAGGAAAATGCAGGAAGTCCTAAAGAAAAATATAATAAAGCTTCTGCAGAGTTTCTTACGCTTATAATGTCAAAAGATCCATAGCCAAATAGTGATGACACAATTTCTTCATTTGCAATTATTAATGCTAACATTGCCGGGAGACTTAAAAGCAATGATAACTCTAGGGATTTATTTTGAATTTTATCTATTTGTAATTTTTTATTTTGTTGGATGTATGAAGATAGTTTTGGAAGTATAATAGTTCCTATTGCAATACCTGCAATTGCAAGATTAATTTGATATATTCTGTCTGCGTAATATAAAATAGAAACTGCACTTGCCTGGAAAGAAGCAATAATTGTTCCAACTAAAATATTTATTTGAGTTACACCCGATGAAAATATACTGGGTAATAGTTTTTTAAAAAATAATTTAACCTCCTTTGAAATATTTAATCTTAATTTAAATTTTGGTTTAAAAAATTTTTTAACAAATATTATTAAAAAAACAAATTGAATAAAACCTGCAATTGATACACCATATGATAAAAAGATGACTAGCTTTTCGTCTAAAATTTTTCCACAAACTAAAATTCCAATCATTATTATATTTAAAATAATAGGAGCGGCTGAGGCTGCAGCAAACTTATTATGCGAATTTAAGATGGCAGAGAAAAAAGACGCTAAACTAACAAAAAAAATGAAAGGGAAAGTAATTTTTGTTAACTGAGTTGCCAAAAGAAATTTTTCTGGATCAGATTTAAAACCTGGCGCGATTAATGATACAAAGAAAGGCATAAATAACTCAACTAAAAGTACTAATGTTAATAGAAAAATTGTTAGGAGGTTAAAAATGTTATTAGCAAAATTTTCGGACTTTTTTTTTCCTTTGATTAATTCTTTTGAATAACTTGGCACGAATGCAGCGTTAAATGATCCCTCGCCAAACAATCTTCTAAAAGTGTTTGGGATTCTAAAGGCCACAAAAAAAGCATCAGCTATAGGTCCAGATCCAAGAAATATTGCGATAAGAATATCTCTTAAATAACCCGAAATACGACTTATTAAAGTATAGAAACTAAAAGTCCCAGTTGACTTAATAATATTCATAAATCATATTAGTCTTAATATTGGCTCAATTGTATACATAATAAATAGTGAACATGAAAAAAAATAAAGTTGAACATTACTCAGATAAAGAGGCATTAGAATTTCATAATAGCAATAAATCAGGCAAGATTGAGATTATATCCTCAAAACCAATGACTTCAAAAAGGGACCTCGCCTTAGCTTATTCACCGGGTGTTGCTGCACCTGTAAAAGCAATTGCTGAAAATCCTGACAGAGCATACGATTACACGACTAAAGGAAATTTAGTAGCTGTAATTAGTAACGGTTCAGCAATTTTAGGTTTAGGCAATTTAGGAGCAATAGCATCAAAGCCAGTCATGGAAGGAAAGGCAGTTTTATTTAAAAGATTTGCAGATATAGATTCGATTGATATAGAAATCGATACTAACGACACTGAAGAAATAATTAAATCAATAAAAAATATTTCTAAAAGTTTTGGAGGAATTAATCTCGAAGATATAAAAGCCCCTGAGTGTTTTGTCATAGAAAGAAAATTAAAAGAAATATTAGATATTCCAGTTTTTCATGACGACCAACATGGTACTGCTATAATAACTAGTGCAGCATTAATTAATGCTTGCGATATTGCTAAAAAAAAATTAAACGAAATAAATGTAGTTATTAACGGTGCTGGTGCATCCGCAATGGCATGTGCGAAGCTTTTTATAAATTCAGGAGTAGATAAAAATAAAATCAAAATGCTTGATTCAAAAGGAGTTATTTATAAAGACAGAGATAACTTAAATGAATGGAAAAATGAATTCTCAATTAAAACAAATGACAGGAGTTTAAATGATGCTATAAAAAACGCAGATGTTTTTTTAGGGTTATCTCAAGCAGGGGTTCTCAAAAAAGATATGGTAAAAAGTATGGCAAAAAATCCTATAATTTTTGCCTGTGCTAATCCTGATCCAGAGATTACACCTGAAGAAATTGAGGAAGTACGAGATGATGCAATTATTGCAACTGGTAGGTCAGATTATCCTAATCAAGTAAATAATTTAATTGGCTTCCCTTATATTTTCAGAGGGGCTCTTGATGTTAGATCAAAAACAATAAATGAGGAAATGAAAGTTGCTGCTGTACACGCTATAGCTTCTTTAGCAAGAGAGAGGGTTCCTGACGAAGTGGTTGCAGCTATGGGTGGAGAAAGACCAGTTTATGGCAAAGACTATATTATTCCATCAACTTTTGATCCAAGACTAATAAGTGTAATACCACTAGCAGTAGCAAAAGCGGCCATTAAAACTAAAGTAGCAAGAATAGGAATTGAAAATTTTGAAAATTATTCTGAGCAACTTAAAAATAGGCTGGATCCAACTGTAGCTGTAATGCAAGGTATAAATTCACAAATTAAAAAGAATCAAAAAAAGGTGGTATTTGCAGATGGTGAAGATGAAAATAATCTTAAGGCTGCAATTGCATTCAAAAATAGTGGGCTGGGTATTCCAATTTTGATTGCTAAAGAAGAGATTGTTAGAAAAAAATTAAATGAAATTGGATATGGAGAAAATTTCGATATTGAAATTATAAATTCAACAAATGAGGACTTAAGAAAAAAATATACAGGATTTTTATTTAAACGCCTTCAAAGAACTGAAGGATTATTGGAACGCGATTGTGATAAACTTATTAGAAATGATAGAGTTACGTTTGGTGCATGTATGGTCTCATGCGGTGATGCAAATGCAATGGTTACTGGAAATACAAGAAGATATTCAGCATCATTAGAAAAAATTTGCAAAGTTGTTGATCCAAGACCAGGTGAAATAATGTTTGGCCTAAACATGATAGTTAATAGAGGAAAAACTATTTTTATTTGCGATACTACAGTGATCGAGTACCCTGATGAAAAACAGTTAGCTGATATGGCAATTTCAGCTGCTAGAGTTGTAAGGTTATTTGGATTTGATCCAAAGATCGCTTTTTTATCACATTCTACATTTGGTCAACCAACCACAGATAGGACAAAAAGAATAAGTGATGCAGTTGAGTTGCTTAAAAAGAAAAATGTAGACTTTAAATTTGATGGTGAAATGCAGCCTGATGTTGCTTTGGAAGATATGTTTCAAGAACTTTATCCATTCTCTGAGATTGTTGGTAATGCAAACGTTTTAATTATGCCAAGTCAGCACAGCGCCGCTATTTCTTATAAAATGATACAATCTATGAGCAGAGCAAAATTAATCGGACCACTTTTAATAGGTTTAGGACAAGCAATTGAGATAGCTCCGTTGAGAAGCTCAACATCAGATATATTAAATTTGGCCTCTGTTGCAGCCTATTCAGCTGAAATAATTGATTATAATAAAAATTAATCTTTTTGAATTCTTAAATCCTCTACTAAAAGAATGCTGGCGATAACTTTATCTACATCTAATATCGATTTTGCTTCATCTACAACAATCTCTAATTCATCCTTATTTCTTGCAATACCATAAATGTAAATATTCTTTTTGTAAGTATCTATTTGATAATTGCCTGATTTTATGTTTTTATTTACAATCAATGCAGCTCGTAACTGAGAAGTTATTAGCGCATCCTTGGCTGATTGTTTAAAATTAAATTTTTCTCTAATTTTAATATCATTTCTTACAGACCTAGCTCCACTAGTTTCCCACGCAATTTTTGTAATTTTTAACTTTTCTTCTGGGTTATCAACTTTGCCAGTAATAAATATTCTGCCATCTAAAACCTTGGTTTTAACAGATAAGAAATATTTTTTTTCTTCCATCGTGAGTCTGGTTATTAAGTTTTTTTCCATAATAGAATCATCAATTTGTGTACCTAAAGATCTTGGGTCAATTGCTACTGAAACTCCTGTACCAAATAATCCTCTAGAGCTGGTGCCAGAACAACTGTTTAAGAAAATAAGCAATATAATAAAAAAATAAAAGTTCTTATTTATCATTTTTAAGTTTGAGGCAAAAATCGTAGATTACTTTTTTTGGTATTTTTTTATTTGAATACTTTTTAACGATATCTTTTATACTTTTATTCTTTAGCATTTTTTTAATAATTTCTTTATCAGATTCTTCCAAAAAACCGAAAGGAATAGTGCTTTCTTTTATCTCAGAAATAACAATGGTAAGTTCCCCTTTATCATATATTTTAATTTTTTTTAAGTCCTCAACTTTACATCTAATAAATTCCTCATGTATTTTTGTCATTTCTCTACATAGAACGATCTCTCTTTTCTTGAAAAAATTTATTACTATTTCTAAATTTTTGATCAATTTTTTTGGCGGAATAAATAAAACTATTGAACAATCCATTTTGGAGAGAAATTCTAACTCTTTAATTAATTTATTTTTTTTTTCCTCTAAAAAACCAAAAAAAATAAACTTGTCTGAAAAACCACTTATTGATAGTGAGGTTATAACTGATGAAGCGCCAGGTATTGGAGTAATTGGAATATCATTACTTATACATTCTTTCACTAATATTTTACCTGGGTCTGAAATTACAGGAGTTCCTGCATCAGAGATAAGTGATATTATTTTACCATTCATTAAATGATTTATGATGTCTTTGGTCTTTTTTCTTTCATTAAATTTATGAAATGCAATAAGTTGGGTTTTTATATTAAAATGATTTAATAGCTTTATAGATACCCGAGTGTCTTCACACAAAATTAATTCTGAATTTTTAAGAATTTCTAGTGCTCTTATCGTTAAATCTCCCAAGTTTCCTATAGGCGTGGAAACTAGATAAAGTCCCTTTTTTTGTGATTGTGATATCATTAAATTAAAAGTTTACTATATAATATAAAATATGAAAAAATTACTTAATTTAACATTTTTTATATTCATAATTTTTATTTTTGCTAATAAGCTTTTTGCATCAGAGGAAAAGATAAAAATTGGTTTGCTTTTACCTTTAGATGGTCAAAACCACGATATTGGAAAATCAGTACTAAGAGCTGTAAATTTAGCAATTAATAAAATAGATGATCCCATTTTAGAAGTTTATCCAAAAAATAATTTTGATAATCCCGAAGATAATAAAAAAGCAGCTCAAGAATTATATGATCGAGGCGTAAGGATATTTATTGGACCTATTTTTGATAAAAATATTAAAAATTTAGAAAAATTTAGTGATGCAGTATTCATAACTTTTTCAAATAAAAATAAAAGTATCCAAAAAAATTTAATTTATGCAGGTGTAAATGCAACTTCTCAGATGGCTACAATAAAAAAATTTCTAGAGGATAATAATATAAAAAAGACTATATGCCTTATACCGGAATCAGACTTCAAAGAGGAAATTAAAAAAGGAATTTCCCAAACAAACATTAATTTAAAAAAAGTTTTTTACTACAATACAGAGCCAACAGAAATTACAAAAAGAATTGAAAAAATTACAAAGTATGACGTCAGGAAACAAAACTTACTTGATGAAATTAAGAGAGTAGAGAACTCTGATGATCCAAATAAGGAAAAAAAAATAAAAAATCTTGAAAAAAGAGATACGATAGGAAAATTAGGATTTGACTCAGTTATAATTTCGGATTTCGATGAGTCTTTAAAAAGTGTGATAACATCTCTTATTTACACAGATGTAAACACAAAAAGAGTTCATTTTATAACTCTTAATCAATGGTTTGACGATAGTTTATTAAAAGAAGATAGTTCACAAAATATTTATTTTCCATCAATTAACAAAAAAAATTACGATAACTTCTCAAATTTATTTTTTGAAAAATTCAATAGTTATCCAAATCAGATATCGTTTTTAAGCTATGATTTAGTTGGACTGGTTTATTATTTAACAAAAAAAAATAGTTTAGATGATGTAGATGAAATTTTTAACCAAAAAAATGTTTTCAAGGGTAAAACAGGTATATTTGAAATTAAAGATAAAAAAATCAGACATGTTCTTAATTTTTATAAAGTTGAAAAAGGGAAGTTTATAAAAATTTTTTAATTTTTTGAAAAGCTTTGTATCTATGATCAATTTTATATTTTTTTTTGGGTGAAATTTGAGCAAATGTTTTCTTTGATCCACGTGGGATAAAAATTGGATCATATCCAAAACCTTTGTTGCCAATCTTTTTATTCGATATTGTGCCGAAAATCTGTCCTATTGTTGTTTTATATTTTCCACCTGGCCAATAAATTGTTAATGCACAAATAAATTTGGCATTTATTTTTCTGCTTCTCCAATTAGAAACTTTTTTATCTAATTTTTTAAATACTTTTTTTATTGCTAAATCAAAATTATTTTTTTTTCCTCCCCAGCGTGCTGAATAAATACCGGGTTGATTATTTAAAAGATTTATTTCCAAACCAGAGTCGTCTGACATACAAATTTGATTGGTTTTTTTGGAAAAAAAACGTGCTTTAATGAGCGAATTTTCTTTAAATGTTTTTCCATTTTCCTTTGGACTTTTTAAATTGTAATCAGATGTTGAATAAATCTTAATGTTTTTTGGTAATAAAGCTTTGATTTCCCTTAATTTACCTTTGTTATTAGTGCCAATTAACAGTTGTGAAATTTTTTTTGCTTTCATCTGGAAATATTTATTTTACATACCATATAAGTAACTATGGATAAAGAAAACGAAAATACTTCAGAAATAAAAAACGAAGATAAAACAGTAAATGAAGAAAGTAATTCCAAAGAGGATCAAAAAGAGGAGTTGTCTCAAGAGGATAAACTAAGAGAGATTGAAGATAAGCTAACCAGAAGTTATGCAGAATTAGAAAATCAAAGAAGAAGATATGAAAAAGAAAAAGATGAAGCCTATGAATTTGGAGGCATGGCACTTGCAAAAGAATGTTTAAATCTGACAGACAACTTAGAAAGATCTAAATCGTCTATTATTAACGACGAAAGTCTTGAAAAAAATAATAAAGATAAAATAATTGAGCACCTTGATATTATTTATAAGGATATATTATCAATTTTTAAAAAAAATCAGATTGATGAAATTTCAGCTCTTGGTGAAAAATTGGATCCAAATAAGCACCAAGCTATGCTTGAAATTGAAGATGCGGAAAAAGAACAAGGCACTATCGTTCAAGAAATTCAAAAAGGGTTTACATTAAAAGGAAGGCTGCTTAGACCTTCGCTCGTTGGAGTCTCAAAGAAACCTCAAAAAAATGAGGAAAAACAACAAAAAAAGGAGAAAAATTAATATTAGTTATAACTTGTAGATTTAAAATTAACACTTATATGACCAATATAATTTAAAATTATGAGCAAAGTAATTGGAATAGATTTAGGAACAACAAACTCTTGTGTAGCAATCATGGATGGTACGCAAGCTAAAGTTTTAGAAAACGCTGAAGGTGCAAGAACTACACCATCTGTTGTTGCATTCACTGATAATGATGAAAAGTTAATTGGACAACCAGCTAAAAGACAAGCTGTAACCAATCCAGAAAATACTGTATTTGCTGTTAAAAGATTAATTGGAAGAAATTTTGACGATCCATCAGTAAAAAAAGATATAGAAACATCTCCTTTTAAAATAGTAAACTCAGATAAAGGTGACGCATGGATCGAGGCTAAAGGTAATAAATATTCTCCATCTCAAATTTCGGCTTTTATTCTTCAAAAGATGAAAGAGACTGCAGAAAAATATTTAGGACAAGAAGTAAAAAAAGCTGTAATCACTGTGCCAGCATATTTTAATGATGCGCAAAGACAAGCTACTAAAGATGCTGGAAAAATTGCAGGTTTAGAAGTTTTAAGAATTATTAATGAACCTACCGCAGCATCTCTTGCTTATGGTTTGGACAAAAAAACCAATAAGAAAATTGCAGTATATGATTTAGGTGGTGGAACATTTGATGTTTCGATACTTGAATTAGGTGATGGTGTTTTTGAAGTTAAATCTACAAATGGTGATACTTTTTTAGGTGGTGAAGATTTTGATAATACAATTGTTGAATATTTATTATCAGAATTTAAAAAAGATAGTGGAATAGATTTGAAATCTGATAAGCTTGCGCTTCAAAGATTAAAGGAGGCAGCAGAAAAAGCGAAAATTGAGCTTTCTTCAGCAGCACAAACAGAGATAAATCTTCCTTTTATTACAGCTGACAAAACTGGTCCAAAACACATAAATTTAAAAATGACTAGAGCAAAACTGGAGGCCTTAGTTGAAGATTTAATTAAAAGAACTATGCCACCATGTGAAACTGCTCTTAAAGATGCTGGTCTTTCAGCGAGTGAAATCGATGAGATTGTGCTAGTTGGTGGAATGACTAGAATGCCTAAAATTATAGAAGAAGTTAAAAACTTTTTTGGAAAAGAGCCTAATAAATCTGTAAACCCTGATGAGGTTGTTGCTATGGGCGCAGCTATACAAGCTGGTGTATTACAAGGCGATGTAAAAGATGTTTTATTACTAGATGTGACGCCTTTATCTCTTGGAATTGAAACACTAGGAGGAGTATCAACAAAATTAATTGATAAGAACACAACTATACCAACTAAGAAAAGCCAAGTTTTCTCTACAGCAGAGGATAATCAGCCAGCTGTATCCATTAGAGTTCTTCAAGGTGAAAGAGAGATGGCATCAGATAACAAAGTTTTAGGAAATTTTGAATTAGTCGGAATTGCGCCAGCTCCTAGAGGGGTGCCTCAAATTGAAGTTACATTTGATATTGATGCAAACGGTATAGTTAATGTGTCAGCTAAAGATAAAGGAACTGGAAAAGAACAGAAAATCCAAATTCAAGCATCAGGTGGCTTAAGTGAAGAAGAAATTAACAAAATGGTAAAAGAGGCTGAAGCTAATAAAGATGCTGACAAAAAGAAAAGGGAAGCCGTTGATGCAAGAAATCAAGCAGATACTTTATTACATTCTACTGAGAAGAACCTAAAAGAACATGGAAGTAAAGTGTCTGAGGCAGATAAAAAAGCTATCGAAACCGCATGTGCAGATTTAAGAAACTCTTTAAAAGGAACTGATGTTGAGGACCTTAAAAAGAAAACGCAAGATTTAGTTCAAGCATCTATGAAATTAGGTGAAGCTATCTATAAGTCACAACAAAGCGCTAAACCAGATGATGGTGCAAAAGATAAAAAAGAAGAAGGAAAAAAAGACGATAACGTTGTTGACGCAGACTTTGAGGAAGTAAAAGACGAGAATAAAGAAAAAAGTGCCTAAGAGCTAACAACTATTTGTCTAATTAGTTATGGCAAAAAGAGATTATTACGAAGTCTTAGGTGTAAATAAATCAGCATCAGCAGATCAAATAAAAGCGGCATATAGAAAACTTGCTGTAAAACATCATCCAGATAAAAATAAAGGTGATAAAGCTTCTGAGGAAAAGTTTAAAGAAGCATCAGAGGCGTACCACGTCTTATCAAA
This sequence comes from uncultured Pelagibacteraceae bacterium, assembly GCA_902610315.1. Taxonomy (GTDB): domain Bacteria; phylum Pseudomonadota; class Alphaproteobacteria; order Pelagibacterales; family Pelagibacteraceae; genus Pelagibacter. The sequence goes on from CACLVA010000001.1 coordinate 62,932, forward strand.
TACAGAGCGAAAACAAAATTATGATAATTTTGGACATGCTGCATTTGAGAATGGAGGTGGAGGAAGAGGGGGTTTTAGCAATTTTGACTTTTCCAGCCATTTCTCAGATATATTTGAAGATTTTTTTGGTGATTTTGGTGGAGGCGGAAGAAGAAATAGAAAATCAAATTTTAGAGGTTCTGATTTAAGATACGATTTATCTATTTCATTAGAGGAAGCTTACACAGGAAAAAAACAGGATATAAAGTTTTCAACTTCAGAAAAATGTCAGACCTGCAATGGAAGCGGTTCTAAACCAGGCACAAATGTTGGTTCATGTTCTATGTGTGGAGGTAACGGTCAAGTAAGATCAAGCCAAGGATTTTTTACTGTTCAACAAACTTGCCCTCAATGTTCAGGTACGGGTGAACAAATAACTAATCCTTGTGGCAGCTGTAGCGGACAAGGAAAAAAACAAGCTTCAAAAAGATTATCAGTAACAATTCCTAAAGGTGTAGATGATGGAACTCGAATTAGATTAGCCGGAAAAGGTGAAGCTGGATCCAGAGGTGCATCAAGTGGAGATCTTTATCTTTTTATTAATGTTTACTCACATGATTTATTTAAAAGAAGTGAAGAAAATTTATTTTTTGAATGCCCAATATCTATTGCTGATGCAGCTTTGGGAGCATCCATAGAGATACCAACCATTGATGGAGGAAAAGCAAAAATCAAAATTCCATCTGGAACTCAAAGTGGTAAACAATTTCGTTTAAGAGGCAAAGGAATGCCTTTAATGAGAAGTGGTGGAGTTGGTGATTTATATGTACAAGTAAATACTGAAGTCCCCATTAATCTTAATAAAGAACAAAAAGATCTTCTTGAAAAATTTAGAGAAATCGAAAACGAAAAATCTAACCCAAGTATTAAAAAGTTTTTTCAAAAAGCAAAAAACTTTTGGAAAAATTAAATAAAAAGTGAATTTTATGAGTCTTGAGGTAATTGTACCAGTAATAGCCTTAATAGGCGTACTTGTACTAGTTTTACCTGGTTTTATTCAAACTAATTATAACTTTAAGATCCTGCTTAAGAATTTATCAATATGGATTATAGTGGTAGCTATAATATTAGTATTTATATATTTTATATTATAAATAATAATTAATTATTTTCAGTGCAGATATCTTTGATAACTGGAACACTTGAACAGTCACCACATTTAGTTACTTGAACTAAACAACCACTATCAAGTAATTTTACATCAACAACTCTATCGCATTTAGAGCATACTGAAGAAATAGTTAATCCACATTTTTTACAACTAAATTTTTGTGTTTGCATAAATTTAAGATAGGAAATTAAAAATATTATTCAAGAAATAACGTATAATATTGATTATCATTATCACAAAAAAACCAATTAAAAACATCTCTTTAAAAAAATCTTTATGAATGATAATCATTATCAACAAAATCTTTATATGAAAATAAATTTAACTATTACAGGCTGTATGGGAAGAATGGGGCAACAACTTATTAAGTCCTCAAATAAAAATAAAATCTTTAAAATAGTTTCACTCACTGAAAACTTTAAAATTAATAAAAAAATAAATAATATTTTACCCGAATTTAATAACGTTAATTCTTTCAAAAAAACTAATATAATTATAGATTTTACAGTTCCTAAATGTACTTTGGAAGTGCTTAAAATTGCTTCTAAACTAAAAAAAAGAGTAATTATAGGTACAACTGGTTTTACTAAAAGTCAGGAAAATTTGATAAAAAAATATTCTAAAAAGATTCCAATACTAAAGGCTGGGAATATGAGCTTAGGGATTAATCTATTGATGTATTTAACAGAAATTACCTCAAAATCTCTTGGAAATAATTTCTTAAGTAAAGTTTTTGAAGTTCACCATAAACACAAAAAAGATCACCCCTCTGGCACAGCTTTAATGCTTGGAAAAGGAATAGCTATAGGAAAAAATAAAGATCTAAATAGATTGATAGGAAAAAAATATCTAAATAGAAAATCTTTTCCTTATGGGAAAAAAATTAATTTTAATTCAATGAGAAAAGGTGAAGTAGTTGGCGAACATGAGGTTAAATTTTCTAGCGGCAAAGAAATTATAACTTTAAACCATGAAGCATTTGATAGAGCTTTATACTCTGAGGGCGCTCTAACTGCGGCAAAGTGGTTAATGAAAAAGAAACCAGGCCTTTACTCAATGCGAGATGTATTGAACTTTAAATGAGTTCAAAAAATGCTGATAAAATCAAAAGAGCTAAGATAGTATTAAAAATACTCAATAAAACTTATCCACGCATTAATGCCCCGCTTGAAAGTAGAAATGTATTCACTCTTTTAATTTCTGTACTTTTATCTGCACAGTGCACAGACGTAAATGTAAATAACGTAACAAAAAATATTTATCCGAAGTATTTTAAGCCAATTCACTTTGTAAGACTTGGCAGAAAAAAAATTGAAATGTTAATAAGAAGAATAGGAATATTTAGAATTAAAGCTAAAAGTATTTATTACCTGTCTAAAACTTTAGTAGAAAAATATAATAGTAAAGTTCCGAGTACCTTCGAACAATTAGAGGAACTTCCAGGAGTTGGCCATAAAACAGCAAGTGTGGTTATGTCTCAAGGTTTTGGATTCCCTGCTTTTCCAGTTGATACTCATATTCATAGGCTTGCTCAAAGGTGGGGTTTAACTAATGGCAAGAATGTTGTTCAAACTGAAGAGGATTTAAAAAGTCTATTTCCAAAAAAATATTGGAACAAACTTCATTTGCAGATTATTTTTTATGGCCGAGAATATTGTAAAGCTCGTGACTGTTACGGTATTTCTTGTAAAATTTGTACGAGTTGTTATCCTAATAGAAAAAAACCAATTAAAACCAAAAAGGCTTAGAATGAAAATATTAGGTATAGGTAATGCAATTGTAGATGTAATTTGCAAAGTTGAAGATGATTTTATTCAAAAAAATGGTCTTACTAAAAGCACGATGAAACTTATTTTCGATGAAAAAGAATTTAAGCAACTATTATCTAATTTAAAAATTGAAAAAACAGTCTCAGGTGGATCTGTTGCAAATTCGATTGTTGGTCTTTCTCAACTTAAAAACAAGGTTGGTTTTATTGGTAAAGTAAGTGATGATGACTTGGGTGGAAAATATGAAGAAGGACTTAAACAAGAAAATGTTGAATATTTTTACTCAAAAAAAAAGGAGGAGCTACCAACAGGTACTTGTTTAATTTTAGTAACACCAGACTCAGAGAGAACAATGTGCACTTTTCTTGGAACAGCAGGCAAAATTAACGAAAATGACGTAGACACAAATGCTATTAAACAAAGTGAGATTATTCTTTTAGAGGGATATTTATGGGATGAGGGAGATCCTAAAAAAGCTTTTGACAAAGCAATAACTAATGCAAATAAAGTTGCAATGTCTTTATCAGATCAATTTTGCGTAGATAGGCATAAGCCTCATTTTTTAAATTTAGTTAAAAATAAATTAGATATAACATTTGCTAATGAGCAAGAAATTATGTCTTTAATTGATGCTAAAAACTTTGATGAGGTAATTAATTTTGGAAAAGGTCTTAAAAAATTATTGATAATCACTAGAGGTGAAAAAGGTGCAATCTCAATTAATGGTGATGAAGTTACAGAATGCGGAATTCAAAAAAACCTCAAAGTAGTTGATCTAACTGGTGCTGGGGATCTATTCGCTGCAGGATTTTTACATGGTCATGTAAACGGTCTATCTCAAAAAGAATGCTTAGAAAAAGGTACTGAAATGTCTTCTAAAGTTATTCAACAAATTGGTGCAAGAATATAATAATTAGTCGTAATGATTGATTTTGCTGTAATAGGATCAGGAATATCAGGTGCTACTATATCTAATAAATTAAATAAAAAATATTCTGTTAAAGTTTTTGAAAAAGCCAAAGGAGTTGGTGGTAGAAGCTCTTTTAAAAGGTTTAAAGATAATATAGGTTTTGATCATGGTCTTCAATATCTATCTCCAAGATCTAGAGAGTTTAAATCTTTTACTAATAAACTTATTAGAAAAAGAGTTATAAAACATTGGAAAGGCAATCACGAATTTTTAAATGAAAGAGTAAAAAGAGACAAAAAACACATTAAATTAATAGGAGTAAGAGGTAATAACGATATTAGTAAACATTTATTAAAAGGTATAAATTGTAAATACCAATCGGAATTATCAGAGATACAAAGAAAAAAAGATTATTGGATTCTTAGCTTTAAAGATAATACGTATACTTATGCAAAGAACTTGATTATTACAGCTCCATTTCCACAAGTAAAAAAGTTAGCATCTAGGTTCGTTAAAACAAAACTTTTTAGAAATAAAGTTAAAATGAATTCAAGTCTGACTGTGCTATTGATGACAAACAAAACTGGTAGCAATGTCAGTAGTTTTTTTACTAATGATAATATTTTAGGTTGGATTTCAAATGAAAATTCAAAGAAAAGATTTAAATATAATAAAGATTTGTGGGTCCTTCAAAGCACTTATGAATATGGAAAAAAACATACGGATAATTATAGAAATAAAAAAAAGTTTTATACAAACGTTTTAATTAGTAAATTTAAAAATTTAACTAAAATAAAAATAAAAAAAATATATTTTACACATATTCACGGTTGGAAATATTCATCAAATTCAATACCTCTAAAAACCTTAAGTTATTGGGACAAAAAAATAGGCTTAGGAATTTGTGCTGATTGGTTTGGAGGTCCAAGGTTAGAGAACGGATGGTTAAGTGCAAATGATCTATATAACAAAATTAAGTAATTATGTCTAAAAGATATAGTGGAAAATCATTTAAAGATTCGAGTGTAATGAAGAAGTCCAAGTTATCTTTGAAAGAAAAGAGAAAAATTAAAAGAGAGAAAAAGAAAAATAAAAATTGAAAAACAAACTATTAATATTTTTTAAAACTCTTCTAATCAGCCTGATTTTGATTAGTTGTAGTGAGACTAATAAATTAGAAAATGTGAATAAAATTGTATTGTTTGGAGACAGTTTAATGTCTGGTTATGGTTTAAAGGATGACCAAACACTTTCTATAATATTAGAAAATGATTTGAAAGAGGCTGGATATAATATCAAAATAATAAATGGAAGTGTTTCTGGAGATACTTCAGAAGATGGAATAGATAGAATTGATGAATATACTTCTGATAGTGATATCGATTTGATTATTTTAGGATTAGGTGCAAATGATATGCTAAGAAGAATTAATCCAGACCAAACAGAAAATAATCTTAGAAAAATTATAGAAATTATAAAAACTAAAAATATAAAAATAATTTTAGCGGGAATGAAAGCGTCTCCAACAAATGGATTAGCATATAAAAAGAAATTTGATGATATTTTTCCTAAGTTAGCAGAAGAATATAATTTAACTTTAATACCTTTTTTACTAAAAAAAGTAGCTTTAAACCCAAAACTAAATCAAAGTGATGGTATTCATCCTAATTTTGAGGGTGCTAAAGTGATTTCAGAAACAATAAAAGAAAGTATAATTAATTTCGATTAGTAGGGGCGTTTATTTGAATTGAAAACCCATTTATCATTAATAAAACGCCACAAGAACGTCAATTTATAAAATGATATACTCAAATGATGAAATTATATTTAAAATATTATTTTATTAGAGTTTTTTTAGTAAATATATTAGCTTTAGTATATTTATCGGACACATACTCTTTTGATTTTGGTTTTATTTCTATTCAGTCTTTAATTTATTCAATTCATGTATATTCATTATATTTTTTTGTTTTTTTTGAGACTGTTTCGGCTTTAATAAGTCAGTATGGACTTGATTTTCATTTTTATAAATTAATTTTAAGTAATTTTTTAACTTTAAATTATACTTATGTTGGATATGTATTTTATAAAAATATAAGTATTATTTATTATTTGGTTTTTACTACATTAATAATTTTTTATCTTGAGAAAAAGAAATATGAGATCGTTTTTAAATTTAAATCATATAATATTAATCAAAAATTTTATCTATTTTCCTTCATTTTAGCATTTATACTTTCAATTCTAAATCCATCACTTTCTCATCAAAGTTTAATTAAAAGAATAAAAGGTGCTACTAATATGTGGACGGAGGTGGATAAAACTTTTGTCTACGAAGTTGAACACTACAATCAAATGGTAAAAAATCATCTTTTTAGAAACGAGAATTGGTTCATTACATTAAACTATTCATTTATTTACTCTGCCAATCTTCCTGCAGGTTCAAGAGAACTTGCGAATATAGATGATCATAAATATTTTGGGAATTTTGAAAAAATTATTACCCAAAAAAAATTTAATAACATTTATGTAATAATAAACGAATCTTACCCAAATTTTAGAAATCAAGACCTTAAAAATAATTTATTCCAAAAAATTGTTCTAAACAATGAAAGTTTAAATATTCAAAAATTCAAAAAAAAATGGAATAGATCTGCAACAACCCATGGTTCAGAGATGGAATTCTTCTGTGATAAAGAGGTTGATTTTTACGAGTTTCAAAAGGAAGAACTTGATATTTTTTTGGATAAAAATAATTGTTGGATAAATAACATTAAAGATAAAAATTTTGTTTATATACACAGTTATAGAGAGTCATTTCTTAATAGATCTAGATATAAAAACTTTTTTGATAAATCATATTTTAGTAACGATTTAAAAAAATTTGGTTTTAGTAAATGTGCCCAAAAATTTAGTGGAATTTGTGATCATGATATTATGGATAATATGGATATGTTACTTGATAAAAAGAATGATAATTTTGTGATTTTTTTGACCTTAAATAATCATATCCCGGTAGAACCAATTACTGATAAACAATACATAAATTGTGAAAAAAATTTTCCTTTAAATTTAAGTAAACAGTTTTGTACAATTTATAATAATCAGATGTTTTTTAACGAGAGTATATCTAAGTTTATTTCAAGATTGGAAAAAAATGATCTTTTGGTTTTATTTTCTGATACACCCCCAATGTTTTCTGGCAAAAGAAGAATTCATTTTGAAGATACGATCGATATATATTTTATTTCAAGAATTTAATTTTTGCTTTGTAAATAAATTGAAGTAGAGATGTAGTAAGATTTGTAATTTTTTTTAAAATTCTAATTTAATAGGGGCGTTCTGTTGCCAGGTGCCCCAAACCCCAAAAAATTTATCCTTTAAACATTTCTAATGCTTTATTAAGAAGATCTACTGATTTTTTGTGCTCTCCACTATCGTGAGCCTTCATTCCAGCATCTTTTAATTCTTGAACTTCTGCAATTTTTGCATCAAGGTTTTTTGCCATCATCGGGCATGAACCTGCAAATACAGAGCTCGAAAATAATACAAAAGATAAAATTAACGCTAATTTTTTCATATTTTTCCTTCCGTTTATTTGGATATGGTTATTTAATAGAAAATTTTAAGCAACAGAGTGTCACACTGATAAAGCTATAAAACCATATGTAATAAATATATATAGTCACAATGTTTATAGCGATGAATAGATTTAAAATTGTACTAGGTAAGGAACAAGAATTTGAGAGTGTTTGGAAAAATAGAGATACTCATTTAAAAGGCGTGCCAGGTTTTAAAGAATTTCATTTAGTTAAGGGAAATACTAACGAAGAATTTACCTTGTATGCATCACATAGTATATGGAATTCAAAAGAGGACTTTATTAATTGGACTAAATCAGAAGCCTTCAGATTAGCTCATAAAAATGCTGGTCAACATCAAGATCTTTATTTAGGTGCGCCTAATTTTGAGGGATTTGAAGTTGTTTTATAATGATTGAACAAAGCGTTACATATTTATCTGCAATACTTTTAGGGATTATGCTTTTTTTTTCATTTATTGTTGCACCATCTACATTTAGATTTTTAAATGAAGAATATGCTAGAAAATTTATAAGGGGCATTTTTCCTATATATTACTTACTAAATCTTAGTATCAGCTTAATTGTCGTTTTATTGATCGCTTATTTAAGTGATTTTAGTCTTAAATTTTATTTAATGTTATCTATTTGTATTTTATTTTTTATCTCTAATTTTTTTTTAATGCCATTAATAAATAAGTTTAAAGACAATAAGGAAGAAAAGAACTTCAAAGTATCACACTTTGTATCTGTGCTGATAAACTTGGTACAAATGATATTTCTTATAATAATATTAATAAAATAATGAAATATAATTTAGATAAAAGAATTTTTATAAAATTGCTTAGTATTACATTTTTTTCTTTTTTCTTAATGCCATTTAAGTTTGCAAAGGCTGTTACAAAAAAAGTTATAAATGAAAATCTTACCAAAAAACAAAAGGAAATAATGTTTAATGAAGGTACGGAAAGGCCATTTACAAGTGATCTTTTGAATGAAAAAAGAGAAGGTTTTTATCATTGTGCAAACTGCGGTGCAAAATTGTTTGCATCCACTGCTAAGTTTGACAGTGGGACTGGTTGGCCATCTTTTACAGAAGCTTTGCCAGGTGCGTTTAAAACTAAAATTGATTACTCATTTGGAATGAAAAGAATTGAATATCATTGTGCAAATTGTGGAGTTCATCATGGACATGTCTTTGCCGATGGTCCTAGTGAGACTGGAAAAAGATTTTGTAACAATGGTCTTTGCTTAATATTTAAACCATCAAGCAACAATTAATCTATTTTTTTTTTCTTTTAAAACTACCTTTTCCTTTTTTAGGTTTGATAATTCTAGGTTTATATTTTTTTGTAAATAGGTCTCTTTTTAAAGGATTTTTCTTACTCATTAATTATGTATCCATCCTTTTTACTTTGAATAAATGTGTCATCATTAAATGCATCTTTTATCTTTTTTCTTAATCTATAAATATGCGTCTCAACTGTATGAGTTTCTAAATCCTCTCCGTATTTCCAAACTTTTTTCTGAAGCATATCAACCTTGACTGGTTTATTTTCATTTTTAAGAAATATAATAGTATCAATTTCTCGTTCAGTCAGTTTAAGTTCATTATTAGTTTTTTTTAATATTCTTGAATTAATATCTAATATGTATTTGTTTATATTGATATTTGATTGAGCAGAGTAATTTTGTTGTATTAATCTCACGTTTAGTTGATCAATTAAATTAGAGATTTTTATTGGAAATTTTGTAATACAATAGACTTGTTTTTCATCAGTTTTGCTTTTCAATGAAGAAAAGTCTTTCTGATTTACAAGAATTATAGAATTCACTAAAAATTTTTTATCTTCACTGATTTTTTTAATCAAATCTTTTTTTTCGGTGAAAGTATTGACGTCGTAATTAAAATAATCTTTGATTTCTATAAAAATTTTATCTAATTCTGGTATATTTAAAATATGCAACTTTTGCGAATGCATTAAATTATATTATGTTATTAAGATTAAAAAATAAAGGATACTTAATTGTTGATGAATTTAAGTTCAAATGCTCTGTTGGTAAAAAGGGGTTAAAATCAAAAAAAACAGAGGGAGATCATTGTACTCCAATTGGAATTTTTAAGATTGGTAAAGTTTACTATCGACCAGATAGAGTTAAGAAACCAAAAACAGTTTTAAAAACCAAAATAATTAAAAAAAATATGGGCTGGTGTGATGATCCGTATAGTAAAAATTATAATAAAGAAATTACTTTAAATAAAAAAAACAGAGGTGAAAAACTTTTTAGAAAAGACAGCATTTATGATATTTTGATAGTTATAGAATATAATACGAATAAAACAAAGCCATTTAAAGGAAGTGCAATTTTTATTCATTTAACAAAAAATTATGGACTTACTAAAGGCTGCATAGCTTTAAAAAAGAACGATTTATTAATACTGTTAAAAATAATTAATAAAAAATCCAAAATTGAAATTAGTTAACTTCTGGCACCGAATATTTTTGAGCCTACTCTTATAAATGTTGATCCTTGTTCTATAGCCTCCATATAATCATCTGACATACCCATACTTATATCTTTTAAATTTAATTTTTCGGATAATTCTCTCATTTTTATAAAATAAGGTTTAGAATCTTTTTCAAATGGAGGGATACTCATTAAGCCAATTATATTTAATTTAAATTCATCAACACATTTTTTATAAAAACTCTCTAAATTACTTATTTCAATACCCCCTTTTTGAGGTTCTTCACCAATATTAACTTGAATAAATATTTTAGGTTTAAAATTTTTTTTTATTTGCTCGTCTGCTAACTTATTTGCTAATTTAACATTATCTAGAGAATGTATATAATCAAATAAAGGTAACACGAACTTAACTTTATTAGTTTGCAATTTACCTATTAAATGTAATTTGATCTTTGGAAAGTCTTGCTTAATACTTGTCCATTTCTCCATTGCCTCTTGTACTTTGTTTTCACCAAAATCAGTGTGACCTTCATTAATAACAGGCAATATATGGCTAATTGGGAAAGTTTTAGTAACTGCAACTAATTTAACGTTTTTTTTATCTAAAATTTCTTCCTTTATTAAATTCAAATTTTTTACTACGTTTTGCATATGTTTAAATCTATTTACTATTATATAGACAAATTTAATAGAGAAGAAATCTATAAGTTAAACAAATCAATAAATATTATATATAGAAATTATTCAAATAAATTTAATACGGAAGATCTTTTACAATTGGTGAATTTTTGTAAAAAACACGGAAGAAAAGTTTATATAAGTAATAACTTGAAATTGGCTTTAAGATTTAATTTTGATGGGGTTTATATCCCTTCATTTAACAAATCATTAAAATATAGAAATATTATCAAAAAAAATTTTGACATAATTGGGTCTGCACACAATGTTAAAGAAGTTTTAAATAAAGAATTACAAGGCTGCACTAAGATTTTTTTATGTCCAATATTTAGAACTAAAAAAAATAATAATCATCTGGGGGTTACCAAATTTAACTTAATTAAATTGAGCATAAAAAAAGATATTATTGCTCTTGGTGGAATAAACCAAAAAAATATGAATTATTTAAGAATGTGTAATGTAAAAGGTGTTGCGGGTATTTCTTGGATAAAAAAAAACGGCCCGAGTATAAATACTGGGCCGTTTTAAATTTCAATCTAAAACTAAATTAGAACGCAAGTCCTAAAGCAATTTCAGTTATTTTTGAATCATCTGCGTCTTCATCCATATGAGGATTTTCGATCTCTATTTGATACGCTTTGATCGACATACCACCCATTGAATATGCAAATTGAATTGAATCAGTCTTCTGGTCTACATCTTGAGATGCTGCTTCTGACTGAGCATTGTACGTTTCAGTTGACTCTGAGTATGAAACTGAGAAATTGTCATTTACGTTAAACGCAATACCAATTTGCTCACCTTCAAAGATACCACCTGATGTTCTTAAAGTTTTCGCAGTTGTAGTACCTACTGTTTGAGTTTCTGAAACACCTGAATCTAAGTAAGATTCTGAGTAACCAATTGATACTGGACCAAATGAGTATTTAGCATACCAAACACCGTTGAACTCGTCTTGAACAGCGTCTTGAGTTGTACCATTAGTTTTTGTTGGGTTCTCTCTTTCAGCACCGTATACACCGATCTTAAGAGCGTCGTAACTAATTGTTACACCAGCTTCTTGACCAGTACCGTATGTACCTTCACCTGGAACACCACCGTCACCTGTTTCAGTGTCGTTTGCATCAGACGCGTAACCTAAGTCAAACGTAATTGATGCTCCACCAAGATCAAATGTTGGAGATGTGTATGTGATGTGGTTATTATCCATAAAGTCACCAACTTTGTTTGCAGGCATTAAGTTTCCAGATGGATCTGAAAGCTGCTCGTAAGCTGTTGGAACTTCTTCGTCGTATTTGTAGTGAGCTGCACCACTGTGGTTACCCATTAAGAATGAACCAAATGATGGTGTTGCAACTGAAATGTAACCAGATGTTAAGTCAGTTTGGCTATCATTTGTAGCTGTGAAAACAGTAAATGTTGTACCGTTATCAAGTTCACCTGAACCTTTAAAAGCAACGTCTTTGTCAGTACCAATACCTCTTGAAGATGTGTTGCTTCCACTTGCTGCTGTACCACTTTTCAATGTGATGTTTGCACCACCTGTAACAGTTAGTTCACCAGCTTGAGCTGATACTGCAACTAACGAACCCGCTAGTGCTGTAAGCCCAATTTTTTTAAATTTATTCATAAAGTACTCCTTTTTATTTGTATTCATATGAATGAAAGCTTTTTATCAAAATATTAGCTTAAAACGCTCAGAATCATTAAGAAATAGCTATTTTTAATTAATGTGTGATAAATAAGTCACAATAAAAACATTGGATTTTAGCGTATTTTACTATATTTCATGAGTTTTATATCATTAACCATTTTTTGTATGATTAGATTTAAGTTTTTAAATGCAATTCTCGCTCTGCTTATTTTTTTCAGCTTTAATTCTTGCGGTATTTATAAAAGATCTGATGTCAAAGATAATCCTGTAAATATTAATGAAAGAGTTAGAAAAAATATTCAAGAAGGTAGAGGGGTAAGGTTTGGAAAAGGGGCAACACGAGGTGGTGACTTTGATTTTGCATCTTCAAACCCATTGTGGAGAGCATCAATAGAGATATTTGATTTTGTTCCTTTGACGAACGCAAGCTATTCTGGAGGAATACTTATTACAGATTGGTTTTCAGCTGAAAATAAAAACCCAGAAAGCACTAGAGATTTAAAAATAACTGTTAAATTTTTAACTAATGAAATTAGAGCTGATGCAGTAGATGTTACTGTGTTTGAAAAAATTTGTAAAAATTCGAATTGCAAAACAAATAAAGTTCAGTCAAAACTTGAGAAAGAAATTAAACTTGCGATTTTAAAAAAAGCAGCAATCATGGAAAAAGACGGATTTCAAAAATATTACGAAAAAGAAGGTAAAAATAAAGCCGGAATACTCGAAAGAAAAGAATAGCAATTTTTATTTTAAAAAGTTTTGTGGAACGATATAATTTTAAAACAGTTGAAGAAAAGTGGCAAAAATTTTGGCAAAAAAATAAAAGTTTTAAAACAGAACTAGATAAAAAAAAGAAAAAATTTTATTGCCTTGAGATGTTTCCCTACCCATCTGGCAAGATACATATGGGGCACGTGAGAAATTATACAATAGGTGATGTACTGGCCAGATATAAGGCACTTCAAAATTATAATGTGCTTCATCCGATGGGTTGGGATTCTTTTGGAATGCCAGCAGAAAATGCAGCAAGAGAAAATAACTTAGATCCAAAGGACTGGACAGAAAAAAATATTTCTGTCATGAAAACTCAATTAAAAAAATTAGGTTTATCCATAGACTGGGATCGAGAAATTTCAACGTGTTCACCGGAGTACTATAAACATCAACAATTATTTTTTTTGGAACTCTTTAATAAAGGGTTAATTTATAAAAAAGAAAACTATGTTAATTGGGATCCAATTGAGCAAACTGTTTTAGCGAATGAACAAGTCATTGATGGTAAAGGATGGCGTTCTGGAGCAACAGTTGAGAGAAAAAAATTAAGCCAATGGTTTTTTAAAATCTCTCAATTTTCTGACGAGCTTTTAACTGGTTTAGATGATTTGGATAAATGGCCAAATAAAGTTAAAGTTATGCAAAAGAATTGGATAGGGAAATCTTTTGGCTGTGAAATAGATTTTAAAATTGAGGGAAACTCCTCTGTAGATAAAATAAAATGCTTTACCACAAGACCAGATACGTTATTTGGGTTCTCTTTTCTGGCAGTATCAGCTGATCATCCTATCTCAAAGTTTTATGAAAAAGATAAAGAATTTCAAAAATTTAAACAACTGTGTTCAAAAACAGGAACCACGGAAGAGTCAATCGCGCAAGCTGAAAAAATTGGCTTTAAGACAAATCTTATAGCTATAAATCCTTTTGATGAAAATTCCAAAGTTCCAGTTTATTTTGCAAATTTTGTATTGATGGATTACGGTTTTGGTGCAGTATTTGGTTGCCCAGCTCATGATCAAAGAGATTTTGAATTCGCAAAAAAATATAATTTACCTATTAATACTGTCGTAAAACCTAAAGATTTTAAAGGTGATTTTAAAGTTAAAGAAGAAGCTTATGTTGGAGATGGTGTGATGATCAATTCCTCCTTTTTAAACAAACTTAACACACCAAATGAAGCAATCTCTAAGGCTATCGAGGAAATTGAAAATAGAAAAATTGGTAAAAAAAAAATTAATTTTAGACTAAAAGATTGGGGTATTTCTAGACAAAGATACTGGGGGTGTCCAATTCCAATAGCCTACAATGATGATGGAACTTATATAGCTGTACCTAAAGAACAGTTACCAATTACATTGCCAGAAAATATTAATTTAAATACAAAAGGTAATCCACTAGATCATCAAGAAAACTGGAGAAAAATAACGATTAATGGAAAAAAATACAAACTTGAAACTGATACTCTCGATACATTTGTTGACTCATCTTGGTATTATCTTCGTTTTTGTTCACCTGCTAATATAGAGTATGGATACAACTTAGATGAAATTAAATATTGGATGCCTGTAGATCAATATATTGGTGGCGTAGAGCATGCAATATTACACTTATTATATTCAAGATTTTTTATGTTGGCACTTAAACATAAAAATAAAGAATTTATCTCTAAAGAGCCATTTGATGGATTGTTTACTCAAGGGATGGTTTGTCATGAAACATACAAAGACGATAAAAACAACTGGTTAAACCCAAATGAAGTATTTTCTGAAGATGGAAAAAATTTTTTTAAAATCAACAATAGAAAAGAGAGAGTTGTTGTTGGCCCATCAGAGTCTATGTCTAAATCAAAAAAAAACGTGATTGACCCAGAAAAAATAATTGATTCCTATGGCGCAGATGCTGTTAGACTTTTTATTTTATCTGATAGCCCTCCTGAAAAAGATATTCAGTGGTCAGAACAAGGAATGGTAGCTTCATACAAATTTATTAGTAAGTTTTGGTTGCTTCATAAAAAAATAATTGAAAAATTAAAAGCAAATGGAAAAAGCACAGATAACGAAGATTTAAATATATTTACAAATAAGTTAATAAAGAAAATTTCGATGAATCTTGAAAAATTTAATTATAATGTAATTATTGCAAACATTTATGAAACTTATAATTTTCTTATAAAAGAAGTAGAAAAAAATTATAAGTCAGAAGTACTTAAAGAGAATTATTTAAAAATTCTTACATTGATGATGCCGGTTATTCCTCATATAATTTCTGAAGCTGTTAAAGATTTAAAATACGATCAAAAACTTAATTGGCCCGAGGCAGAAGAGAAGTATTTACAAGAGAAATATGTAAACATTGTTGTTCAAATAAATGGTAAGAAAAAAACTTTAGTTAAGGTTGAAAAAAATCTACCAGATAAAGAAGTTATCAACAAAATAAGAGAAGACGAAAAAATATCAAATATTTTAAGTGATAAAAATCTTTTAAAGCATATTATAGTTAAAAATAGATTAGTGAACTTTATAATTAAATGAAAAAAATATTTTTAGTTTTAGTTATTATATTTTTGAATGGTTGTGGTTATACACCCTTATATTCTTCAAAAGAAAGTAATTATAAAGTTATTAGCTTTAAAAAAAATTTAAATAACAGCCTGACCAATTATATTCAAAACAGTATAGAAGTGCTTTCAAATGAAAATGCAGTCAAAAGTTTAAAAATAAGTTTGGAATATAATGAAAATATTTCAATAATATTAAAAGACTCAAAAGGTGACCCTACAAAAAATAGGTTAAATGTAGTCATTGATTTATCTCTTTTTAATAACAGTGATAATTTAATTATATCAAAAAAATTTTCAGAAAGTTTTGAGTATAATATTGATGACAACAAGTTTAATTTAAAACAATACGAAAAAAATATAAAATTAAATCTTGTGGAAGATATTACTCAACAAATTTTAGTATTTTTAGCAAGTGTGAAATGATTTTAAAATCGTTTGAATTAGATAAAATAAATTTTTCCAAATTTAAACTATTTGTTCTTTATGGTGAAAACGAGGGTTTAAAAAAAGAAATAATTTCTAAAATTAAAAGGAATTACAACAACAAAGAAATTATATACGAAGAAGAACAAATTTTAAAAAATAAAGACCTTTTTTTTTCTGAAATAAAAAATAAATCATTATTTGACGAAAATAAGACTTTCATTATTGAAAGAAGTTCTGAAAAAATTTCAGAAATAGTTATGGACTTGGACCAAAATTTTTTAGATGACATAATAATTTTAAACTGTGGTGTACTTGACAAAAAATCAAAGCTAAGAAATTTTATTGAAAAATCTGATAATGCTGGAATCATACCAACGTATAAGGATAACTCTCAATCATTAATTAATATTGCTAAAGAATTTTTTTTAAAAAACAAAATTAGTGTTTCATATGAAACATTAAATTTATTAGTTAACAGATGTAGCGGAGATAGAGGTAATCTAAAAAATGAGTTAGAGAAAGTTTCGAATTATTTATGTGATAAAAAAGTTTTATCAATGAAAGAAATTTCTACTCTAACAAATTTAGCAGAAAATTACAGCGCATCAGAATTAGTTGATGCGTCTCTAAGTAAAAATTTAAAAAAAACACAAGAAATTTTAAACGAAAATAATTATGCCAATGAGGATATATTTTTTATTTTAAGAGTATTTTTACAAAAAGCAAAAAAGATTCTCAGCCTCTTAGAAAAAATAGAAAATAAAAGTGATATAGAAAAGGTGATTTCTGAACATAGACCACCGATATTTTGGAAAGATAAACCAGTAATAAAAAAACAGTTAGAATTATGGTCATATAAAAAAATGTCCAATCTAATTCAAAAATTGAACCATATAGAGATAACAATTAAAAAAAATAATACATTGAGCATTATATTAATGAAAAATTTTATTTACGAAATGTTAGATCAGAAAATTAGTAGTTCTTCTTAACGGACTCTATTATCCGATTTAATTGATCCAACTCTTTATAGTTAAAAATAATTGAACCTTTATTATTTTTTTTATTTTTTATCTCAACATTCATTCCTATTTTTTCCATAAGATTTTGTTCTAAAATTCTTATGTTTGGATCTTTGTTTTTCATAAGTTTCTTACTTGGAGTTTTATACGCTCTAACAAGACTTTCTGTTTGTCTCACTGATAATTTTTTTGATATGATTTTTTTTGAAATTAATTGACAATTCTCAAGACCTACTAAAATTTTAGCATGTCCAGGGGAAATTTTATTTTCCTTAACAAATTCAATTACCTCATCGGGCAAACTAAGAAGTCTTAGTGAATTAGTTATATGGCTTCTGCTTTTTCCTATAAATTTAGCAACTTGTTCTTGATCATAAGAAAATTCATCTATTAATCTTTTATAACCTTCAGCTTCCTCAATAGCATTTAAGTCGTGCCTTTGCACATTTTCAACTATTCCAAATTCTAAAGCTTTTTTATCGTCTGCTTCTATAACGACAATAGGCACTTCATGTAATCCTGCCTTCTGAGCAGCAAGCCATCTTCTTTCACCAGCAATAATTTCGTATTTACTATTTCCATTAGAATCTCTAACAATTATTGGCTGAATAATCCCTCTTGATTTTATAGATTCAGATAATTCATTTAAGCTTGTTTCATCAAACTTTTTTCTTGGTTGATATTTATTTCTTGTAAGATCACTTATACTAGCTTTAGTGTTTGAGGATACCTTTCCCTCACCGATTAAAGATGAAAGGCCTCTGCCAAGTCCTTTTTTATTTTTAAAGTTAATCATGCTGCTGTTTCAAAACTTTCTTCCTGAGCTAAAAACTCCTCTGTAAAATTAATATATGACTTGCTGCCTGGACAAGTTTTGTCATAAAATATAACAGGCATACCGTGTGAAGGTGCTTCAGATAATCTAACATTTCTTGGTACAACATTTTTGTAAACTTTTTCTTTAAAAAAATTTCTTGCTTCAGTTTCAACTTCGCCGGAAAGCTTGTTTCTCTTATCATACATAGTCAAGAGTATTCCTCTAATCGTAAGTTCTTGATTTAATCCCACTTTAATTCTATCGATAGTTTTGATCAGTTGAGTTATACCCTCCAAAGCAAAGAATTCTGTTTGAAGAGGTACTAATAGAGAGTGAGAAGCTACTAAGGCCATGACAGTTAACAAACTAAGAGATGGAGGGCAGTCTATTAGCACATAATCATATGAGGCTCTAGAATCATTTAAATATGAGGTCAATTTCTCCTTTAGAATATAAGCTCTACGACCATCATCTGCTGTTTCTACCTCTAATCCAGATAAATCTACATTTGAAGTGATTATATCCAGGTTAGAAAAATTAGTTTTAGTAACTGCCTCATTAATTTTTTTTTTTCCAACCAATACTTGATAAATTGAATTAGATGTTTGATCTATATTTGATAAACCTAAACCTGTTGTAGCATTTCCTTGGGGATCTAAATCAATTACCAAAACTTTTTTATTATTCAAAGAAAGTCCTGCCGCTAAATTTATTACAGTTGTTGTTTTGCCAACCCCACCCTTTTGATTTATTATTGATATGATTTTTTCTTTCATGTTCTTCTTAAATTATTTATTTTTACAATAACTGAATTTACGTCTGTTAAACTTTTTATAATTTCATAATCAAACTTCCATAATTTTAAACATTCATTAATGTTGTCTCTGCCACTTTTTCCTAAAAATAAAATCAATCTGTTATAATGAGTAAAATTTTTGTTCATTAATTCTAATATTGTTTGAAGTGGTTTAAATGCCCTAGCCACTATTATGTCCGCCTCTAATTCCCTCTGTTCAAAAATATTTTTTTGCTTTACTTCAGCATTTAATTCGAAGTGCTTGATCATTTTTCTTAAAAAATTACTTTTCTTTTGACTTTTCTCATAAAGTTCAAATTTTATTTTTGATCCCTTTTTTTTAAATATAATTGCTAAAACTACTCCTGGAAGGCCAGAACCAGACCCTATATCTAAGCAAGTTTTAGTATTTTTATCAATAATATCAACTATTTGAGCTGAGTCTATTATATGTCTTTTTATTGAGTCTTTCTCAGTTGATTTGCTGATTAAGTTTATTTTTTTGTTTTCAGTCAATAATAATGATCTGAACTCCTCTAAGGCAGGAAATGTTTCACGTGAAACGTTTAATGTTTCTAATTGAGAATATTTTTTAAGATTTGATTCGATCAAGCTATATGCTTAATAGACTTTCTTTTGAGATGTGACAATAGAATAAATACAGCTGCCGGGGTAATTCCGTCTATTCTCAAAGCCTGGCCCATTGTTTTTGGCCTAATTTGCTTAAATTTAGACTTAACTTCATTAGAAAGCCCTGAAAAATTATCGTAATTAATATCTGATGGTATTTTTAGGCTCTCATCTCTTTTAAAAGCCAGAATATCTGCCTTTTGTTTCTTCATGTACCCTTTATAATGAGCGTTAATTTCAATTTGCTCTTCAATTTCACGGCTATAATCGCCTATTTCGGGCCAAATATCCCTGATTTTACTAAATTTTACACCTTTTTGAGCTAAAACAGAGTTAGCTGACCTGTAAACTCCATCTTTTGCAATTTTAACCCCATATTTTTCTGCTTCAGATGGAGAGATCCTCAATTCATCCATTTGTTTATTCAAAGTTTCTATTTTTATTGATTTATCCTCAAATAGTTTCTTCCTCTCTGATTTAACTAGGCCGAACTTAATTCCAACAGGTGTAAGTCTCAAGTCAGCATTATCACACCTTAATGATAATCTGTATTCTGCTCTTGAGGTAAACATCCTGTAAGGTTCAGCAACTCCTTTTGTAACTAAATCGTCTATCATCACGCCAATATATGCCTGAGACCTGTCTAGGATTAATGGTTCTTTGGCCTTAATAGATAAAGCAGCATTTGCTCCAGCTATTAGTCCTTGAGCCGCAGCTTCTTCATAACCTGTTGTACCATTAATTTGGCCGGCGAAGTAAAAGTTTTTTATCTTCTTTGTCTCTAATGTTAAAAAAAGTTCCCTTGGATCAACATAATCATATTCTATTGCGTATCCTGGCCGTAATATTTTAACATCTTTTAAACCATTGATATTATTGCATATTTCTTGTTGAAGGTCAGCTGGTAGTGATGTTGAAATTCCGTTAGGATAGACTGTGTTATCTTCAAGCCCTTCCGGTTCTAGAAAAATTTGATGCCTAGTCTTATCCTTAAATTTATGGATTTTATCCTCTATGGAAGGACAATACCTAGGTCCTACACCCTTAATACTTCCAGAATACATTGCGCTTCGTTGAATATTTTTTGAAATCAATTCATGAACCTTTTCATTGGTGTAAGTAATTCCACAACTAATTTGTTTATTGATATTTTTTTTTGTTAAGAAAGAGAAAAAAGATACTTCATCATCTGGATGTTGCTCTTCTAAATTTGAGTAATTAATAGTACGTCCATCTAACCTAGGTGGAGTCCCTGTTTTTAACCTTCCAATTTTAAAATTATATTTTTGTAACTGTTCACTTAAACCAGTAGTAGGCTTTTCATTATATCTACCTGCAGGGGTTCTTTTATCACCAATATGTATCATTCCATTCAAAAAAGTGCCTGTTGTAAGTATTACTTTCTTAGATTGAATTTCTTTTCCAGAAGAAGTTAATATGCCGTTTATACTATTTTTACGAAATATAAAACCTATTACAGAGTCAGAAAAAATGCTTAAATTACAATAGTTTACAAGTTTTTCTTGCATATATTTTTTATACAGTGATCTATCACTTTGAGTTCGAGGTCCTCTCACAGCTGGTCCTCTACTTCTATTTAATAACTTAAATTGTATACCAGATTTGTCAGCCACATCTCCCATAACACCATCTAAAGCATCTATTTCTCTGACTAAATGACCTTTACCTAAACCACCGATTGCTGGGTTACAAGACATCTCACCAATAGAAGATTTATCATTAGTAAAGAGAGCTGTATTTACTCCTAATCTTGCAGACGCGGCAGCAGCCTCACAGCCTGCATGACCTCCACCAATTACTATAACATCATATTGTTTATTCTTTTCCATTACCTGAATTTATATTTGAAATCTTTTTTTACAAGACTATCTTAAATTTTATTAATTAGTTAAAAAATAAGCTAATTTAATAGGTAATTAGCGGTTTATTTGCCTATACAGAAATCATTAAAAATACTTGATAAAATCTCTTCAACATCAACTTTTCCAACAACCTTACCTAAATTCCTTACTGCGACTCTTAAATCTTCAGCAGCTTTATCGAAATCTTCGTTTATATTTTTATTTTTAAAATCTTGTAAAGATTGAATACAATTATTTAGATCAATCCTGTGACGTTCTCTAGTAATAAAAACATCTGTGCTAGTAAATAATGATTTTTTTAAAATGTATTTAATTTCTGATATTACTTTATCAATGTTGGTTTCTTTAAGAACAGAAATAGGAAAAGGATTATATTTTTTTAATTGCTCAGGAACTTTAAAATCATATAGGTCTGTCTTGTTAACCAATAAAATTGAGCTTTTATCAAATAAATCATTCAAAAAACCAAAGAATTCAACATTTTTTGGCTCTATTATAACTATTCTTAGGTCTGCTTCCTCTGCTTTCTTAAACGCTAGTTTTATACCTTCTTTCTCTATTATATCTTTTGATGCCCTTATACCTGCAGTATCTGAGATTATAACTGGATATCCATCAAAGTTTAAATGGGTTTCTAAAACATCTCTAGTTGTACCAGCTATCTCAGAAACAATTGAAACATCTCTTTTTGAAAAGTAATTCATTAAAGTTGATTTTCCTGAATTTGGAGGACCAACTATAGCAATTTTGAAACCAGTTCTAATTTTTTCACCAACTTTATTGTCATCAAGTATTTTTTTTATTTCTATTTCAATATTTTCGACATCTTTTTTTATGTTTTCAGTTATATTTTCAGGAATGTCTTCTTCGGGAAAATCAATTTTAGCTTCCATAGTTCCTAATATTTTAATTATCTTTTCTCTAATATTTTCAAATTTTAAAAAACTTTTTCCTTTTATAATACTTTGAGCTTGATCAATCTGAATTTGTGTTTCCGCAGCTATTAAATCTCCGATTGCCTCTGCTTTTAGTAAATTTATTTTCCCGTTAACGAAAGCTATTTTGGTAAACTCTCCTGCCTCGGCCATTCTACATTTTTTAGTATTTAAAAGATTATTTTGTATTTCTGTAATTACACCTCTGCTTCCGTGAACATGAAGTTCCGCCATATCTTCACCTGTGTAACTATTTGGGGCTGGAAACCATAAAACTATTCCCTCATCTATTAGTCTAGAATTGTTAATATTGTTTATTTTTAGAAGCTTAGCCCTTCTTGGTGATGGTAAATCACTTTTTGTGATTAATTTAATAATATTGCCTGTTTCTGGACCTGAAATTCTAAATACTGCCACTCCTGATTGACCTGGTGCAGAAGATAATGCAAAAATAGTCATCAAATTAGTATATAGCGGGAATTGCTAAAGAACATAAATAATTTTTCAAACCTGAGTATGAAAATTTCAGCTTAAGCTGGCTTGTTCATTGAAGTAAAAAACTCTGAATTAGATTTAGTAGCTTTTAACTTTGAATTAATAAACTCAATAGCATCCATAGATCCCATTGGGGCAATTATTCTTCTTAAAACATTCATTTTTTGAAGATCATTTTTGTCAAATAATAATTCTTCTCTTCTTGTTCCAGATTTAGTTATGTCTATAGCTGGGAAAATTCTTTTTTCTGAAATCTTTCTATCAAGTATTGTTTCACTATTTCCTGTTCCTTTAAATTCCTCAAAAATTACCTCATCCATTCTGCTTCCTGTATCAATTAATGCTGTAGCTATAATTGTTAGTGATCCTCCCTCTTCAATGTTTCTTGCGGCACCAAAGAATCTTTTTGGTCTTTGAAGAGCGTTAGCATCAACACCTCCTGTCAAAACTTTTCCTGAACTTGGTACAACTGCGTTATAAGCTCTACCTAAACGAGTAATAGAATCTAGTAATATGATTACATCTTTTTTATGCTCCGTTAATCTTTTAGCTTTTTCAATTACCATTTCTGCTACAGCAACGTGTCTTTGAGCTGGTTCATCAAAAGTGGAACTAATGACTTCTCCTTTAACTGTTCTTTGCATGTCTGTAACCTCCTCTGGTCTTTCATCGATTAATAATACCATCAACGAACACTCAGGATGATTTGCCGTTATTGAGTTTGCGATACTTTGGAGTATCATGGTTTTTCCTGCCTTAGGAGGAGAGATGATTAGTGATCTTTGACCTTTCCCTATTGGGCTCACTAAATCAATTAATCTTGATGTTAAATCAGGTTTTTTTTCAGTTTTATTACTTTCAATTTCCATAACTAATTGTTTATTAGGGTATAGAGGGGTTAAGTTATCAAAAGCTATTTTATGTCTAGACTTTGCAGGATCTTCATTATTAATTTTGCTTACTTGTAATAGAGCAAAATACCTTTCACCCTCT
Source organism: uncultured Pelagibacteraceae bacterium (assembly GCA_902610315.1). Classification (GTDB taxonomy): domain Bacteria; phylum Pseudomonadota; class Alphaproteobacteria; order Pelagibacterales; family Pelagibacteraceae; genus Pelagibacter. Next base: position 86,476 of record CACLVA010000001.1, read on the forward strand.
TTAGGAGCTCTCACAGGGCCTTCTACCGTATCTCCAGTTCTAAGACCAAATTTTCTTATTTGGCTCGGGCTTACGTAAATATCATCTGCGCCTGGTAAATAATTCGATTCCAGTGCTCTGAGAAAACCAAAGCCATCTTGTAATAATTGTAAAACACCCATACCAGTTATTTCTTCACCTTTTTCAGCAAGTTTTTTTAGTATAGCGAATAAAATTTCTTGTTTTCTTAAAGTGCTAGCATTTTCTATTCCAAGCTCTTCTGCTTGCGTAATAAGCTGTGCTGGGGGGTTTTTTTTAAGTTCTTCGATTTTCATTATAAGGGAAATTTTGTTAAGATTGTGTTAATATAAACATTATTATAAATTTTTCAACCCTACATAGGCTTTAAAATCGCCAAAAAGACAATCAATATTAGTAAAATCGTAGGAATTTCATTAATTACTCTAAAAAATTTAGGGCTGCTATTATTTAAATCCTGATTAAAGGATCTTAAACAATGTCCAAGATAAAAATGATAGCCTGTTAAAATAATCACAGCGATAATTTTTATTAAAAACCATTTAGCTTTTAGTAATTCTATTCCTTGAAAGTGAATAATTGATACTCCAAAGATCCAAGATAATAACATTGCTGGATACATAATGTAAAAATATAGGCGTCTTTCCATTATTTTAAAAACTCCAGATATATCGTTATTTAATTTATTTTCAGAGTGATATACAAAAATTCTTGGTAGATATAAAAGTCCAGCCATCCAAGAAATAACAGCTATCAAATGTAATGATTTTAAAATTAAATAAATATTCATTTCCTTATTAAGTATGACTCCACCAAATTTTTAAGTAAATTTATATGGTCTTCATTATCATTTAAACACGGTATTAGATCGAAATTTTCACCACCCGCGTCAACAAAAGACTCCTTTCCCTGGATCGCAATTTCTTCCAATGTTTCTACACAATCTGAAGCAAAGCCGGGGCAAATAACTAATATATTTTTTTTACCTTGTTTTGGAATTTCTTCTAAAGTCTTATCTGTATAAGGTGTTAGCCATTCCTGTGGGCCAAACCTTGACTGAAATGTTGTCATAATTTCAATACTGCTAAATTTTTCTTTTAAAAGCCTCGTAGTTTTCATGCAGTAGCAGTGATATGGATCACCTTTATCAAAATATTTTTTTGGTATTCCGTGATACGATGCAACAATTAAGTCTGGTTTCCAATTAATTTCTGAAATTTTCTTTTTAATAGAATTAACAATTGCATCTATATAAAGAGGATTTTCTTCATAGTGAGACACAATTTGAAGACTCGGCTGCCATCTCAATTTCATTAAAGATCTAAATACTTCATCACAAACAGTTGCGGTTGTAGGTGCTGCGTATTGAGGATAAAGAGGTAATATTATTAAATTTTCACAACCTTTTTCCTTAAGATCTTTAATTTTACCATTAATACTTGGTGATCCGTATCTCATCGCAAAGTCAATTACTAAGTTTTCCAAATTAAATTTTTTTGACAATTTCTGAGTTTGCATCATAGTATAGTATCTAAGCGGAGACATGTTTTTATCTTTCATCCAGATTTCTTTATAAGCTTTTGCAGTTTTAGAGGGTCTGAATGTTAATATAAAAAGATTTAATATTATTTGCCAAAGAAAAGGGTTTACTTCTATTACTCTCTTGTCAGATAAAAATTCTTTTAAATATTTCCTTATATCCCACCACCCAGTGCTGTCAGGAGTGCCAAGATTGATTAATAAAACTCCTGTTTTACCATAATTTACTTTTGGATGATTTTTATTCATAAGTGATTCTTAACCAATTTAACTAAATAATCTACCATGCTGGGATCTGTATTTGGTAGCACGCCATGACCAAGATTAAAAATGTATGGTTTGCCCTTAAATATATCTAAATATCTTTTAACATTTGTTTTAAGTTGTTCTCTATCACCAATCAAAAAATTAGGGTTTAGTCCTCCTTGAATAGTTATATCTATACTGTCTGATATTTTCTTTGGATCAACATTATAATCAATACTAATAACATCTGGTTTAACCAGATTAACATAATTTTTGTAATCATTTATTCCTTTAGGAAAACATATGACTGGGATTTTTTTAGACTTCACAAAATTAACCAAATCTTTAGTGGGATTGTATATGTATTTATCGTAATCTTTTTCATTTAAAAGACCGGCCCAACTATCAAATATTTGGATAATTGTTGCCCCGCTCTCAATTTGATTATTAATATGAGTTTTGAGAAACCTTACAATAATTTTTAATAAATCCTCAATAAATCTTTTATCTTTTAAATTAAATTCAATATCTTCATTTTTAGGGGATTTTTGATTTAACATATAAATTAGAATTGTCCATGGTGCTCCAACAAATCCTATTAAATCTTTATTTCTTAATTCTTCTCTTTCTTTTGTTTTTTTTATAGCGTTATAAACAGGTTTTAATTTATCTGTAAATTGGATTTCGTTCAAATTTAACATTTCATTAAAATCTATTTCACCTAATAATGGTCCAAAATCTTTTTTAAATTTTACTGGTTGACCTAAAGCAAAAGGTACTAACAAAATATCGGAAAAAATTATTGCTGCATCCATATCAAACCTTCTTAATGGCTGAACTGTAATTTCAGATGATAAATTTTCATTTAAACATAATTTTATAAAATCCTGGTTTTCAGATCTAATTTTCCTAAATTCTGGTAGGTATCTACCTGCTTGTCTCATTAACCATATACAGTTAATATTTGATTTTTTATTTATACAATCCTGCAGTACAGTCATAATAATAGATTAAGTAATATTTATATTATTTGTATTAGAGATGTTAATATTGAATATTACTATTTTCTAACGCTTTTATAACATTTTTTTCACAATTAATTTGTTTAATAAATCTTTAAAAATAAGGGCAATCTCAAATAATATAATTTTATTCAAAAAAAGGTATATTGGTTATAAACATGTTTTATAATGTTATTAAAAAGCTTTTTTTTGATTTTGGACGCTAGAATTTGTAATTTTGTTTATAAGCTAATATTAATACAAGATTCTTTATTAATTATACATGAGTAATACATATGAAATTTACCTAGTCTCGGATTCAACCGGCGAGACACTGGAGAGAATATTTCTAGCAATTAAAGCCCAATTTAAAAACTTTAATTATAAGACACATTACTTTTCATTTACACGAACTGAAAATCAAATCCTGAAAATTATAGAAAATTCTTCTAAAAACAAGAATTCTATTTTTTTGTATACAATAGTAGATAATAAACTTGCTCAATTTTTATCAACAGAATGTAATAAAAAAAAGATACCTTGTTTTGGTGTATTAGGAGATCTTATTTTAACCTTTTCAAAATTATTAAATCAGGAAGCAAGCCACATCCCAAGCGGACAACATGTTATGAACGAAGATTATTATAAGAAAATTGAAGCTATTCAATTTACCATGAATCATGATGATGGAAATTCATTAGATGATATAGGCAAATCTGATATAATTTTGTTAGGGGTTAGCAGAACAAGTAAAACACCTACTTCAATTTATTTAGCAAACAAAGGTATGAAAATTTCCAACATACCATTAGTAAACGAACAATCAGTTCCAGAATTTCTAAAAGAAAAAACCAAACCTTACCTGCGTTGTAGGTCTAACAGCTGAACCAGATAGACTAGTAGATTTAAGAAAAAATAGGATGCAATCCATAAAAGAGAATGAAAATAAAAATTATATAGACTTTGAAAAAATTAAAAATGAGATAGAAGTATCGAAAAAACTTTTTCAAAAATATAATTGGCCAACTATAGATGTTACGAGAAAATCAGTAGAGGAAACAGCGGCCTCGATACTTAAAATTCACGATATATTTAACCATAATGAATAGGATAATATTAGCTTCAAAAAGTGAGGTGAGAAAAAAAATCTTATTAGAGAATGGTATTTCTTGTAGCGTTGAACCATCTAGAGTTGACGAGGATGTTATCAAAGAGTCACTTTTAAAAGAGGGTGCAACACCAGAAATAATATCCAAAAATCTTGCAGAATTAAAAGCTAACAAAATAAGCAATAAAAATCCAAACGAGCTGGTCTTAGGAGCGGACAGCGTAATAGATTTAGATGGTGAAATAGTTTCAAAACCAAAATCACGAGAAGAAGCCCTTAATATCTTAAAAAAAATGAGTGGTAAAAGTCATTTTTTAATTAGTTCAGTTTGTATCTCTAAAAAAGGGAATATGATATGGAACTACACTGATAAGGCCGAATTAGTTATGAAGAAATTTAATGACAGTGAGTTAAAAAATTATTTGTCAAAAATATCTGACAAAAATCTTTATGCGTATAATGTCTATCAAATAGAAGGTGAAGGAAAAAAGTTATTTAGTAAAATAAACGGCGACAAAAATACCATAATGGGATTACCAATAACAAAAATTAAAAGTTATTTACAGGAGCATTAATGAAAAAATTTTTTGTAATTGGAAACCCTATAAGCCATTCTCTTTCCCCTGAGTTACATAATTTTTGGATAAAAAAAAATAAAATTAACGCAGTCTATGATAAAATTAAATTAGAAGAAACAGAATTGGAAGATTTCATTAATAAATTAAGAAATCACGAGATACATGGAATAAACGTAACAGTTCCTTTTAAAAACAAGGTTATAAAATATTTAGATAAACTTAGTTTAGAAGTTGAAACAACTGACTCTGTAAATACTATTTATAAAAATGGAGACGATATAATTGGGCACAATACAGATGTAGCAGGATTCGAATTAGGTTTGAGACACTCAAAAATTGATGTTTTACACAAATCAATTTTAATTTTGGGAGCGGGTGGGGTTGTACCTTCAATTATCTATTCTTTATTAAGTATGGGATGCAAAAAAATATTTTTATCAAATAGAACTATTGAGAAGGCTGAAAACATAAAAAAGAAATTTAGTGAAATCGAAGTATTAAAATGGGGAAAAATACCAGATTTCGATATAGTTATAAATGCTACAAGCGTTGGCCTAAAAGGCGATAGTTTAGATTTAGATCTTAAGACAAAGGATAAAATTTTCTATGATATAATTTATAACCCAAAAGAAACCCAATTTTTAAAAAAAGCTAAGGAAAATGGCAACAGAATTGAAAATGGTATTTTTATGTTTATTTATCAAGCCAATCAGTCTTTCTCGATATGGAACAATATAATACCTAAAATTGACGAAGAAGTTTTAAAGATATTGGAATGATCAAAATTAGTTTAGTAGGAGATATTGGCTCAGGTAAAACCTACGTTTCAAAATTATTTGGAGCCCCTTGTTTTTTTGCAGATACAGAGGTTAAAAGATTATATAGAAGTAATAGGCAGTGTTTTATAAAATTGAAAAAAAAATTTCCCCAATTTATTAAGACTTTTCCAGTTAAAAAAATCGAGTTATCTAATACGATCAAACATAAGTTTTCTAACTTAAAAATTATTGGTCTTATAGTTCATCCCTTTATTAGAAAAAAACTAAATATTTTTTTAAGAAGAAATAGAAAAAAGAAAATTGTTGTTTTAGACATACCGTTATATTTAGAAAATAAAATGAATAAAAAAAATGATGTAGTTGTATTCCTTAAAACTAAAAAAAAAAATGTGGATAAAAAATTAAAGAAAAGAAAGAACTTCAACCAAAAGCTACTAAATATTCTTAGGAAATCCCAACTAACGTTGAAACAAAAAAAAAATAAATCAAACTATGTTTTGGTGAATAATTACAATAGTGCTATTATGAAAAAGAAAGTTAAAATACTTAAAGCAAAGATATTAAATGATAGAAGTAGTGCTTGATACAGAAACAACAGGTTTGTCAGTTGCTAAAGGTCACCGCATTGTTGAAATTGGCTGTATAGAATTAAAAAATCAAATACCGACTAATAAAACTTTTCATTGCTATCTAAATCCACAAAGAAAAGTATCCGAAGATGCTATTAAAGTTCATGGTTATACGGATGAATTTCTGGCCGATAAAAAAAAATTTTCTGATGTTGTTGATGATTTTCTGCAATTTATACAAAATAAAAAATTAATAATACATAATGCAGAATTTGATATTTCACACATTAATAATGAGCTTAAATTAATAGGTAAACCGACGATATCCAAACATAATGTTATTGATACGCTAGACATAGCAAGAGAAAAATTTCCCGGATCTTCAATAAGTTTGGATGCATTGTGTAAAAGGTTCAGAATTGATAATTCTAGAAGAAAATTTCATACGGCATTAATTGACTGCGAACTTCTCTCTAAAGTTTATATTAATTTAACTGATCAGAAAGAACCAAAATTAAAATTTCATACGGAAGAAACTATCAATACAAATTATTCCAATAAAATAGACTATTGTAAAAAAATAATTCAACCAACAGAAGATGAATTAGAAAATTATAAAGTTTTTGTAAAAAAATCTCTGAAAAAAAGTGTTTAATTCGTTCTATTTTTATAAAGTTGGTTAAAATCTACTTTGCTCTCAAACTTCACATTTGGGTAACCAGAATGTTTCAGCAAGTCTAGTAAAATTTTTTCAATTTTAGGATAAACTTCTGTTGGAACTTCTTTTAAGAAAATAGGTTCTAAAATTTCTTTAGTGTTTACATCTTCATCAATTTTGACAATCACAGTATAAATCATTTCAAAATAGCTTTTTTGTTTATCCTCATCAGTCTCTTTAAATTTTGTTGATATTGAAACTTCCGCCATTTTATTTTTTAAAGGCCGTGTGTTTATATCAATAAATAATTTAAACTTTGAAATATTTTCTTTGGTATATATATAACTTTCAACGTCCTTTGTTTCTGCTGATATATCTTTTATAAATTCTCCAAGAATTCTATATTTTTTTTCCATTATTTATCCTTATCCTCATATTCGCCTTCTATCAAATCATCTTTAACTTTTTCTTTTTTGTATTTTTTTCCTAAATATTTAAATATTAAACTTCTAGTTATTGGAAGAATTAAAAGAAAACCAATTACGTCTGTAGCAAATCCTGGAATGATTAAAAGCAAAGCCGCAAAAGCCAGGGCAGCTCCAGACATCATTTCATAAATAGGTATTTGGTTATTATAGAGTTGGGTAACTCCTGATCTCAAAGTGTTTAAACCTTGTAATCTGACAAAATATATACCAACCACCGCAGTTAAAAGAATTATTAAAATTGTGTTAAAAGCTCCTATTTGACCCCCAATTTGTATGAAAAGGTATATTTCAATGAGAGGAACAAATAAAATTAATAATAAAAGTGTGTTCATTTGTCATTAATCTAATTTGCTAGTTGAAATTAAGCAATAGAGTAAATATTATAATATTATGAGTTATAGCTTTGAATATATAGATATCATACTATTAGCCATGATTGCTGGTTTTATCTTTTTAAGACTAAGAGGCATCTTAGGTAAAAAATCTGGCTTTGAAGAAGACATTACACAAAGCTTTCCCCATGAATTTCCTAATGTTAATCCAGTCAAAAAAACTAACTTTGATGTTTTTGATGATAATGCGAAATCAGAATTTTTATCTGGTGCCAAAATTGCTTATGAAACAATTATAACAGATTTTTCTAAGGGAAATTTAAAAAATATTAAAAGTCTACTAGAAACAAAAGTTTTCAAACAATTTGAAGAAGCAATTTCTGAGAGGACAAAGCAAGGCAATATTTCTGAAACAACTTTTATTGGAATAAATTCAGCAGAAATTAAGGATCATAAAAGAAATGGTAATTTTCTTGAAGTTACGGTGGATTTTGTAAGTGAAATTATTTCTTGTGTTAAAGATAAAAATTTAAAAATTATTTCAGGCGATCCAGAAAAAGTTAAAAAAGTTTATGACACTTGGAAATTTTCAAAAAATGTTAAATCAAATGATCCTAATTGGTCACTGATCGAAACTAACGTTTAATTGAATAAAAAACCGTCTAATAAAGATTTAAAAGATTGGAAAAATTTCCTGGAAAGTAAAGAAAAAGTCCACAATAAAGATAATGTTATAAACCAAACAAAAATTAAGGAAGAAGCAACAATAGATCTTCACGGATTTTCTCTAGATCAAGCTAACAGTAAAGTAGAAAAATTTATTACTGAATGTTTTGAAAAAAAAGTATTAAAATTAAATATTATTACAGGTAAAGGATTAAGATCAAAAGTTGATCAAAATCCTTATCAATCAAAAGATTTAAGTATTTTAAAATATTCAGTGCCTGAATTCATTAGATCAAATAGTGATTTAATGAAAATTATTAAAAAAATTGATGATCAGGTGGATAACAAAAATTCAGGTTTTTTTTCAATTTTTTTAAAATTATAAGATAAACTTAGATAAATCGTTATCTTTAACTAGCTGTCCAAGATTTTCTTTAACGTATTTAGAATCTATCACAATCTTTTCTCCAGATCTGTCAGTCGCTGTGAAACTAATTTCATCGAGAATTCTCTCGATTATTGTATGAAGTCTTCTTGCACCAATATTTTCTACAGATGAGTTAACCTCTGTGGCAAGATTAGCAATGGTCTCAATGCCATCTTCAGAAAATTCTAAGTCAACATTTTCCGTTTTAAGCAATGCTTGGTATTGTTTGATTAAACTGTTATCAGGTTCTTTTAAAATTCTTTTAAAATCCTCACTTGTTAAAGCATCTAGCTCAACTCTAATTGGTAATCTACCTTGAAGCTCAGGCAATAAATCTGATGGTTTCGCTAATTGAAAAGCTCCAGATGCTATAAATAAAATGTGATCAGTCTTAACAGGTCCATATTTTGTGCTAACTGTTGTGCCCTCAATTAATGGAAGCAAGTCTCTTTGAACACCTTCTCTTGAAACATCTCCACCAACTCTATCTGTTCTTCCTGAAATTTTGTCAATCTCATCTAAAAAAACAATACCATTATTCTCAGTTACATTTTTTGCTGACTTTATAATTTTGTCTTGTTCGATTAATTTATCTGCTTCTTCATTAAGTAAAATTTCATGGGATTCTTTAACAGTCATTTTTTTCTTTTTTGTTTTACCCCCCATAGATTTACCTAACATGTCACCAATATTTATCATTCCAATGTTAGCGCCTGGCATTCCTGGAATTTCAAAGCTAGGCATGTTGCTAGACTCATTAGTAGCAATTTCTATTTCGTTGTCATCTAAGTCACCATCTCTTAGTCTCTTTCTAAAGCTTTCTCTTGTTGCAACAGATGCTTTATTCCCGACTAAAGCATCCAATACTCTCTCTTCGGCTAATTTTTGAGCTTTCGCATGAACTTCTTTTCTTTTTTTAACTTTTTCCATTGCAATAGCTATTTCTAGCAAGTCTCTGATTATTTGTTCAACGTCCCTTCCAACATATCCAACTTCAGTAAATCTCGTAGCTTCAACTTTTACAAAAGGTGCTTCTGCTAACTTTGATAATCTCCTTGATATTTCTGTTTTTCCAACTCCAGTTGGACCAATCATTAAAATATTCTTAGGCAGCACCTCGTCTCGCATATCACCTATTAAAGCTTGTCTTCTCCATCTATTTCTTAATGCGATTGCAACAGCTCTTTTAGCTTTATTTTGACCAACGACATACCTATCTAACTCAGAAACAATTTCTCTTGGTGATAATGAGTCAATATGATTTTGTTTTTTTTCCTCGGTTTTCTTTGGGAAAGATTTTACGTTAGATTTTTCCATTAAATTTTTTCAACTTTTATATTATGATTTGTAAATACACAGATATCAGCTGCTACCTGTATAGCTTTTTTTGCGACTTCCTCTGCTTTCAATTCTGTATCCATTAATACTTTAGCAGCAGCTAAAGCGTAATTCCCACCTGAACCAATTCCAATGACATCTCCCTCAGGTTCTAAAACATCTCCAGTGCCTGAAATTATAAAACTTTTTTCTTTATCACCAATCGCCATAAGAGCTTCTAATCTTCTTAAGTATTTATCTGTTCTCCAATCTTTGGCTAATTCAACCGCAGCTCTTGTTAAATTTCCTGCATGCTTTTCTAGTTTAGCTTCTAATCTTTCAAATAAAGTTAGTGCATCAGCAGTTGATCCGGCAAACCCAGCGATCACATTTCTTTTCTCAATTTTACGAACTTTGTTGGCATTACTTTTGATCACTGTATTTCCCATACTCACTTGACCATCACTTGCCACAACTACGTCATTATTTTTTCTTACAAGTACTATTGTTGTCATTTCAGTTAAATGGATACTAATTTTAAATGTTCAAGTGCTAAATTAACTGTTATTGATATCAATAGATAATGCATATATATCTAACTAAATATGAAGCGAAAAGCGGAGATAAGTCGAAAAACTAAGGAAACCAAAATCGATGTAGCTATTAATATCGATGGCAAAGGTAAATTCAAAATAGATACTGGTATTGGTTTTTTAGATCACATGTTAGAACAGTTATCTAAACACTCCTCAATTGATTTAAAAGTAAAAGCCAAAGGGGATACACATATTGATCTTCACCACACAACTGAAGATACAGGCATTGCGATTGGTGAATGCTTAAAAAAAGCATCAAAAAAATTTATAGGTATAAAAAGATATGCTCACGCAATGATTCCAATGGATGAAACTTTAACAAGAGTTGCTTTAGATGTTTCAAATAGACCATACTTAATTTGGAAAGTTGATTTAAAGGTAGAAAAGCTAGGTGAAATGGATACAGAATTATTTAAAGAGTGGTTTCAAGCATTTTCACAAGCAGCAGGAATCACTCTACACATAGAAAATTTATATGGCGATAATAGTCATCACAAAGTTGAATCTTGTTTTAAAGGATTAGCAAGGTCTTTAAGAAGTGCACTTGAGATTGATACACGAAATAAGAACGTAATACCATCGACTAAAGGTTCTTTATAAGAATTAATGAACGTAACAATTGTTGATTACAAATCAGGGAACATAAGTTCTGTCATAAACTCATTTAAAGAAGTAGCACAAAATAAAGTTAAAATTGAAGTTACTTCTGATCTTAACAAAATAAAATCCAGCGATAAGGTCGTCTTACCAGGGCAAGGTTCCTTCAAGAGTTGTATAGACGCTTTAAATACAATTAATGGCCTTGTTGAAACTTTAAATGACTTTGCATTAAACAGTAAAAAACCTCTACTTGGAATTTGTGTCGGTTTACAAATGTTCGCAGATGTTGGATACGAAGAAACAGAAACAAAAGGATTAAGCTGGATATCTGGAAAAGTTTCAAAAATCAACAATCATAATGGAAAATATAAACTTCCTCATATTGGATGGAATGAGATAAATATTGTTAAAGATAGTAAGATTTTTAAAAATATTGAAAATAATTCCCATATGTATTTCGTGCATAGTTATGAATTTATACCAAATGACAAAAATGTGATTTCAGCAACAACAGACTATTCGTCAAATCATGTTTGCGCAGTAGAGGAAGAAAACATTTTTGGAACTCAATTTCACCCAGAAAAGAGCGATAAGACCGGATTAAAAATTATTGATAATTTTATTAGTTTATAAAATGAAGATATTTCCAGCCATAGATATTAAAGATAAAAAATGCGTACGTTTAGTCAAAGGTGATTTTGATAATAAAACGGAGTACAAAAATTCTCCTGTAGATCAAGCAAATAGTTATAAAGATCACGGATTTAAAAATCTGCACATTGTTGATTTAGATGGAGCTTTAACTGGAGAAACAGTTAATGTTGATATTATTCAAGAAATAGTAAAAAATTCTAATCTTAAGGTAGAGATAGGCGGAGGTATTAGAAATTTTGATAGTATTCAAAAATATATCGATGCTGGTGTTGATAAAGTAATTTTAGGAAGTGCTGCAATTAAAGATAAAAAATTTTTAAAAGAGGCATGTGAAAAATTTTCCGGAAAGATTGCTCTTGGTTTAGATGCAAAGGATGGTAAACTTTCGGTGTCTGGATGGAAAGAAAGCTCAAATAAATCTACTTTAGACTTTCTACAAGAGGTAAATGATTATGGCGTGAGTAGATTAATTTTTACAGATATTAATAAAGATGGAACTAAAGAAAGCCCAAATTTTGATGAAGCATCAAAAGTTGCAAGTATTTCTAATTGCCCAGTTATAATCTCGGGTGGAGTTTCATCAATTAATGATGTCATAAAAGCAGGAAACATGGAGAATATTGAGGGTATAATAGTTGGTAAAGCTATTTATGATGGTGATATTAAACTGGAAGAGTTAGTTAAAGAAGATGCTTAAAAATCGAATAATACCTTGTTTGGATGTTAAAAATGGACGAGTTGTTAAGGGTATCAACTTTGTAGATTTAAAAGATGCAGGGGACCCTGTTGAACAAGCTAAAATTTATTCTGAAGGTGGAGCAGATGAAATTTGTTTTTTAGATATTACAGCATCAAATGAAAATAGAGAAACTATTTACGATGTTGTGGAACAAACTTCGAAGAAATGTTTTGTTCCCTTAACTGTTGGGGGAGGAATAAGAAGTATAGAAGATATTAATAAGCTACTTAATTGTGGTGCTGATAAAATTTCAATCAATACTGCGGCAGTTCAAAATTCAAAAATAGTTATCGACAGTTCAAAAAAATTTGGGTCACAATGCATAGTAGTAGCAATAGATGCTAAACAAAATGGTAAAAAATGGGAAATATTCACCCATGGAGGAAGAAATAGCACTGGTATAGATGCTATTGAATACGCAAAAAAAATGGAGGAGTGTGGCGCAGGAGAATTATTAGTCACCTCTATGGACAGAGATGGGACTCAAGTTGGTTATGATATTGAATTAATGTCTAAAATATCATCTATAGTAAATATACCAGTGATTGCATCTGGAGGAGTTGGAAATCTTAATCATTTGTTTGAGGGAATTAAATTAGGAAGAGCAAGTGCTGTTCTTGCAGCCTCAATATTTCATTATGGAAAACACTCTATAAAAGAGGCAAAGGAATATTTGGATTCAAAAGGGATTCCTGTTAGAATTTAAAATGCTTAATGTCTTAGAGGATCTGATTAATCTTGCAAGAACAAGAAAAAAAAATCCAATTGAAGACTCTTATACTAACAAATTATTAAAAGACAAAAATTTAAGTAAAAAAAAAGTTTTAGAAGAGATCAATGAACTTATTGAATCTGTAGCTAAAAATAGTAATAAAATTCACGAGGCTGCTGATGTTTTGTACCATTTAATTATATATTTAGAGTCTAATGACATCAAAATTGAAGATGTAATGTCTGAACTGAAAAGTAGAAGGAGGTAGCAACTTTGAGAATAATAAAAATTATATTCATTACTATTTTAGGGTTTGTTATTTACAAAGGATATGTTGCATTCACAGAATTTGAAATTGGTGTAGGAGACAGGGTAGCTGTACTTGAGGAAAGCGCAGGATTTGAGAGAGAAGGAGAGGTTATAGGATTGATGATGTATCTAGGAAATCCGCCGGAATTAAAAGAACATTTGTACACTGAAAACAAATCTAAATGTTTAGAAATGAAGCAAATTGCAGAGGAAACTTCGTTTGCTTATTATGAGTGTGCCAGAGTAAAAGCGGTATTATCTGGTAGGAAAATTGTGAGCATTATTAATGAACTTGAAGTGTTAGAATGATCTACGATGACAACAATATATTTGCAAAAATTTTAAGAGGCGAAATGCCCTGTAAAAAAATTTATGAAGATGAATATGTCCTGTCTTTTTATGACATTAATCCTCAAAAAAAAATTCATGCATTAGTAATATCAAAAGGCAAATATATTGATTTAGATGATTTTGCATCTAAAGCCTCAGAAAAAGAGATTTCAGGATTGATAAGAGGAATTAATATTGTTGCAAAAAAATTGCAAATTTCATCTGATACGGGAAAAGGGTATCGAGCTTTAGCGAATATTAGTGAAAACGGTGGACAAGAAGTACCTCACCTACATTTTCATCTTTTTGGTGGTGAAAAAGTTGGTAAAATAGTTGAATGATGATTCCTGTTCAAAGAAATTTTCTAGAACTAAAAGACTTAAAAAATCTTAAAACCAATTCAATAAATAAAAACAAATACTCGGTAAAAAAAATTAAACCTGATTTTCAACTAAATAAATTTTTTTATAAGCAAGTTGGAAAAAATCATAGATGGATAGATAGACTAAGCTGGTCAGATAAAAAATGGATAAATTATATTTCAAATAGAAACTTAGAAACTTATATAATTAGTGAATTTGATGAATTGGTGGGTTTCTTTGAATTACTATACAATCCTGAATTAGAAGAGACCGAGATTTCTTATTTTGGTTTGCTAGAGGAATATATTGGAAAAGGAATTGGTGGCTATGCTTTGAGTGTAGCAATAAAAAAATCTTTTGAGAAAAATATTAGAAGAGTTTGGCTTCATACATGTACATTAGATCACCCTAACGCTTTAAAAAATTATATAGCAAGAGGGATGACTGTATTTAAAAAAGAAAATATTAATATACTAGATAGCTAATTATATTTACTTATATTGAATAAATTTTCATCAATAATTTTATTTACTTCTCGAATGTATATTTCAGTAGATACAGAGTTGTTATAAATATCTGTAGTTTCCCAGCCTTTAAGGTATAGTTTTTCTTTGTCAAAAAAAACTTTTATATCTACATTTTGATGATTTAAATCAATAAATAAATTACCATTTTCTTTTTTAACATTTTTAATTTTAAGTTGGTCAATCAAAAATTTTTTATCCAAGACTTTGTAAAACGATGTATTTTCTAGTTTATAAAAGTTTGGGATATCTGAATTATTATTTTTGATAATTAGATTTTTTCCATCAGAAATAAGAATTTTATTCGAATTATCATATTTGCAATTTATTTTTCTATTAAAAACTAAAATGCAATTTCCAGTTTCTTTTTTCTTATTAATTTTTTGAGTAAATTTAAAAGTATAATTATTTGATTTTTCTAAAGTATTGACCACTTCTTTTGTTACATCAGAATTTGCTTTAGATATTACTAAAAATAAAAGTAAAAAAGATATTAAAACCAGTCTCATTAAAGAACTTCTCTTTTGCCAACATGATTTGCTTTGCTTACTACTCCCTTTTCCTCCATTACATCAATTATTCTAGCTGCCCTGTTGTAACCAATTTGAAGTTTTCGTTGAAGAAATGATGTTGAGGCTTTTCCCTCAGATTTTACAATATTTAATGCAGCTTCGTATAATTCGTCTAATTGATCACTGTTTTCGCCATTAGATAAACTTTTTTCATCTTTATCAGATAGATTTAATATTTCATCGACATATTCGGGTTCACCCTGAGACCTCAAAAAATCATTAATCTTTTCAATTTCATTTTCAGACACAAAAGGAGCATGAATTCTGGTTATTCGATTTGCAGAGGACATATATAACATGTCGCCTTTACCCAAAAGTTGTTCTGCACCTTGTTCACCTAAAATTGTTCTGCTATCTATTTTAGAAGAAACTTGAAAGGATACTCTTGTTGGAAAATTTGCTTTAATAGTTCCAGTTATAACATCTACACTGGGTCTCTGGGTAGCCATAATTATGTGTATACCTGCAGCTCTTGCCATTTGAGAGAGTTTTTGAATATAATTTTCAATCTCTTTTCCAGCCACTAACATTAAGTCCGACATTTCATCAACTATTACAACTATGTAAGGCATTGGTAATTTATGTTTTGAATTGTATCCTCCTATATTTCTTACACCAACTTTTGTCATTAATTTATATCTATTCTCCATTTCTTTAACGACCCAACCTAAAACGGTTGCAGCTCTTTTCGCTTCGGTGATAACTGGACACAAAAGATGTGGAATACCTTCGTATGTTGAAAGTTCAAGCATTTTAGGATCAATCAAGATAAACTTACACAAATTTGGTTTATGTCTAAATAATAATGAAAGTAAAATTGTATTTATACAAACTGACTTCCCTGAACCAGTAGTGCCAGCTATCAATAAATGTGGCATTGAGGATAAATCTCCAATTATAGGTTGACCAGATATATTTTTTCCAAGCGCTATTGGCAGTATTAATTCTTTGTTGTTAAATTTTGAACTATTTAATATTTCTCTTAAGTAGACATTGTCCCTTTCTAGGTTTGGTAACTCTATACCAATAGAACTTGATCCTGGAATGACAGAAATTCTCGCTGACTCTGAACTAGTATTTCTTGCTATATCATCAGACAAATTTACAATTTTAGATACCTTTACTCCTGCAGCAGGCTCAAATTCATTGAGAGTAACAACTGGACCAGAACTAATTTTTTTTATTTTACCTTCCACACCAAAATCTAAAAGTATCTTCTCAAGAAATTTATCATCGATATCGTTTCGAACTTCTTTTTTCTTATTATTTGTTTTAGGTGACTCCAATAAATCCAAACTTGGTAAATTAAACACTTTGGGTTTTATCTGTTCTTTTTTACTTTCACTTTCAAAAGCAAACGTGTCTTGAAAAGTCTCAGAAGTAGTAAAATTTTCATCTTTATATTTATTCTCTTCTAATGTCTTTTTTATATTATTTTTCTTTAACTTATTTCTAAGATTTACTAACCAACTGAGTTTAAAATTTATACTTATAATAAATAATACTGTAAAAAGAGAAAGTTCCAGATAATAGGAAATCTGAGAATTTGAATTCAATATTTTAAAAAAAGTATTATTATAAAAATAATTTCCAACAAACCCTCCATTGCCGTTTATTACAAGAAAAAAAGCCTCGTTATAAAACTGAGTAAAAAAAATTGATCCAACAATTGAATAACATATTATGAAAAATAAACTTTTGATAATTAATACTAATTTTTTCTCAAAAATTATTGATATTGATAAAAAAATGAGAGTTATTGGAATAAAAAGTGCTACTAGTCCAATTGATTGAAATAAAAAGTCAGCCACAATACTGCCTCTTATACCTAAGAGATTTTCTATTATTTGACTTGATGGATAAATAAAATTTGGGTCATTTGGATTATAACTAATTAACGATAATAGTATTAAAAAGCCTGAAATTAGTAATAAAACTCCAAAAAATTCAATTAATCTCTCAAAAAGAAAATTTCTAATTTTTTCAATGTTGTTTTTAAAATTCATAAAAGAATCAAATTTACCACTTTGTATCATTTAATATTTATTGTTAAAATTAAAAAAATTATGGCTATTTGTTTAATAGGAAAAAATTTAACAGCTTTAGTATTATCTAAAGTTTTAATTAATAAGGGGTTAAATGTAGATCTTTACTATAAAAATAATAAACTGTCCAAAAATTTAACTAAAACTTATTCTAGAACAATTGGTCTATCAAATGAAAGTATTAATTTTTTAAATAACCAAAAAATATTAAATAAAAAAAAATGTTGGGATATTAAACAAATAAATTTGTATAAAGGTGATGACAATAAAAGTTTTTTTAATTTTAAATCTAAAGATAATAATTTTTATATGACGTCTTATAATAATTTTTTTAATTCACTAGAAAAAAAATTAAAAAGAAATCGATTAATAAAATTTAAAAATATTCAAAACAAGAAATTTTATTTAAAACTTGACAAGAAAGGTTACGAAATAATCATCAATACGGATACTACAAATCCTTTATTTAAAAAATACTTTAGTAATTTGTTAAATAAAAACTATGACAGTATTGCTTTCACAACAATTATTAAGCACTCTAAAATCGAAAATAATAATATTGCAGAGCAATTTTTTACAAAATATGGACCCTTAGCTTTTTTACCAATTTCAAAAACTAAAACATCAATTGTTTTTTCGATCTTTGACAAAAACTTAAAAAAAAATAGAACTAAAATTAAAGAGTTAATAAGACACTATAATAAGCGATATCAAATAAAAGATATTACAGACCTACTAGAATTTCCAATAAATTTATCACTCTCACGCAATTATTATTACAAAAATATTTTATCATTTGGAGATGCACTGCATAAAATTCATCCATTAGCTGGGCAAGGTTTTAATATGACACTGAGAGATACTAAAATTATTAGTAACTTAATTGAAAAAAATTTGGAACTCGGACTAAATTTCGATAATGTGTTAGAAAAATTTCAAAATAAAAGGAAAAATTCTAACTTGGTTTTTGCAATGGGTATTGATTTTATACATGAATTTTTCAAGCTGCTTAATAATTATAATATAAAAACTATAGATAAATTTTTTTCTTTGATGAATAATAGTAGTTATATCAAAAATAAATTACAGAATTTTGCCAATAAAGGAATTAATTTTTAGTTATTGTAGTGTATTATTACTAAAGTTGTCTGAGTTATAAAGATTTATAATTTCTTCAAATTTTTTTTTTCTAGATTTTAAATCTTTTGCTTCTAATAACATTTGTTTCTCTTCTTTTGTAAATGGAGATGCCATCGATAAAGTATTTATAGTTTGATCTAAACCTTGTTTTTCTAATTCATTCCAATTTATAATATATCCTTGTTTTTCAAAAATTTTTTTAAGATTATTAAACATATGGCTAAAATCAGAAATATTAGTATCTACTTCTTCTTTATTAATATCATTTTTAAAACCATGACAGTCTATTTTAAATTCTCTATAAGGTTTACCTCTATCAATTTCCTCAACTATGTTAAATCTACAAACACCATTTAAAACAATTACGTATCTTCCATCATCAGTCTCGTTAAAACTCATTATTTTGCCTAAGCATCCTACTTTAAAAAGTTCAGGTTTTTTTGAATTTGAAGTTCCTTTTGGTTGCGCCATACCAATTAAACGGTTTGATTTTATACTATCATTGATCATCTGAATATACCTTGGTTCAAAAATATTTAATGGTGCAGATGTATTTGGGAAAAAAATAAAATTAGATAAAGGAAATACAGGTAGAATGTTTGGAAGTTCACTAATTTTACTCATTTGACTAAAAATTATCAAATATTCATTAAAAGATCTATGTTCATATTGTTGCATCTTTATAATAAAAAAGGATGTTATTTATTAAAATAGTTGATTAATTTATGAGAAATTTTAGCGATGAAAGTTTGTATACTAAGGGTTTAGAGCAATTTAAGAAAAATCAATTAGACAATTCATTAGATTTTCTACTTAGCATTAAAAAAAAAAATTTAAACACGCTTAAACTAATATCTCAAATATATATCAAACAAAATAATCTTAAAAGTGCAAAGTCATTTTTAAATAAAATTCTGAACTTAGATAAAAGAAATTTATTTGCCTTAAATTATTTAGGAGATTTAAATAAGTCAGATAGAAATTATTTAGATGCTGAAAAATTTTACATTAAATTAATTTCTTGTGATCAAAAATTTGCTCCAGCTTATTTCAATTTAGCATCACTTTATGAAGATAAGGGTGAATTAAAACTTGCTAAAGAGCACTATCTCAAAGTTATTGAAATCGATAGTAAAAATTATGCAGCATTTTTTAATTTACAAAGAATTGATAAAAATTTTATAACTTATGAGATATTTAAAAAAATTGATAATAATTTAAAAAATAATCAAAATTTTAGAGATAAAAATATAGCTTATGGTCATTTTATATTAGCTAATTATTATAGAAAAAAAAAAGAAATAAATTTAGAAATAAAAGAATTAACTAAAGGTCATGAAATTTTTTTTAATTCAGATCAAACGAACAAAAAAGCTGCTAATTATTGGTTAGAAACAGTTCCAAAAATGGTAAGCAAAAATTTTTTGTTTAAGTATAATAAAAATAACAAAATTGAGTCAAATGACATTGAGCCAATTTTTATTTTTGGAGTCCCAAGATCAGGCACAACTCTAATAGAAACAATAATTACGTCTGGTAAAGAAAAAATTTATAATGCAGGCGAAAATATTGTTTTACAAGCAGCTTTGCAAAACTCACAATTAAATAAAAAAATACAAGAAAGTGAAAAATCTATTACTTTTGATATTAGTTTTTTAAAAAAAAATATTATTGAAAGTTACAAGAAAAAATTATCTTTACAGACTGAAAAATTTAAATTTATTGATAGAACTATGTCAAATTTCTTCTTTTCTGAGATTTTATTAGAAATATTTCCAAACGCAAAAATTATAAATTGTAAAAGAGATAATTTTCACAATCTTGTTGCTATCTACCAACAGTGTTTAAACAATCTACCTTGGTCTCATAAAGTTGAAGACATTAAAAAATATATTTCTTTTTATAATAATAAACTAAGTACCCTGAAAAAAAATTATAGTAAAAATATATTAAATGTTGAATTAAAAAACCTTACAGAATACCCAGAGGATATATCAAAAGAAATAATGTCTTTTTGTAAACTAAACTGGTCAGAAAAAGTTCTTAAATATTATGAAAGAAAAGACTTAATATGTACTACAGCAAGCAATATTCAAATAAGAGAAAAAATTTTTAAATACGATAGTTCTAAGTTTTTACCCTACAAGGAATATTTTGATAATTTTTAATAAAAAAGTCTATTGCTTAATTAAGAAAAAGCATTTACTTTAAAAATTAAACTTATAAGCGGGCGTAGCTCAGTGGTAGAGCGTCTCGTTGCCAACGAGAAGGTCGTGGGTTCAAGTCCCATTGCCCGCTCCATAAAGGTTTATAATAATAGATATGAGTGATTTATCAGAAAAAAAATGTGTGCCTTGTGAGGGTGGCATCCCTTCGTTTAACTTAAGCGAAATTCATAAATATCTAAAAAAGGTTGATGGATGGGATGTTAAAAAAAATGAAAATGAGAATTTTTATTTACTTAAAGAATTTAAGTTTGAAAATTTTTTAAATGCCCAAACTTTTGTCAATAAAGTTGGCACTATAGCCGAGACAGAAGGTCACCATCCAGATATATGGTTTGGTTGGGGATATGCAAAAATAAAAATATTTACTCATGCTATAAATGGTCTCGCAGAAAGTGATTTTATTCTTGCAGCTAAAATTGATAAAATTGTCTAATGTCTAAAGTGACGAGTTTTTGAGAAAATTAACACTGTATTTGTATTATTTGCAAATCTTATAATTTCTTTATCTCTTATAGAACCAAATGGTTGAATGATTGCCTTTACTCCAGATTGAACTAGTTTTTCAACTCCATCGACAAATGGAAAAAATGCATCCGAGGCTGCAACCAAGTTTTCTGTATTATGTTTAAATTTTTTCATTTTACTTACAGCGATTTCACAACTATCTAATCTGCTAGGTTGCCCTGAGCCAATACCCACTGTTGCAGAGTCGTTTGTTAACACAATTGCATTTGATTTTACAAATCTACATACATTGAAAGCAAAAATAAGGTCATTGAACATTTTTTTATGAGGCTTCTTTTTTGATACAATTTTAAAGTTTTCTTTTAGGAGGTTATCATTATCGGCATTTTGAAATATAAAGTTTTTTGAGAGAGAATTAATAACCATTTCACTGGAAACATACTTTTGATCATATTTAATAATTCTTAAATTTTTTTTTTTCTTTAAAATTGATAGGGCTTTACTATCAAAATTTTTTGCGACCACAACCTCAAAGAACCTCTTATTAATTTCCTTAGCGGTTTCATATTTGACTTTGTAATTACAAATTATAATTCCACCAAATGCGCTTATAGGGTCACAATTAAAAGCTTGATTGAAACTTAATAATTGTTTTTTATCTATTGAAATTCCTGATGGATTGGCATGTTTTATTATTATTGTGCCAACCCCTTTTGGCAGAGTGTTTAAGATATCAAGTCCATAATAAATATCATTATAATTATTATAACTTAATTCTTTTCCGTTTAATTTTTCTAATTCATTTAAATTATTTCTTGAATATATAGCTCCTGATTGATGTGGATTTTCTCCATATCTTAATTTACTAATTAGCTTTCCACTGAAAGTTATTTTCTCTGGATTTTTATTATCCGTGATTTTATTGAAGTAATTTGAAATATTTGTATCATAATAAGCAGTTTCATTAAAAGCTTCTTGCGATAAAACTTTTCTGAATTTTAGGGATGTAGAACCTTTATTGACACTCATTTCTTTAGCCAAATTTTCTAATTGATAATTTGAAGTTATTATAACTACATCCTTAAAATTTTTAGCTGCCGATCTAACAAGTGCTGGACCGCCAATGTCAATATTTTCGATTATTTTACCTTCATTTTTAGTTTTAAGAATAGTTTTTTCAAAGGGGTAAAAATTTACAATTACAAGATCTATATTCTTAAAATTTTGGACTTTCATTTGATTTAAATGCTTTTTATTCCCTCTTTTAAATAATATTCCGGAATGTATTTTTGGATGAAGGGTTTTTACTCTACCGTCTAAAATTTCTTGAAAATTTGTGAAATCACTTACTTCAATACACTTAAAACCATTTTTTCTTATATATTTATAAGTTCCACCAGAGCTTAAAATCTCTATTTTAAATTTTTTTAGGGTTGGTAATATTTTAATAAGTTGAGACTTATCAGAGACCGATATAAGAGCCCTCTTAATTTTTTTATTCATATTCTCTTAATTTCCCATTTAATTATTTCTCTTTCTTTTGTGATTTCCCCGTTTACATAAATATTCTTATTTTCAGTGAAAGAGTCCTTTTTGCCAAAATATAATCCTGTTTCAACACCAAAATTTTTATGGTTACAAGTAAATTTCCAACCAGATTTTTTAAGTTGCAATAAAATAGACTGCTTATCTTGTGTCTTTATTGCATTCGTGCCCGGTAGCAAGTGAAATCTTATATCAAAACCAACTTTTCTAAAATTCTTTTTACAAATTATAATGTCTTCTCCAATGTACTTAAATTCTTTTGTAAAAAATTTTATATTTCTTTCATGTAAAATACCGTATTCCTTTAAATAACCATCATGTGTTCCTCGTATTTCCCATGTTTCATCATCGTGATAAACTTTCTTATTTGATATTTTCATAGTATTTTCTAAAGTAAAGTAACCTAACTTATCTTTTTTAAATTTACATGAAGACCTATCATCAATTGAAAGTGTAGAATGTGCAGCTGTTGATTTAGATAAAATATTCAATTTATGATTATAATTCTGAAAATAACCGCAATTTGTAATCAATTTTTCTTTTTCGTGAAAAATTTCAAACGACAAGGCACCAGATTGGTAGTCAGCAGAATATCTTTTTTCTGGTGTGGGTCCAAAATCTACTATAATTCTGTCTTTTTTATTTCTAATTATTGAATATCCACCCAAACTATTTAATTTATTTTTAAATTTATAACCGTGTTCCTTAAGATATTTTTTGAAACCAGTAATATCTAAATTATGGTTGCCATTAAATAAAAACGTACAATCGCTCTCTTCGAAATAAAAATCGAATGATTGGCCAAGATAAAAAATAATTTCATTTAAATATTCTGGTATATCAGTATTAGAATCTTTTAATAATTCTCTTATAAAAACAAAATATTTTAAATAAAAAATTACTTGTCTTGGATTTCTAGATTTCGGGAAACCATCATTGTCAAAAATTGAATTAATTATCTTTTTTAATAATTGAAATCCAATATTTAAATAATGCATTTGATTTTTAAAACATAAACCACCCATAATGATTGCAGAACATCCAATCATTTTATCATTAACAAATTCAGTATTTTCTATTTCATTCGTTAAATGATTTAATTGTTTTTTTAAAATATTTACAAAATTTAATTTAAAATTCTCATCACCTTCATGATAGAAACTATTACTATTTGCTATCCAAGAAATAATTCTTTTTGAGAGCGTGTCCAGTTCCCAGCTTTTAAAACTGTAGTTTTGATTTAAATTTATCCAATTAAAAATTACAGATCTAGTAATTTTTTTGGAAGATTTTAAATCAATAGTGAATAACCAAAAAAAACTATGGAGTTTTTTAAAATCCTTTTCCGAAAAGTTCTTATTTTCCCAAATACTCTCAATGTTGTAATCTTCGATTCTATTTCTTCTGTCTCTAACTTTTACTATACAATCAAATATTTTAAGATGTGGAACATATTCAAACCCACCATCCAAAACCTTTGAAATTTTTTTATTGTAAATACCAGAGTTTAAATAAAATTTTCTTATTTGTTTTGTAATATATAAAAAAGGATTAGTTATAGAATTTTCTTTGTAACCCATATTATTTTTTAAATATTTTTAAAGAAATTTATATTTTTTTTTATATCTCCGTTATTTTCTTTAAAAATTGTTGTACCTGAAACTAAAACATTTGCACCAGCTTCAAGCACTTCTTTAAAATTTGAAAAATTTATTCCCCCGTCGACTTCAATATCAAATTGAAAATTTTTTTTATGTTTGATTTCACTTATTTTTTCAATTTTTTTAAGAACATCTTTTATAAATTTTTGCCCTCCAAATCCTGGAAAAACACTCATTACTAAAACTAAATCAATTTGATCTAGATATTTTTCTATTACTTCAATTTTTGTATCTGGATTTAATGATAAACCTACTTTTTTTTTATATTTTTTTATTTCATCAATAGACCCTTGTAGTGAAGATGTTGCCTCTGGGTGTATTGTGATTATATCCGCTCCACTATCTGCATAATCTTTTATGTACTTGTGAACAGGATTGATCATTAAATGTACATCAAATGGAATATTAGTATATTTCCTCAAAGCTTTTATTACTGGTGGACCTATAGTTAGATTTGGTACAAAGTGACCATCCATAACATCTACATGAATCATATCAGCCCCACTATTCTCTAAATTTTTAATTTCTTGTCCAAGCTGACTAAAATCTGCGGATAAAATTGATGGTGATATTTTTATTTTTTTCATTGATACTTATTTACTAGTATCAATTTTTGTTTTTTTTTTGAATTATTTTTTACCAAATATTTGATAGATTTGAGACGCAATTTCACTTTCCAATGGAAAAGAGAGCATACCCATTACTGAATAACCCATTAAGTAAGGCATTAGATAAAATCTGAACATGTAGAAAAACCAGGCAACATATAAAGGAACCAAAGGTTTTATTATGAAGGATGGAGTTATAAACCTAAACATTGTTATAAAAGGATCGGTTAATTTTACAAAAACTCTCATAAAGAAGAAACTAGAGTCTTCCCTTTGAAATATGTTCATTGCAACTCTACCAATTAAAGTCCACATGATCATACCCATGACGTAGTCAATTAGATAAATCATTGGGTGAAAGTTTGCGTACATGTCTGTGTGAAAAAAAGTTAAGGGGCGATAAATTCTCGCCCCTTAAAAATTAAGTATTTAGTGTTGTCTTCCTAGTATCGCTTTACCACTTGGTACACGAACTTCGTCTACCATTTTCTGTGTAGCAGCGTCTGGCGCTTTAGTTGCCAAGCTGACTACGATCATAAGTACTAAGCTTACTACTGATCCAACTATACCAAATGTTAACTGAGTAATATCTAAGAAACCAGGGTAACCACTTCTTACAGCAATTAAGTATGCTGTTCCAGCGACTAGTCCTCCTAGCATTCCCGCGACTGCTCCTTGAGCATTTGCTCTCTTCCACCATACTCCTAGTACAAGTGGGAAGAATAATCCTGACATCGCAAAGTCAAAAGCCCAGATAACCGAACCTAAGATACCTTGAATTTCAAGAGCTGCAATTGTTGCCCCAGCGAAACCAATTAATACAAGTAATATCCTTGCGATCAACAATCTTTTAGCTGTTTCCGCTTTAGGGTTAATCATCTTGTAGTAAATGTCGTGAGATAATGCATTAGATATCGCTAACACTAATCCGTCAGCTGTTGACATGGCAGCAGCCATACCTCCAGCAGCAACTAGACCAGAAATTACATATGGTAATCCTGCTATCTCTGGAGTTGCCAATACAACGGCTTTACCACCCATGAAGAACTCGTTTAATTCGAGCGTTCCATTTCCGTTAAAGTCGCTTACAAACATTAAGTTTGCTTGGTTCCAGTTTTGATACCAGTCAATTGCTTGAACTTCAGAAATTGACTTACCAATAATTCCTGTTGCTAAGTTTGGATCCATTAACGATAGTTTAGATAATGTAGCTAACATCGGAGCTGATGAATAAAGTAGGAATATAAAGAATAGTGACCAACCTACTGATCTTCTAGCAGCTTTTACACTTGGAGTAGTAAAATATCTCATCATAACGTGTGGCAATGAAGCTGTTCCAGCCATCATACAAACCGCTAATGAAATAAATTTCCAAGGTGTAGTGTTAACTTCAGCGTGCGCTTTGGTTATACCAGATAGTCCTTTAGGAACCTGTTTTAAATCAGCTGCAGAATTTTTAACACTGCCAAGACCAAACTGAGCTTCTAACTCAGCGATTCTAGCAACTTCATCTGCTAACATTAAGTGTGGAAATACTCCAGCACCCATTTTGTTACTGATCCAGAATACAGGTATCAAGTAAGCTATAATCAATACAATGTATTGAGCTACTTGCGTCCATGTAACCGCTCTCATTCCACCAAGCATTGAACACATCAATATACTTGCTAATCCTACGTAAACAGCAATGTTAAAAGGAATATCAAGTGCAACTGATGCAATTGTTCCTGTAGCATTAATCTGCGCTGTCACATAAGTGAATGATGCAACTGTTAAGACTATTACCGCAGATAGTCTAGCTAAGTTTCCGCCATATCTAGTTCCAATGAAATCTGGAACTGTGTAACAACCAAATTTTCTTAAATATGGTGCTAGTAGCGAAGCAACTAGTACGTATCCACCCGTCCAACCAACAAGTAGCGCCATATAACCATAACCTTTGAAGTAAATTCCCCCAGCCATCGCAACGAATGAAGCACCAGACATCCAGTCTGCTGCTGTCGCCATACCGTTGAACACTGTTGGAACTTGTCTTCCAGCTAGATAATATGCATCAACTTGAATTGTACGAGATAGGTAACCAATTAGTGCATAAATTAAAACTGTAAATGCTACAAAGCAAATTCCAATTACTTTTGCAGACATTCCAGCTTGTTCTCCAATCGCCATCAAGATTATGAAAACTATAAAACCACCGGTGTATGTTCCATAAATCTTGGGGAGATTGTTTATAAAATTACCCTTAAACATTAGTCATCCTCTCTTTCAGAAAAGCCGAACTCTTCATCAATCTTTTCTTGTCTTCCCGCAAACCAAAAAATTAGTATTACGAAAATTCCAAGAGAACCCTGACATGTCATATAATATGACAATGGATATCCAAAAGGTTTAATAGATGATGCTTCCATTTCGGCACCGAAGAGGAAGATGCCAATAGAGAAAACGAACCAGATAGCTAGCGTTACAAAAAGCAGGCCTCTAGTCTTTTCCCAATGTTGTGCTTGTTTTGACATTTTTTTCCCTCCCTATAGGTTAAAAGACGAAAGATTACTCATTATGAAAAATATTGGAACCCCTAAAATTCTCGTATTTTTTGTTATTTTATAATATATTACAACTTTTAGTATACATATGACTCTAAAATATAGATTCAATCTCAAAGATATAAAATTAGAGGATTTCAAGGTCTATCTATTGGCAATGTTCAAGGGAATTTTGCCTAAAAAAAAAATTAAAAATTTTTTGGATCTCGAACAATTTATCCAAAAAAAATCTGCTTGGGTTACCCAAGTAACTTTGTACAATTATTTAAAAACAAGAATGGGTACCAAATATGTTTTACATTTTGATAATGATGTTTTTATTGATTCAATTAATTTAGCAAAATGGAACATCTATATAATTTCTTTACAAGATTTAACATTCTTCACATTTTCTTATATCCATAATAATTTTAATCTTAATGATTTTGAAAAGTCTAAAAGAATTTACGAAACAATAATTGACGAAGAAATTAAGAACGGTATGCCAGAAGACATAGCAGCCCACGGAAAAAAAACTTTTTTTGAAAGATATGAAAAAATTGATTGGAAAAAGTATTATAACTCACTTCCATTTAATCCTAGTGCACTAGCACTTTATAAATGGGCTCCCATTGCAGAGGAATTAAAGACTTTAGACAGAAAAATTGTTTTAAACTCTATGATACTTAAGTGGGATAATATTAAAGATGAATTTATAAAACTTATAAAGTTTTAAACATTTTTTCTCTCATCAACTAAACTTTGTACAACACTTGGGTCAGCTAAAGTTGTTGTATCACCAAGTTGATCATGTTCGTTTGCTGCAATCTTTCTTAAAATTCTTCTCATTATTTTTCCAGATCTGGTTTTTGGTAATCCAGGAGAAAAATGTATTAAATCAGGTGTTGCAATTGGACCTATCTGTTTTCTAACCCATAACTTTAATTCTCTTTCTAAATCACCATCTGCTTTTTCACCTACATTAAGAGTGACATAACAATAAAGACCGTTACCTTTTATATCATGAGGATACCCAACTACTGCAGCCTCAGCTACTTTTGGATGTGCAACGAATGCACTTTCAATTTCAGCTGTGCCTAGATTATGACCAGATACAATTATTACATCATCAACTCTACCTGTTATCCAATAATATCCATCTTTATCTCTTCTGCATCCATCTCCAGTAAAATACTTTCCATCAAATTGAGAAAAATAAGTTTCAATAAATCTGTTATGATCGCCATAAACTGTTCTCATTTGTCCAGGCCATGATTGAGCGATACATAATCTTCCTTGAGCTTCTCCTTTTAATACTTTTCCATTTTTATCAACGATAACTGGTTTGATCCCATAGAATGGTTTAGTCGCAGACCCTGGTTTTAGATCTATTGCACCAGTTTGTGGACTTATTAAAATTCCTCCAGTTTCTGTTTGCCACCAAGTATCAACTATAGGGCATTTGGAGTCACCAACAGTTTTATAATACCATTCCCATGCCTCTGGATTTATCGGTTCACCAACTGTGCCAAGTAATTTAAGTGTTTTTCTTGACGTTTTCTTTACAGGTTTATCCCCTTCTCTCATCAAGGCTCTAATAGCGGTTGGCGCTGTGTAAAATATATTAACCTTATATTTATCAACAATCTGCCACCATCTTGAAGAGTCAGGATAAGTTGGTATTCCTTCAAACATTAAAGTCGTAGCACCATTTGCGAGTGGTCCATATATTATGTAACTATGCCCTGTTACCCAGCCAATATCCGCTGTACACCAATAAATATCTTTTGGCTTGTAATTAAAAATGTATTGATGTGTCATCGATGCATAAACTAGATAACCTCCTGTTGTATGTAGAACACCTTTTGGTTTTCCCGTAGATCCTGATGTGTACAAAATAAAAAGAGGATCTTCAGCATTCATTTCCTCAGGCTCGCAGTACGTAGAAACATTTTTAGTAATGTCATGATACCAAACATCTCGACTACTATCCCAGCTGACATCATTACCTGTTCGTTTGACCACAACGCATTTTTTTACATTGGGACAACTCATTAAAGCTTCATCCGTAATTGATTTTAAAGGTATTGTTTTACCACCCCTAATTCCCTCGTCAGCCGTAACTACGTAATCGGACTCACAATCATTTATACGTCCGGCAATACTATCAGGAGAGAAACCACCAAATATTATTGAATGAATAGCGCCAATTCTTGCACATGCTAACATCGTGTAAGCCAGCTCTGGTATCATTGTTAAATAAATAGTAATTCTATCACCTTTTTGAACACCAATTTCTTTTAATCCATTTGCAATTTTACAAACCTCATTATGTAACTGTTTGTATGTAATTTTTTTTTGAACTTTTGGATCATCACCGACCCACATAATTGCAGTTTTATCTTTATTATTTTTTAAATGTCTATCTATGCAATTAGCTGATGCATTTAGAGTGCCATCGTAAAACCATTTAATGTTTACATCTGAACTACTATATTTAACATCTTTAATTTTAGTGTATGGCTTAATCCACGTAACTCTTTTTCCTTCTTTTCTCCAAAATCCGTCGTTATCTTTTATAGATTGACTATACTTTTTTTCGTAGATAGTTTTACTAACTAAAGCCTTTTTTAACCATTCAGACTTAACCTTATAAATTTTTTCTGATGATTTGTTATCTTTCGATTTTAATTTCTTAACTCTTTTTTTATATCTTTTAATTTTTCTAGATTTAGACTTAGATCTATATTTTTTATTTGTTTTTCGCTTAGTTTTTCTTTTTTTTGATTTTTTTGCCATAATTTATTTTTATATTACCCATATTATTTAAAATCTTCCAGCTTTTAGAGTCAATAGGCATTACTGATAATCTGCTTTGTTTTATGAGGGGTAATTGATTTAGATGCTCAATTTTCTTTATATTTTCTAAACTTACTGGATTTTTAAATTTTTTTTTAAACTCAACTCTCACTGCTACAAATTTTTTCATTTTATCTGTCGGGTCAATAAAGGCTTCCTTTATGACTTTTACAATACCAACAATTTCTTTACCCACATTAGAATGATAAAAAAAACAAAGATCACCAGCTTTCATATTTCTTAAATTTTTAGCAGCTTGATAATTTCTTACTCCATCCCAAATTGCACCTTTAGCTCCAGCTTTAATTTGTTGATCAATAGACCAAACGTCAGGTTCTGATTTAATTAACCAGTAATTCATTTAGAATAGTTTTTTTTTATTTAAATTTACATTAAAATGAAAAAATATGAGAGATAAAATTACTGAAATATTAAACTTAATAAAAATTAAGAAATTTAAAGAGGCCGAAATAAAGTGCGATGATATAAAAAAACATTTTGATGAAAATGTGGAGTTTCTACACATTTATGGCTTTGTATTTTTTAATCTAAAAAATTATGAAAAGGCTATAGTTCAATGGGAGAAGGCAGTAAAAATTAATCCAAAATTTGTTGATGGTTTAAATAATCTTGGAAATGCACTTTCAAGAATAGGAAAATTTGACGAAGCTATTAATTATTTGAATAAAGCATTAAATCTAAGACCAGATTTTTTTGAAACTTATTATACGCTTAGCGAAATTTTTTATCAAAAAGGCATATATGATAAGTCACTTAAAAATATAAATGAGGCTTTAAATTTAAAACCTGAAGACCTACTAACCATAAAAAGCAAACTCTCAATTCTCTCAAAAATGAACATGAAAAAAGAGTACTTAAAATTTTTAGAAAAAGTTATTCCATACCATCCTAAAGAAACAGAACTTTACTATAAAAAAGCGCAAATTTTTTCAGAACTAGGGATGAACACTTCGTCCATAAACACTTATAAAACTATACTAATGATTGATCCAGAATATCCATATGTTTTAGGGAATGTTGTTCAAGATAAGTTATTAAATTGCGATTGGAATAATCTAGATAGAGATTTAAATGATTTAAAAAACAAAATATTAGAAGATAAAAAAATTGCTAGCCCAATGTTATTATCAACGGTATTTGACTCCTCTGAACTACTTTTTAAGGCAAGCAAAATATGGATCGATCAATTTGATGAAAGCAATAGTAGCTTTGAGGCTCAAATTTTAGAAAAAAATACAAAAATAAAAATAGGATATTTTTCAGCTGATTTTAGAGACCACCCTATTGGTCACTTAATAGTTAAAATGTTAGAGACTCATGATAAATCTAAATATGAAATTTTTGGTTTTTACTTAGGTAAGAGACATGAAGAAAATGATATTTTTCATTCAAGAATAAAAAAAGCTTTCACTAAATTTTATGATGTATCTAATATGTCAAATGAAGAAATAATATCTTTATCTAAAAATTTAAAAATACATATTGCCATAGACCTCATGGCTCACACGGGAGGACACGAGGGAAAATTTGGAATTTTTCAAAAAAAATTGGCACCTATACAAATAAACTTTTTAGGTTATCCAGGCACATCCGGATCAGACAAAATAGATTATATAATAGCTGATAAAACAGTAATACCTGAAAAAAATAAAAAGTTTTTTTCTGAAAAAATTATTTATTTGCCTCATTCTTATCAACCGAGCGAAAAAGACAGAGTAATATCAGAAAAAAAATTTACGAAACAAATTTTAAATTTACCAAAGGATGATTTTATATTTTGTTGCTTTAATACTATTAAAAAAATTTTACCTAATATTTTGAACTTATGGGCAGAGATATTAAACCAGGTCCCAAAAAGTGTTTTATGGCTATTGTCTGATAACAATGATGCTATACAAAATTTAAAAATAGAATTCAAAAAAAAAAAAATAGATCCAAAAAGAATTATTTTTGGAACCAAAGTTCCAATAATGGAGCATCTTGCAAGAATTAAATTTGCAGATTTGTTCCTTGATACATTCCCTTATAACGCCCATACATCATGTAGCGACTCCATTTGGGCGGGGTTACCAATATTAACTTTAGAAGGCGACTCCTTTCAAAGCAGAGTTGCTTCTAGTCTATTAAAAACAACTGGCTTAAATGAACTTGTTAGCAAAAATGAAAAAGAATATGTGGATAAAGCTGTTCATATTGCAAAAAATCAAGAATATTTAAATCAACTAAAAAATAAATTACTAGCCTCTAAAGATAGCAACCCCTTATTTGATAATAAATCTTTCACCTATAACATTGAAAATGCATACAGTATCGTATTTGAAAAATATATTAATAAAAAAGATCCAGAAGATGTTTACTTATAATTGAACACCCGCACCCTTAAGAAATTTAGCATTTTTATCTAGCTGCCATCTTGGATTTATAGAAAAATCTAGTTTATTAAACTCTTTTTTTTTAAATTTTTTTAATCCAACAATTGCGATCATAGCAGCATTATCACTACATAGATTTAGCTCTGGGAAAATAGCTGTAAATCTTTCTTCTAAACAAACTCTACTTATCGTTTTTCTTATTTCTTTATTTGCAGCTACTCCGCCTGCAACGATTAACTTATTTCCATTAAAACTTTTTTTAAATTCATTAATGGCTACTTTTGTTTTTTTGTAAATAATATCTGAAATTGTTTTTTGAAATGATGCCGCTAAATCATACTTATCTTGTTTATTTTTAATTATTTTGGACGATCTAAAAACTGCAGTTTTAAGCCCTGCGAAAGATAGATTACAACCCCCTCTATTTATAATTGGTTTTGGGAGAATATACCTTCTTTGATTTCCTTTTTTTGCATACTGTTCAATTTTTGGTCCACCGGGAAATCCAAATCCTAATATCTTGGCAGTCTTGTCAAATGCTTCACCTAAAGCATCATCAATTGTAGTGCCTATTCTCTTATATCTCCCCAAACCTTTCACAACTAAATATTGAGTATGTCCACCTGAAATAAGCAAAAGTAAATAAGGAAATTTTATATTACTTTTAAACATAGGACTTAATGCATGACCTTCTAAATGATTTACAGCGATTAATGGTTTTTTTAAAGCTAGTGATAATGATTTTGCAAAATTAAAACCGACAGATAAACATACGATTAAACCAGGACCTGCTGTAGCAGATATTGCGTCAATATTATTTAATTTTACTCTGCTTTTTTTTAGAGCTTTTTTTGTAATCATTTCGATTTTTTCTAAATGACTTCTCGCCGCCAATTCAGGCACCACACCCCCAAATTTCTTATGAACCTCTTCCTGGCTTGATACAATATTAGCCAAAATTTTTGGTGGTTTTGTTCCATTATCCTGGATTATTGAAACAGCAGTCTCATCACAGCTTGTTTCTATGCCCATTATAAGTATTTTTTTTTTCATAAATAATTTAATTAATATAGGTAAATTTAAATATTATGAATAAAAAAAAAATAATCATAGGAGCAAGAGGAAGCAAATTAGCTGTTAAATATGCAGAACTTGCTATTAGAAAAATTAAAAAATTTTATAATGGAAAAATTGAGTTAAAAAAAATTGTTACAAGGGGAGATAAAGTTTTAAATCGCAGAACTTCTGATATTGGTGGCAAAGGAGAATTTGTAAAGAATATTGAGAAGGAATTGATTGCCAAAAAGATTGATATAGCAGTTCATTCATTAAAAGATATTCCTTATAAAGAAACACCAGGCTTGATCATAAAAACATTTCTTAAAAGAAATTCTCCAAGAGAAGTACTTATAAGCAGAAACAATTTGTCTTTCGAAAAGTTAAAAAAAAATTCCATTATTGGTACGTCTTCTTTTAGAAGAGAATTTCAATTAAAAGTGATGAGGCCAGATTTAAAATTTAAACTTATAAGAGGAAATATTGATAGTAGAATAAAAAAAATTTACGAAAAAAAATATGATGCAATTATTTTAGCCAAGGCAGGTTTAAAGAGTTTAAAGATGACTAGTTTAATTACACAAGAATTTGATTGTAACAAGATCATCCCGTCTGCAGGTCAGGGTATAATTTCTCTACAATCGAGAAAAAATGATAACAAAATTAATAAACTTTTGGAAAAAGTTAATGACAAAAATACAGAAATTAGAGCAAAGACTGAGAGAAAAGTTTTAAAAATTTTAAAAGGTGACTGCAGCACAGCAGTTGGTATTTATTCATTGATTAAGAAAAAAAAACTAATTTTAAAAGCTGAGCTATTTTCTGTTGATGGAAAATATAGATATTTTTATGAACATTCTAATAAAATTGGAAAATCACTAGAAATTGGATCAATTGTTGGAAACTATTTAAAAAAAATATCTCAAGGCAAATATAAAAATTGAAATGCACATTTTATTAACTCGTCAATTACAAGATTCAAAAGATTTAATACAAAAATTTAAATCTAACGGTTTTAAAGTTTCAAACTTGCCTTTATTAGAGATTAATAAATTAGATTATGATGAAATTAAAAATTATAATTATAATGCAATTATTTTTACTAGTTCTAATGCAATTAAATTTTTGAATTTAAAGAATATTAAAAAGAATATTTTATGTTTTTGTGTTGGGTCACATACAGAAAAAACTGCGAGGTCTAATGGTTTCCAAAATGTAATTGCAGCTGATGGCAATGTCAGAAATTTGAAAGAACTTGTACAACAAAATTTGTCAATTAAAGATAACAAGATACTCTATGTAAGTGGAGATGT
Source organism: uncultured Pelagibacteraceae bacterium (assembly GCA_902610315.1). Lineage (GTDB taxonomy): Bacteria > Pseudomonadota > Alphaproteobacteria > Pelagibacterales > Pelagibacteraceae > Pelagibacter. Next base: position 121,435 of record CACLVA010000001.1, read on the forward strand.
TTTATCATTTCCTTTAGATAAAGAGCTAACTTCAGAAGGGTACAATGTTAAGAGATTGATAAACTACACTGTCAAACATAACAAAAATTTAGATATATCATTTTTAGACTCTTTAAAGAAAGATATGCCAAATTTAGTATATGTTTATTCTGAAAATAGCGCAAAAAGCTTTTTAAACTTAATAAAAAAATATGAATTGGTTGACTACTGGATGAATACTAACTTAATGTGCATTGGAGAAAAAACCTCGTCGGTTTTAAATGTGGTAAAATGGAAAAAAATATTTTTATTTAACCCTGGCGAAGAGGAATTTTTATTATATAAAATTTAAAATATGGAAGTTTTTATTAATTTAAAAAATTTATTTCTTTCCGTTTGGGATAAAGGAATTTTAGGAATCGATATTGGTCAGATACTAATTGGATTAGGAATTTTTTTAATATTTCTAATTTTCAGGGGATTAATTAGTAAATTAATAATAAAAAAATTAGAGCTCATCTCAAAAAGAACAACCAACAAATTAGATGATACTTTTGTAAAAGCTATGGTAGGACCAGCGCGTTTTTTACCCATAGTTTTAGGTTTTTTCTTTGCAAGTTATTATATGACGTTTGCAGAGGATACTAGGTCTTTTGTAGACACTATTAACAGAACTTTAATAACGATTTTATTGTTTTGGATCATTCATCAAATAATTGAGCCAATTTCATATATTTTAAGTGGATTAGATAAAATTCTCACTAGAGAATTAATAGGATGGATAATTAAATCATTAAAAATTTTAATTTTTATATTAGGTGCTGCCGCTGTTCTTGAATTATGGGGAATAAAAATTGGACCAATTATTGCTGGATTAGGCCTTTTTGGAGTAGCTGTTGCACTAGGAGCACAAGACTTATTTAAAAATTTAATATCCGGGATTTTAGTCCTTGTTGAAAAAAGATTTAAAATGGGTGATTGGATATTAGTAGAGGGGACAATTGAAGGAATTGTTGAAAAAATAGGATTTAGATCAACAACTATTAGAAAATTTGACAAATCTTTAGCTATAATTCCTAATTTTCAGTTTGCAGAAAATGCCGTTATTAATGTAAGTCAAACAACTAATTGGCTCATAAGTTGGATAATTACTTTGCAGTACGACACAACGGTTGATCAGTTAAAAAATATAAGAGATCAAATCGAAAAACATATTAACGAAAACGATGATTACGATAAAAAAGTAGGGCTCGCAGTTAGAGTGGATAAATTTTCAGATAGCTCGATAGATATGTATGTAAGATGTTTCACCAAAACCAATAGTTGGAATGAATGGCTAAAAGTTAAAGAAAAATTAGCCATCGAAATAAAGCAGATAGTTGAAAAAAATAAAGCTTCATTTGCTTTTCCAAGTCAATCTATCTACGTCGAAAAAAAATGATAGCTCTATTCTATTTATCATTACAAATCTTAAAATTATATTCTTATATTGTTATAGCTAACGTTATAATTAGCTGGCTAGTTGCTTTTAATGTTTTAAATACTACAAATCGATTTGTTTATTTAGTTTTGGATTTTACATACAGACTAACAGAACCTTTTTTAAGAAAGATTAGAGGTTTTCTACCTAATCTGGGTGCTATCGATATATCGCCGGTCATCCTTCTTTTGTTGATATGGTTTATAGAAATGTGTATGAAACTTTATATAGCACCATTAATTTTTTAATTTAAAATGACTATAATAGACGGAAAAAAAACTGCTGCGGATTTAAGATCAAATTTAAAAAATGAAGTAGATAATCTAAAAAAAAAATTTAATAGAGTTCCAGGCTTAACTGTAATACTTATAGGTGAATATGCGCCAAGCAAAATTTATGTACGGAATAAAGAAAAATCAGCATTAGAAATTGGTCTTAAATCAGAAATTATTAAGTATTCCGATACAGTAGATGAAAAAACTGTTTTAGAAAAGATTAGTGAACTCAATAATGATGAAAATGTCTCTGGCATTTTGGTACAGTTGCCACTTCCAAAACACATTGATAACAAAAAAATTATAGATGCAATTGATCCAAACAAAGATGTAGATGGTTTTCACCCTAACAATGTAGGAAATTTGTCGTCTGGGTATAAAAGCTCAATTCCTTGTACACCACAAGGATGTCATTTGTTAATAAAAAAAATAGAGCCAAATTTAAATGGAAAAAAAGCAGTTGTTTTAGGTAGATCTAATTTAAATGGAAAACCAATGACACAACTTTTACTGAAGGAAAATTGTACAGTGACAATTGCTCACTCAAAAACAAAAAATTTAAAAGAAGAATGTCTAAAGGCAGATATTTTAGTAGTTGCAGTTGGAATTCCAAAACTTGTGAAAGGTGATTGGGTTAAAAAAGGATCTATAATAATTGATGTTGGGATTAATAAAACTGAAGAGGGGATAGTCGGTGATGTTGATTTTGATGAGGTTTTAAAACATGCAAAAGCAATAACCCCAGTTCCAGGCGGAGTTGGACCAATGACAATCGCCTGTTTATTAAAAAATACAATAGAATGTTTTAAAAGATCATTAGTCTAAACCAATAAGTATTTGATTAAATTCCTCACCTGCTTTTGTAGTATTGAATAGTTTTTCAATAGCCCTCTTTTGATAATATTTTTTAATTTCCAACAAATTTTCTTTATTTGCAAGGTCGATTGCTAACTCAACATACTCCTTTTTATTATTAACTACTGGGGGATTCTCGATCTCCATTTGTTTATAAGCAGCACTCACGATCCTAGATTTTATAAATTTGGTCGGCATTGTAATCGTTGGTGTTCCGTACACCATTGATTCGTGAAATGAGTTACCTGCACCAAAATATAATGGATCTAATAATACAGACGATGTTCCTAAGTGGTTTATGTAATTATCTCTGCTAAGTGGATCAAGAAAAATAACTCTATCCAGATCAAAAGATTTAATTTTTTTAAACCGTTCAATTAATTTATTGAAGTAAACTTTATTATTATCTTTGATTAAATACAAAACTCCTTTTTTATCTTTTTTAAGTATTTCAGCTAAAATATGATCAAAATCTGGATGAAATTTAAACATCGTTTGTGGACATGAGTAAAAATTTTTTTTAACTAATTCAACATCTTTTAATTTTTGTTTTATTTTAGGCATTTCATAAATCATTGGTAGGTGTTCCATTAACAACAGTTTTTCCGAGTAACTTTTTGAAGTTTCATTTGTAATTAAACTCTTGGAACATAGAAAAAAATCTATACTTTCACTACCTGTTGTTTCAGGATGACCCCATGACATTATTTGATATTTGGCAAGTCTGATTAGAGACAGATAGTACATTTCAATTGACATACCGATATCTGGATAAAATAAAATATTAAATTTTTCTTTTTTAAAAAAACTAATTTTTTCACTTAATTTTTCTGGAAGTCGAATGTTTTTTAAAAAACCGTTTTTTTCTTTTTCAATAAATTCATTAAAAAGATCACTGCTCTTTGTTTTTTTTGAGTGGAGTACAAATATATTAAATTTTGACTGGTCAAGACTAAAAATAATATTCTTAAATAATCTACCAATCGTATGGTTGGTAAAAAATTCTGATATAAAACCTATTTTTACTTTTTCATTTTCTTTTCTTTCAACAACACAATTTTCACTTAATTCTTTATAAATTTTTCTTAAAGCTTTTACGCTTTTGATATTTAATTCAAGATTGTCATGTTGATTATAAGAAGATTCATAGTGAGGTGTTTGAATTATTTGATCATCGTCATAATTTAGTTGTTCGCTATTTTCTATAATTTGATCGTAACAGTCGTTTATTTTTTTTCTAAATTTATCAATTTCATTGTTGTCTTTTACAATTACTGGAAACAATAATTCTTTTTGATATCTCCACTTAGGATTCATTAAATTTTTGCTTAAACCTTCCTCAATTAAATTAACCATCTCGTAAATTTTGTCCTGATTTTTCAAAATTGATGCGTAAAACTGGTAAGCATAAGGCTCTTTTTCATTTAGTTTTAAAACTTTCTTGATCGTATTTTCTGCGTTTTGAAAGTCTCCAGAAAAAGCATACGCGTGTAATAAATTTCTTAAAACTGATAAATTTTCGGGGAAATGAGATAGGATCTTATTAAATAGCTCAATCGATTTAGAGTAATTTTTATTTTGTAAATGATTATAAGCAATCTTAAATAATTCTTCTGTGGAAATTTTGTTCACAATCAAGTTTATTAATAAATAACATTACACTAATACAAAAAAATTAAAATATATTATGATAATTTTGATCTTCCACCATCTACACCTATTATCTGCCCAGTTATCCACGAACTGTCTTCAGATAATAAAAATTGTGCCATTGCGGCAGCATCTTTGCCTTCGCCCACTCTTTTCATCGGGTGAGCTTTTGCTACGCCTTCTGCAATTAATTTATTTTTTAATATTGGGTCGGCTATTTTTGATTTAGTTAAACTAGGAGCAATACAATTAACTCTAATATTGGGAGCAAACTCGGCCGCCAAAGATACTGTTAGTCCTTCGATAGCACCTTTCACTGACGCAATAATACTATGATTTGTAAATCCTCTTTGAACAGCGACTGTTGAAAACATAACTATAGAGCCCTTATTTTTTTTTAAATTGTCCTGAAAGTTTTTAACAGTCTCAACTATTGGAAAAAAATTTAAATCAAAACATTTCATAAAATCATCTTTTTTAACTGCTCGAACAGGTTTAAGATCAATAGAGCCAACACAATATGCAATACCAGCAATTTCCTGTCCCTCAAATTCATTTTTTAAATTTTTAACAGATTGTTCGTCTAAAACATCAACGACACTGTATTTACAGTTCAGCTCAGATGATAATGCATTTAGACCGTTTTCATCCCGACCTATGAGTTGAACATCATGATTTTTGCCAACCATTAATTTGGCTAAGTTTGAACCGATAGAACCTGTCGCACCAAAAATTAAATATTTTCCTGACATATCGTATAATAGTATTTATAAATAAATTATGAAATTATTTATTATACTTGGAAATCAATTATTTCCATTAAAATACCTAAACCGCTTCAAAAAAGACCATCTTTTTTTTATGGCAGAAGATAACGGTTTATGCACCTATGAAAAACATCACAAACTTAAAATCCTTTTGTTTCTTTCATCAATGAGATCATTTTATGAAAATTTAAAAAAAAATAGCTTTAAAATTACTTATTTTAAAATTGAGGATTCAACTTTTAAAGATGATTATCTTTTAAAAATAAAAAAAATTTCAAAAAAGAATAAAATCAATGAAATTTCGTGTTTTGAAATTGAAGACAAACCATTTGAAAAAAAAATTATAGATTTTTCAAAGAAAAATAAAATAAAGCTCAATATAATTACATCTCCGATGTTTCTTAATACTAGAGATGATTTTAAAAAATATTTATCTAAATCAAAAAAACCATTCATGGCAGTTTTTTATAAAGAAACGAGAAGAAAAATGAACATCTTAATGAATGGCGTAGATCCTGTTGGTGGTAAATGGAGCTTTGATGAAGATAATAGAAAGAAACTGCCTAAAGGAACTAAAGTTCCCTCATTTCCTAAAATCAATCAAACAGTTCACACAAAAAAACTGAAAAGTATTATAGAAAAAAAATTTGCAACACACCCTGGTTCAACAGAAAATTTTTGGTTTGCGACTGAATATAAAGAAGTTCTAAAATTATTAGATTTTTTTATAAAAGAAAAATCTAATTTATTTGGAGATTATGAGGACGCTGTTGATCAAAATAATAATATATTATTCCATAGTGCTCTTAGCCCCTACATAAATTTGGGTTTAATAACTCCAGAAATAATTATAGAGAAAATTTTAGATAGTCATAAAAGGAAAAAGATTAGAATAAATTCTTTAGAGGGTTATATAAGACAAGTAATTGGCTGGAGAGAATTTATGAGAGGAATTTATCAAAATTTTTATAACAGATTAGAAACTGGTAATTTTTTTAAACATAATCGTAAAATGAAACCTACTTGGTACAAAGGAAACACAGGTCTTCCACCTCTGGATTATGCGATCAAAAATGCAAATGATCACGGTTGGTCACACCATATAGAAAGATTAATGATTTTATCAAATATTATGAATTTATGTGAGATTAAACCAATATATGTTTACAAATGGTTTATGGAAATGTTTGTTGATTCATCTGATTGGGTAATGTCTCCAAACGTTTATGGAATGGGATTATTTAGTGATGGAGGAATTTTTGCCACCAAACCTTACATTTGTGGATCAAGTTATTTTCTTAAAATGATGGATTTTAAAAAAGGTGAATGGTGCAATATTATGGATGGTCTTTACTGGAGATTTATAAATAAGAATAGATCCTTTTTTTTAAAAAATCCAAGATTATCAATGATGGTAAGAATATATGACAAGATGAATGCCCAAAGAAAAAAAGTTATTCTAGCTGCAGCAGATAAATTTATAAAGGAAAATACTAATGCCAGTTAAAGTTTTTTTTAATAACTCTTGTAATATTTGTAAACTAGAAATTGATCACTACAAAAAAAATTCTGATGAGAATTTAGAATGGGTTGATATTACAAACAATCAACAAGCAGTTGACTTAACATCAAAATCTAAGGAAGAACTTCTAAGGAGATTGCATGTGATTGACAATGGACAAGTTATTGGAGGAGCTAAAGCATTTATAATTATCTGGTCAAAAATACCAAAATATAATTTTTTAGCAAAAATTTTGAGTTTTAAACCTTTTTTTATCTTATTTCATTACGCTTATGAATTTGTAGCTTATTTTTTATTTTTAAAAAACAAACACCAACTTAATGAAAAAACAAAACCTACCAACTAAGTTGTGCCCAGTTTGTGAAAGGCCCTTTAAATGGAGAAAAAAATGGAAGCTGAACTGGGACAAAGTTAAATATTGCTCTAAAAGATGTTCATCAAAAAGGTAAATTATTTATATAAATTTTTGATTATTTTTTCTTTAATATTAACAACTAACAGTTCTCGTGCAGAATTTTTTAAAGATATTTCAAATATTATAACGATTAATGAAAGCAGGCTTAGTTATGGGGTTTCGGTTACGGATATTAATGCAGATGGAAATAATGAGTTTATAGTCACAGGTTTTGGTTATCCAAACTTAGCTTTAGGTTACATTGATGGAAAATTAAAAAACATAATCCAAGAGGACGTTTTTTTAGATCGAGATAGAAAAACTATTGGTGTTGCAGCTTGTGATATAGATAAAGATGGTTTTGAGGAAATTTATTTTTTAAATACAGACACCTATAGTGGAACAAAAAAATACTCTGATAGAATAATCGATAAAAGTAACAATAATTATTTTGACTTATTTGAGTTAAAAAAAAATATAGAAAATTTAAACTTAACAGCAGGTAGATCTGTAGTTTGTGTTGATAGAAAGGGTGATGGTGAATACGGTATCTATGTAGCTAATTATGGAGGACCAACTAGATTCTATGAAATTGAAAATAACACAATAACAGATAAAGCAAAAACCTTAAATTTGGATAAAGTTACTGGTGGAAGAGCAGTAGTATCAGGACATATATTAACAGATAGAGCTGACATATTTGCAGCAAATGAAAGAGGCGCTAACTTTCTTTTAAAAAATAATGATGGTAAATTTGAGGATGTTGCATTTGATTACAGAGTTGATGATGTAATACAGAATGGAAGGGGAACTGCATTATCTGATATCTATTATAGAGGAAGATTAGATATTTTAAGTGGTAATTGGAACGGATATCATAGAGCATACGTTTTAGAAAATAACGAATTTAAGGACATAGGAAACAAAGCTTTCGATAGACCATCTAGAATAAGAACAATTATCTCCGCTGATTTTGACAACGACGGTTTTGATGAAGTTTTTATGAACAATATCGCAGAACCAAACAAATTATTAAGAATAAATGAAAATGGAAAATTTGAGGAAATAAAATTAAAAACGGCACTTGAGATTGAGGGATATGGTACTGGAGCAGCGGTAGCAGATATTGATAATGATGGGATTTTAGAATTATTGATTTCTCACGGGGAGAGTGAAGCACAACCTTTGACATTGTATAAAGCAAAAGTAGAAAAAAATAGTAAATATTTGAGGATAAAGCCCATCAATAAATTTGGAGCACCTGCTAGGGGAGCAACTGTAACGCTAATGTCTAATCAAAGAAAGCACTCAAAAACAATAGATGCTGGGTCTGGTTATTTATGCCAAATGGAACCTGTGGCACATTATGGAATTAGAAAAAATGAAAAAGATTTTAAGGTAGAAGTCAAATGGACTAATGGAAAAAAAGTTTTTATAGATAAAATTAAACTTAATCAAACAATTACAATAAAACAAAAATGAAAAATATTTTACTAAAATTTTTTTTAATTTTTGCAGTTTTTTTTCCAGTCGAATTAGTTGCGGAGGAAAAAAATTACCACAAAGAATTAATAACTGACTGGTCTAGGATATTTCCTGACAAAAACAGAAATGCTGCCGGACCTAAATTTTTTAAATATATCATAGATAAAAAAATTACTTATAAAGATTTTATTGAGTTTAATAAATTATATTGCGCTGTTTCCGGATCATTAATTGATCCGGAAAGCGATTCAGAGTTTCTGTTTGTAAAAGAAAGTAAAACAAAAAAAAAAATTTGCGGTAACTATTATAGGTGCTGTGTGCCTTGTTCTTGCGATATCATGAAATATTCAGAAGTTCAAAAAATGAAATATAAATTTATAGATGGCTTGAGAGAATTTTACGTCATAACAATTAAAAACCCTTGCAACAAAAATGATTTTCCAAATCGAGTAAATAAAGAATATTTTTGTGATGGCAAAAAAATCAATAGCGATCAAGTTTATAATCTAAATAATAGAATAGTTATAGGATTATTACATAATGGAAGAACATGTAAAAATGATGATATTGATTTAGTCAAAAATCATCAAATTACTGGCCGGTACTGTGAATTAAGAAATAATACACCCCTAGAGGAACTAGATGCTGGTATGGGTGACATTTTCATAAAACTTGCAAGATAAAAGTTAACAAAAATTAAGTAAAGGTTGAAATAATTTTGGGAATATAATTTTTAAAATTAAAAAAACCTTTATTGCAATATTGCCAAGAATATTGATCAAGTTTTCTATATAGAAAATTTATTTTTAAATTATTTAAATTAAGATAATCGAGGTTTTCCCCAACAGTTGGATACAATCCGATATTTTTTTCATCAATTTTTTTAATTTGGCTTATATCAATTATTTCGCAATCAATTGATTGGTCTTTTAATCTTTTTTCTTGATCTTCAAATAGAAGGTACTTAAATTTTGATACTTTTTCATTGAGTTTGATTGATCTGTTTTCATTTTTGTTAGAGACTAAATATATTTTTTTAAATTTACTATTTTTAAAGTCTGTGAATTCGAAAGAGAGATTATTATCAAAAATAAGTAAATTAGTTGGTTCAATATTTTCAGAATTTTTAAAATCTTGTTTTATTATTGAATAAGTTTTTTCAGAAATTTTTGGAGGAGCATTTTCATTTAATTTAACATTTTTAAATCTGTAGTTCGTGAATTTTTTAATATTCCATTCACTTGCTAGATAATGTTTTCCTTGTGTTTGAACTCCTGCAACCCATCTCCATCCAAGAGTATTTGATGCAGCATCTCCATCAAAAAGGTGTTGCATAAAAAATTCAGCACCAAGTTGCCAAGGTAAATCAAGTGTAAAAATCCAAATACTAGCAAACCACATTCTAGTGTGATTGTGGAGGTAGTTATTATTTTTTAACTCATCTACCCATTCATTAAAACAATCAATATTTGTTTTACCTTCTATTGCATTTTGATAATTTTTGTCATCTTTATATTTTTCTTTAATATTTCTTAAATCAATTAAATAGTCACTCCAAACATTAGGTCTTAACTCTAACCATCCTTTCCAGTAAGTTCTCCAAAGTACTTCCTGTATAAACTTTTCATTTTTTGAAAAAGAAAACTTCTCAAGTGATTTTTTTATAATTTCAATTTCATTAAGAACGCCATGTGTAACATAAGGTGATAAACACGATACATTATCTCGTTTATCAGGGCCAAAATCAAAATTTCTCAGCTTTGAATAATCAGAAAGATTTTTCTCAACAAAATGATTTAATCTATCTATAGCTTTCGCTCTTGAGGCTTCAAAATTCATATTTCTTTATTTTAATTTTTTTTTGTGGAAATTGATAAATCTTTCAACATTGGATTTATTAAAAGTTTTATTTTCTTCAAAAGAAACTTTTTTCATTGAATAAGCACTACTAGTAGTCATTCTTGACTGAATTGAAACATTTCCTTTATAAAGTTTTAACTTAATATTTCCATTTACCTTGTTTCTTTTTAGATCCACAATTTTTTGTAATTTGAATCTTTCTTTTGAAAACCAGTAACCATTGTAAATTAATTCTGCATATCTTGGCATTATCGAATCTTTTTTATGCATAGTTTCCTTATCTAGTGTTACAGACTCCATTGCTCTATGAGCAATTAAAAGCAATGTTCCTCCAGGAGTTTCATAAACCCCTCTTGATTTAATTCCGATAAATCTGTTTTCAACTAGATCAACTCTTCCAACTCCATTTTTTCCACCGAGATGATTTAGTTTTTCTAAAATTTTTTCTGGAGTTAACTTCTTCCCATTAATACTAATTGGATCACTGTTTTTAAATCCAATTGTAACATAAGTAGGTTTATTAGGTGCTTTTTCAGGCGAAATTGTTCTTTGAAATATAAATTCAGGAGCCGAATTTTTTGGATTTTCTAAAACTTTACCCTCGGTTGATGTATGAAATAAGTTTTCATCTACTGAAAATGGTGGTGCTCCTTTTTTGTCCTTTGGAATTGAAATGTTATGTTTTATTGCATATTTGATTAAATCAGTTCTTGATTTTAATTTCCAAATTCTCCACGGTGCTATAATCTTTATTTTTGGACCAAAGTAATGATATCCTAATTCAAATCTTACTTGATCATTTCCTTTACCGGTCGCACCATGCGAAACTGCAAATGCTTTGAATTTTTTTGCAACTTGAATTTGATCTTTTGCAATTAATGGTCTGGCAATAGATGTACCTAGCAAATAAACTCCCTCATAAATCGCATGACCTCTAATCATTGGAAATACGTAATCTTTTACAAAAATATTTTTAAGATTTTTAATTATTATTTTTTTAACACCTAGTTTTTTTGCGTTTCTAATAATCTTTTTTTTATCCATTTCCTGGCCAATATTAGCTGTATAAGCAATCACCTCAGCTTTATAATTTTCTTGTAACCATTTAAGAATAATAGATGTGTCTAAACCACCAGAGTAAGCTAAAACTATTTTTTTCATTAGGACGTTATTTGGTGTTCATTAGCTACAATTTTTTTTTGCGCTATTGTATGCTTTTGTAAAACCCATCAGTGAGTAGTGATCAATTGTTTGAGAACCAGATTTGTTATAACCTGTGATCATTATTCGTGATCCTTTTTTCATTACATTAATCATTTTTTTTTCAACTTTATTGTTAGCGATCCAAGCAAAATTATCTTTGGATATATCGAACTTAATTTTATTTTTACCTGATTTCGCTAGTATTGTATTTTGCACATTGTACTCGTACCCTGAAGTAATACTTACCTCGTCTGAAATTTTTTCAGAAGGTCTAAAACTTATAAAAAGTCTTGCTTCTCTCACATTATTTTTTGGAGATTGCAAAACTGGCTTAGACTGAGCAAAACATAATTTTGCAGTTTCATCTGTCACAACTATTGTTTCCCAATCTTTAAATTTACCAATTTTTTTTATTTCTTGTGCATTCGATGAGGCAAAACCCAGAATAAGAATTAATAGAATAATTGTTTTTTTAATTATGGACATGGATTTGGATACAGTTTTTGTACTTCATTAATTTCATCAATTATCTCGTTATTAAGATTTATATTTACACTTTCTATATCAGTTTTCAACTGCTCCATAGTTGTTGCGCCGATTATTACACTGGTTATGAACGGCTGTAATTCGCAAAATTTTAAACTCATTTGGGATAAATCCAAATTGTACTTTTTTGAAATATCGAAGTATTTTTCTATGGCTAATTGGCCATTTTCAGTTTTATATCTTGAAAATTTGTCTCCAAATAAGTGCATCCTAGAATTTTTTGGCAATTCTCCATTTCTATATTTCCCAGTTAAATAACCAAACGCAAGGGGTGAATAAGCTAAAAGACCACTTCTTTCTCTTACTGAAATTTCCGCTAATCCTACTTCATAAGATCTATTCAAAAGACTATAAGGATTTTGAACAGACATCATTCGAGGAAGTTTCTTTAACTTTGAAATTTCTAAAAATTTTGACAATCCCCATGCTGTTTCATTTGAAAGGCCGATATATCTAATTTTACCGCTTTTAATTATTTTATCTAAAGAGTTAAGAATATCTTCAAATTTATTCCAATCATTATCATCTTTATGTTCATAACCTAGTCTTCCAAAAAAATTTGTTTTTCTTTCAGGCCAATGTAATTGATATAAGTCGATATAATCAGTTTTTAATCTTTTAAGGCTATTATCAACAGCTTCATTTAAATTTTTTTCATCATATTGATTTCCGCCGCCTCTAATCCAACCTGGTCCAGGACCAGATACTTTAGTTGCAAGTACTATCCTGTTTCTTTTTTTTGTTTTCGTAAACCAATTACCTATTATTTCCTCTGTTTTGCCGTAAGTGCTTTCTTTAGGAGGTATTGCGTATATTTCAGCAGTATCCCAAAAATTTACATTTTGTTCAAAAGCATAATCCATTTGCTCAAATGCATCTTTTTCCGAATTTTGCTCCCCCCACGTCATAGTACCGAGACAAATTGTACTAACGTCTATATCTGTATTACCTAGTTTTTTAAAATTCATAAATTTTTTAATAATCTCAGTCAGTTTTGACCATTGAATATAAGTTTAAAATAATTATATTATACTTATGGATTTTAATAGACAAAACATTTTTGAAGCAACAAGTGTTAAAAAGAACGTAGTTTGGGATGCAGGTTTAAGATCTTACATGTTGAAGGTCTATAACTACATGGCAACTGGAGTTCTTTTGACAGGTATAATTTCACTTTTATCATTTAAAATGTCAGTAGTTACAGACAGTACTGGTATGATCACAGGGCTTACAAGTTTTGGGAATGCTATATTTAATTCAGGTTTGAAATGGTTAATTATGCTAGCTCCACTTGGTATTGTTTTTTATATGAGCTTTGGAATTAATAAAATGAGTTCAGCTAAGGCACAAACTGTATTTTGGATATTTGCTTCATTAATGGGATTATCTTTGTCTTGGATACTTTTAGTTTACACAGGAGTAAGTGTAGCAAGAGTATTCTTCATCACCTCAGCAACATTCGGAGCAATGAGTATTTACGGATATACAACTAAAAGAGATTTAACAAAATTAGGTTCATTTTTAATGATGGGTCTAATTGGAATAATTATCGCTTCATTAGTTAATATATTTTTAAAATCTGCGATGATGTATTTTGTTGTATCAATATTGGGTGTTCTAATATTTGTAGGTTTGACCGCCTATGACACTCAGAAAATTAAGAATATGTATTCGGCAAGTGATACAATTGAAATTTCTGGCAAAAAAGCAATAATGGGAGCTTTAACGCTTTATCTTGATTTCATTAATCTGTTTATAATGTTATTAAGACTTTTTGGTCAAAGAAGATAAACTAAATTTTTTTCCAATCTATATCTTTTAATAATTTTTCCAAGTTACTAGAATTATTTATTATACGGTTTCTATTATCTGTAATTAAATATTTAAGATTTTTATTAGAAGGCTTGAAGTTTTTACTAATATTATAAACAGCATTTTCAGCAGCATTCTTAAAAACGCTAAAACTTACTCTTTTAGATGAAATTTGAAGACCATAATCTTTCCAAGATCCCTTTGAAACCATTTTAGCATATAAATCCAAAATAATTTTTAATTCTTCTTTTTCAAAAAAAAGTTTATTCTCTTTTTTTTTGAAAGAATTATCGACTACAAGTTTTAAATCTTTATTCATTTAATTTATATTTATTTATTAAAGGAATTTGAAATGCTGTGAATATTATTGTAATTGGCAACATTCCCCATACTTTAAAGTTTACCCAAAATTCCTCTGATTGCGTTCTCCAAATAAACTCATTTAATATTGCTAAAAAAATGAAAAAAAACATCCACCTAGTGTTAAGTTTCCCCCATCCTACATCGTTTAGTGGCATGGTTTTACCTAAAATTTTTTTTAAAATTGGTTCTTGAGTAAAATATTTTCCAAAGTACAGAGCAAGAGCAAATATTATATTTATTATCGTAGGCTTCATATATATAAAGATGGGGTCTTTGAAATAAATTGTGAGACCACCAAAAAATGTTATTAATGCTCCACCTAAAAGAGGAACAAAAGGTATTTTTTTTTCTAATATCCAAATTATGAACACAGAAATTATTGTCGCAATAATCAAAGGTGGTATAGCTACTTGCAGATTTTTTCCACTTTTATAATAAAAACCAAAAAATATTACTAAAGGCCCGAAATCAGTAATGAATTTTATTAAAGACTTATTCACAGTTTCATCTTACCAGATATGTATAAATTTAATATTTTTTTTATTGATTTTTTTTTAAGAATACACATATTTAAGTAGTGACTATTCAAAAAGCAAAATTCTCAATAGGCGATGTTGTCAAGCATAAACACTTTGATTTCAGAGGTGTTATTTATGACGTCGATTTTGAATTTAATAATTCTGAGGAATGGTACGAGTCTATACCTAAAAATGTAAGACCTAGAAAGGATCAGCCTTTTTATCATTTACTTGCTGAAAACGATGACATTACTTATGAGGCCTATGTATCAGAACAGAACCTTATTAAAGACGACTCGGGTGAGCCAATTAAACATCCTTTAATTAATGAGATCTTCTCAGGGAAAAAAGGCTCAACTTACTTCAAGCCCTCAAATTAATAGTCACTTTTTCAACACATTTCTCTCAAAACTTAGACAAATGATTATTCTATAAATAATTAAACTGATCAAGGGTGTTAACGTTTCCCTTCAATTATCTCCCTCAACATTCTTGATCAGTTTATTTTCACGTTATATAAATAAAAAAAATGTTATCTATAATCACTGAGAAAACTAAAAAAGTATTAATTTCATCTAAATTTAGAAATTTAATATTTATATTATTTATAATTTTTTTGTCAGTAGGTCTATTTGAGGCGTTAATATTATCTCCTCAAGATTATCTACAAAGTGACTCTGTAAGAATTATGTATGTACACGTTCCGTCAGCGTGGATTTCCCTTGGGATTTTTTCAATGATAGCTTTTTTATCTCTTGGAGTTATAATTTTTAAAAATAAAAACTTTGTACTAATATCAAAAAGTTTAGCTCCATCAGGATTTATTTTTAACTTAATAGCCTTGGTTACAGGCTCAATTTGGGGCAAGCCAACATGGGGTACTTGGTGGGCTTGGGATCCTAGAATAACTTCTATGTTGGTATTATTTTTATTCTATTTTTTATACTTATTATCCTGGAAACTTTTTGAAAAGAACAAGGCAGTTAAAATCTCATCATATATTTCAATTATAGGTGTGATTAATGTTCCAATTATCAAATATTCTGTAGATTGGTGGGCAACTTTACATCAACCCTCATCGATTAATGTTTTATCAGAAAGCACTATACATTCTTCTATGTTAATACCATTATTTTTGATGACTGCGGCATTTGCACTATTTTCTGTGCTAATTTTTTTAATGAAATATAATGTGGAGTTGATAAAAGTTAAAAACAAAGGTTTAAATAGGATATGAATTTAGATTTATTTATTATGAACGGAAACGGACTTTATGTTTGGTCAGCATTCGCATTCACACTATTCAATTTCCTGATTTTATATAAAGTAACAAGTAAGCAATTAATTAAAGAAAAAGCTAAATTTGCAAAAAAATATGAATCTTTAAATTCAGACCAAGTTATTTTAGCTCACAAACAATCAACAAATAGAACATTTGTAAGAACAGTTGCTCACAAAATCTAATTTAGATTAATGTATGGTAAAAAAGTTAGATTAAGAATTGTATTTATAATTTCTGTTCTAACTACAATCATTTTAAGTATTTATATAATTCTAAAACTATTAGAGGATGATGTTGTGTATTTTAAATCACCAACTGAAATCAAGCAATCTTCGGAGAATATAACTAAAAAAATTAGAGTAGGAGGGATGGTTAAAAAAAATTCTGTAACTCTAGATAATGAAAAAATTTTATTTGTAATCACAGATTTTAAAAGTGAAATTAATGTTATTTTTGCCGGGTCCGTTCCAAATTTATTTCAAGAAGAAAAGGGAGTAGTAGCAGAGGGATTTTTAGAGGATAAAAATTTATTTATTGCTGATAAAATTTTAGCAAAACACGATGAAAATTATATGCCACCTGAGGTTAAAGAAAGTCTGGAGCAAAAATGATACTATCTAATGCGGGTTTTCTTTCTTTATTACTAGGACTTTTATCTTCTTTTGCTGTTTTCTTATGTTCAGTTTTGAATATTAAAAAAAATTTATTAAACTTAGAAAATAAAATCTATAAATTCCTTACTCTCCAATTTTTTTTCGTTGTAATAAGTTTTTTTATTTTATTATACACTTTTATAATATCTGATTTTAGTAATGAAACCGTTTATAATAATTCTCATTCAACAAAACCTATATTTTACAAAATAACAGGTTTATGGGGTAATCATGAAGGAAGCTTATTATTATGGTTATTAGTACTGACAAGTTTTGTATTGTTTTTTTTCTTTAGCTCTAAAGATGAACCAAAAAATTTTAGACTTTATACTGTAATATTTCATCAAATAATTGTTATTGGTTTTTTTATATTTGTTTTAAAAACTTCTAACCCATTTGATATTCTTTTTCCGGTACCATCTGAAGGACTTGGATTAAATCCAATACTTCAAGATCCTGCGCTAGCAATACATCCACCAATTTTATATGTTGGTTATGTTGGAACATCTATTATATTTGCCTCTGCTTTAGCCGCAATGGTAACCGGGTATGTAAATAACCTTTGGGCAAAAAATTTAAAAAAATGGGTTTTGATATCTTGGACCTTTTTAACAGGAGGTATTCTCTTAGGTTCGATTTGGGCGTACTACGAATTAGGTTGGGGAGGTTTTTGGTTTTGGGATCCAGTTGAAAATATTTCTTTAATGCCATGGTTGAGTTTAACTGCCCTTTTACATTGTATTTTAACCCTTGAGAAAAGAGACCTTTTTAAAAATTGGTCAATTATCTTAAGCATTGTGACTTTTATGTTAAGTGTTAGTGGAACATTTTTAGTTAGATCTGGGATACTTAATTCAGTTCACACTTTTGCAAACGATCCATCTAGAGGAATTTACATCCTAATTTTTTTGTTTGTTCTAATATTGATGTCTTTTGTAATCTTTTTTATATTTGAGAATAAAAATTTAGAAAATAAAAAAGAAATTTTTTTTTTAAGTAAAGAAACTTCGGTTTTAATAAATAACTGGTTTATGATTTATTTTTTAAGCGTAGTTTTAATAGGAACTGTATATCCAATATTTTTAGATGTAATTACATCAGAAAAAATTTCAGTTGGACCCCCATTTTATAATAAACTTTTAATACCTTTCTTAATTCCATTTTTTTTATTTATGTCCGTTGGGCCAAATATGAGTTGGATTAAAACAAATTTAAAGTTTAAAGCGAGTTATATTTACTACTTTTTACTAACCTCAGCTGCCACAATAATAACTATATATTTTTTAACTCAAAAAGATTTTTTATTAATTATTTTGATTTTTTCTTTAGTATTTTTAAGTATTAAAACGCTTACTAATTTTTTCAAAAATAATACTAATCATGCACAAAACTTGTCACACTTGGGTTTTGCAATGTTAATGTTATCCATATTGTTTAACAGTATTAGTTCTACAGAAATTATTAAGAATATTAAGGTTGGAGAAAGCTTTATCTCAAAAAACGAAAAAATAACTTTTGAAGAAGTTAAAACCAATGAAAAAAAAAACTATTCTTCAATCATTGGTACTTTCGAAGTAAAAAATAAAAATAATAAAATAATTAAACTATATCCAGAGATCAGAATCTACAATCAGCCGGTTATTGCAACAAGTGAAGCAGCGATTAAAACAACTTTGTTCAAAGATAGATTTATAACAATAAATTTAATAAAGGATGAGCAACTATTTAATGTTAGATATCAGAATAAACCATTCATGATCTGGATCTGGATCTCTACATTAGTAATAATTTTTGGGGGTACATTTGCGGTTTTTAGTAAAAAAAAAAATTACTCTTAGTTTTTTAATATTAGTTTTTTTTGTCTTTTGCTTTTTAGTTTTTAATAAAGCATTGTTTAAGGACAAAATATATTCTCCAGATTTCAAAGATGGTAAAACAAATTACTTAGTAGACTTTAGTTTACCTGAGTTATATTCGTCTAATGAAATAAAATTAAGTGAGGTTATTGAAAACAAGGATTTTTCTATAATTAACATCTGGGCTTCTTGGTGTGTACCGTGTAGAGAGGAAAATGATCTTCTTAAGAGTATAAGCAGTCTAAGTTCACTGCAAATTATTGGCATAAATTATAAAGATAGAAAAAAAAATTCTATAAAATTTTTAAATGATTATGGAAACCCATTTAAATATAATTTAGTAGATAAAGATGGAACAGAGTCAATTAACTTAGGTGCTTATGGTGTTCCAGAAACTTTCTTGATTAACAAAAATAGAAAAATTTTAATAAAGATTATAGGACCAATAAATGACAAAGACGTTAAACAGATTAGGGAGATTGTAAATGGTTAAAAAAAAAATTATGGTTTTTTTATTTTTATTTATTAACTTTTTCGGAAACTGTTATTCTGAGACAGAACCCTATTCTAAACTTGAAAATGATATTGCAAAAAATTTAAGATGTCTGATTTGTCAAGGTCAGTCTATATATGACTCTAATTCTGAATTTGCATTAAGTATGAGAATCTATATTAAAGATCAAATAGACAGAGGTCACTCAAAAGATCAAATTTATAATATGTTAGTCAAAAAATATGGTCAATGGATTGTTTATGATCCTGGATATTCAAAAAAAACCTTTTTATTGTGGTTTATACCAATATTGTTTTTTTTATTAGGTGGTGCAATAATATATTTAAGAATATATAAGAGTAAAAAAATATGAAGAATTTTTTTAAAATTTTATTATTAATCTTTTGCACTTTTATAACTTCTGAAGAGTTATACGCTGAAGAAAAACAAAAAATGGATACTGGTCATAAATATAATATTTATACCGGGATGTTTGATTTCAGTGACAATGGAAAAAAATCTCAAATTATTGGAATTCAACACTTAAATGATAATCTTTTCAGAGACAGCCTAATAGGTACAATTAAACCTGTTACTGGTTTTATGTTAACTGCTGACTCAGCCTCATATCTTTATACAGGAATTCAAGCTGAGTATAATATTGGAAGATTAAATTTAACACCAAGCTTTACACCAGGTTTATATCATGAGGGAGATGGAAAAGACCTCGGTCATTTGGTCGAATTTAAAAGTGAGCTTCAATTATCTTTAGATTTATCACCAAGTACAGAATTTGGTTTTTCATATAATCATATATCTAACGCTAGTTTAGGAGAAAAAAATCCTGGGGCAAATAGTTATATGTTTAATTTCTTTAAAAGCTTTTAAATTATTAATATGAATTTAAAAGATTGCCACAATTTTAGTGACTTTAGAATTTTAGCCAAAAAAAAATTACCGTCACCAATTTTCCATTACATTGATGGTGCTGCAGATGATGAGATTACTTATAACCGAAATACATCTGCGTTTAATGACGTAGATCTTGTACCCAATGTATTGAGAGGCGTTGAAAACGTAGATTTGTCTACAACAATTTTTGGAAAAAAAATTGATTTACCTTTTTACTGTTCCCCTACTGCTTTACAAAGATTATTTCATTATGATGGAGAAAGAGCAGTAGGAAAAGCAGCTCAAAAATTTAACACAATGTTTGGTGTTTCAGCTTTAGCTACTGTAAGTGTTGAAGAAATCTCGTCTTTAATTGATACACCAAAAATGTTTCAATTCTATTTTCACAAAGACAGAGGATTAAATGATTCTTGTTTAGAAAGAGCGAAAGCAGCTAAATTTGATGTGATGGCTTTAACTGTTGATACTATTACAGGAGGAAACCGTGAGAGAGATTTAAGAACAGGCTTTACATCACCGCCTAAGCTTACTATATCAAGTTTATTTAGTTTCGCGACCAAACCAATGTGGGGGATAAACTATCTTACAAAAGGAAAATTTGAATTACCACATTTACAGGATTTTGTAAAAGAGGGTACAAGCACTAACTCTTCAATTGGTAATTATTTTTCTACAATGTTGGATCAATCCATGAATTGGAATGACGCTGAGAAGTTATGTTCTAAGTGGGGCGGTCATTTTGCACTCAAAGGAATTATGAGTGTCGAAGATGCAAAGAAAGCTGTTGATATTGGATGCACTGGTATAATGGTTTCTAATCATGGAGGTAGACAGCTTGATGGATCAAGGTCACCATTTGATCAACTAGCAGAAATAGTTGATGCTGTAGGTGACAAAATTGATGTAATTTGTGAAGGTGGGTTCCAGAGAGGAACACACATGCTCAAAGCTTTATCTCTAGGCGCAAAGGCTTGCGCTGGAGGAAGATTATATCTCTATGCTTTAGCCGCGGCGGGACAAGCAGGAGTAGAGAGAGCATTAGGGCAATACAAAGCTGAATTAGAAAGAGATATGAAATTAATGGGTTGCACTAAGATTAGCGACCTAAATAGAAACAATTTAAGATTTAGATACACTTAAAAAAAAATTCTATGAGTCTTAAAGAATGTTATAATTTTGATGACTTCAGAAAATTAGCAAAAAAAAAACTACCTTCCCCGATATTCCATTACATTGATGGTGGTGCAGATGACGAAACTACTCTTAAAAGAAATACAGAAGCCTTTAGTGATTGTGATCTAATACCAAATATTTTAGCTAGCGTAGGCAAACCAGACTTATCAACAACTATTTTTGGAAGAAAAATCGATATGCCGATTTTCTTATCTCCATGTGCTATGCAAAGATTATATCACCACGATGGCGACAAAGCTTCTGCAAAAGCCGCTAATAAATTTGGAACATTTTATAGTATGTCTACAATGGCAAACAATACGATTGAGGAAATTTCTAATTTATCTAGTGGTCCTAAATTATTTCAGCTTTATGTCCATAAAGATCAATCTATAACAAATGATTTGATTGACCGTTGTAGAAGGTCAGGATTTGATGGAATGTGTTTGACTGTAGATACTCTTGTTGCAGGTAATAGGGAGAGAGATCATAGAACAGGTTTTACAACCCCACCAAAACTGACTTTAAAAAGCCTTTTGAGTTTTGTTATGCACCCAGGTTGGGTTTTTAATTATTTAACTCATGAAAAATTTAAACTAGCTAATGTAGCAACGAAAACTGACAAAGGAACTAATATAGCTAAATCAGTTATAGACTACATTAATGAGCAATATGATCCAGCTATGAATTGGAAAGACGCAGAGTATTGTGTAAAAAAATGGAACGGTCCTTTTGCTTTAAAAGGGGTTATGTCAGTTGAGGACGCAAAAAGAGCTATTGATATAGGGTGTACCGCTATAATGATATCTAATCATGGGGGTCGACAACTTGATGGTTCAAGATCACCTTTTGACCAAATAAAAGCAATTTCAGATGCAGTAGGTGACAAACTAGAAATTATTTTAGACGGTGGAGTTAGAAGAGGTACTCATGTTTTGAAAGCGATAGCTGCTGGAGCAAAAGCATGCAGTTTTGGTAAAATGTTTTTGTTCTCATTAGCCGCAGGGGGTCAACAAGGAGTTGAGCATTTATTGAAGACAATACATGATGAAATTAATAGAAATATGGTTTTAATGGGTTGCAAAAATTTAAAAGAGTTGAATAGTTCAAAATTAATTTATAGAAATATTAGATAATTATAAAAAAGTATGAAACTGGCAAAAAGTTTAGATAGATTAGGAACAGAAACTGCATTCTCAGTTTTAGCGGAAGCAAAAAAACTAGAGGCATCAGGAAAACCAATGATACATCTTGGATTAGGTCAACCTGATTTTAAAACTCCAAAACATGTAGTAGACGCTGCAAAAAAAGCTTTAGATGATGGCCATCACGGTTATGTTTTATCAAATGGAATTCTAGAATGCAGACAAGCAGTTTCAAGAAAAATTAAATCACTTTATAATCAAGATGTTGATGCAGAAAGAATTATCATAATGCCAGGTGGCAAACCAACAATGCATTATGCGATCCAATGTTTTGGAGAACCAGGTGTAGAAATAATTCATCCAACACCAGCTTTTCCTATTTATGAGTCTATGATTAATTATACAGGATCTACACCTGTACCATACGACCTTACTAAAGATAAAGACTTAAAATTTAATGCAGAGGAAATATTGTCATTAATAACTGACAAAACAAGATTATTAATTTTGATTAATCCTAATAACCCAACAGGAAGTTTTGTAGAAAAACCCGAAATTGATAAACTTGCTAAAGGTTTAGAGAAACACCCACATGTAACAATTTTAAGTGACGAGATTTATAGTAGACAAATTTTTGACGGTAAAGAGATGCCAACTTTTTTTAATTATCCTAAATTGAGAGAGAGATTAATTGTATTAGAGGGATGGAGTAAAGCCTATTCTATGACTGGATGGAGATTAGGTTGGAGTTTTTGGCCAGAGCATTTAGTGGAACATGTTAATAAACTTTTAATAAATAGTGTTTCTTGTGTGAATGCTGCTGCTCAATATGCTGGTATCGCTGCATTAGACGGACCAGATGACTCTATACATGAAATGATGGAAAAATTTACGGCAAGAAGAGATCTAATTCACAAAGGTTTAAATGATCTGCCAGGTGTGGAATGTAGTTTACCAGGAGGTGCATTTTACGCTTTTCCAAAAGTTAAAGAGACCGGAATGAATGGTAGAGAATTTTGTAATAAAGCTATGCACGAAGCTGGTGTTGCAATCGTACCAGGAACAGCATTTGGTCAAACTTGTCAGGATTATGTGAGATTTAGTTTTGCAGCATCTAGAGATAACATTTCTCAAGCATTAGAAAATATAAAAAAAATGCTTAAGTAATTTAAGTATTTTTTTTGTAAGATTTATATAGTATCATTATCTTATGAATAGCGAACTTCAGTCCGAATTAAAAAAAATACTAAATTCTAGATTTTCCGAGTCGGAATCTACAAGATTAAATTATGCAAGAGGAGAAGATACTTATGATCCAATTTTATCTAAGGCTGTAGTATTTCCAGAGACCAATGAAGAGGTTTCTAAAATATTAAAATTATGCAATCAACATAAGATACCTGTTGTTCCTTTTGGAACAGGGACCTCTTTAGAAGGCAATGTTGTTGGTAACGATCAAGGGATTACAATTTCTCTTGAAAAAATGAACAAAGTACTAAGTGTAAACGTAGAAGATTTTGATTGTAAAGTTCAGGCATGTGTAACTAGAGAACAGTTGAATGACTATTTAAGGGAAGATGGGGTATTTTTTCCAATCGATCCAGGTGCAAATGCAGCAATAGGTGGAATGGCCTCTACCTCAGCGTCAGGAACAATGGCAGTTAAATATGGAACTATGAAAACTGTTATAACCGGATTAACAGTTGTTTTACCAAATGGAGATATAATAAAAACTGGGAGTAGAACAAAAAAAACTTCAGCTGGATATAATTTAACCAATTTATTTATTGGTTCCGAAGGTACTCTCGGAGTTATTACGGAGATCCAGCTAAGATTGTCACCAATCCCAGAAAGTATTATGAGTGCTGTATGTCACTTTAAAACTCTAGAGGATGCAGTTAAAACTGCACAAGAGGTAATTCAGTATGGTATTCCAATTGCAAGAATTGAAATGCTTAATAAAGATCAAATGGAAATTAGTATAGAATACTCTAAATTAAAAGACGTAGAAGCTACACCGACTTTATTTTTTGAATTCCATGGATCAGAAACTTCTAATAAAGAGTCAATAGATATTGTCGAAGAAATATCGAAAAATAATAATGGAAGCTCTTTTAAATGGGCAAAAGATTTAACGGATAGAAATAAACTGTGGAAGGCAAGACACGACGTTTATTATTCTGTTAAAGCACAAATTAATAATGGCAGAGTCTATTCAACTGATGTTTGTTTACCAATTTCTAAAATAACTGAGTGTGTAAACTTTGCTGATGCAGAAGCTAAAAAATTTGGTTTAAGAGCCCCAATGGTTGGTCACCTTGGTGATGGTAATTTCCATGTTTTACTACCTTATGATCCAGAAAAAAAAGAGACCTATCAAAAAATACGAAAATTTAGTGATATTCTTATAGAAAAAACATTGGAATTAGAAGGTACAATTACCGGAGAACATGGAGTTGGGCTTCATAAAAAAGATTACCTTCTTAAAGAACATGGTGATAATTTACCTGTTATGAAATCTATCAAAAGAACCATTGATCCAAACAATATAATGAATCCTGGTAAAATTTTTGACTTAAACTAATAAGTTGAATGAAAAAAATTTTAATTACCAGAAAACTTCTAAGATCAAATGAGGAAAAAGCCTCAAAGTTGTGGGAGGCTAAACTTAATTTAAATGATGAACTTTATTCTCAATCTAAATTAGTCGAATTAAGCCAAGGTTGTGATGGAATATTAACATCGCTAACTGATAAAATGGATGAGGCAACTATCAATAAATTACCAGAGAGCATAAAAATTTTATCAAATTTTGCAGTAGGATTTGGTAATATTGATTTAGTAGCTGCTAAAAAAAGAAATATAGCAGTGACAAACACACCAGATGTCTTAACAGATGCAACAGCTGAAATAGGAATATTGTTAATTCTAGGAGCTTGCAGAAGAGCAAGTGAAGGTATTCAAGCCGCAAAAGAATCTAATTGGAAATGGTCAGCAGACTATTTGATTGGCAAACAATTAACTGGCTCAAGGCTAGGTATTTTAGGGATGGGACGTATTGGTCAAAAAATTGCTAAGATAGCAAAGTCGCTTGGAATGATAATACATTATCACAATAGATCTAAATTGAGCTCTGATAAAGAACAAGGAGCTACTTATCATGATAATCTAAAAAGTTTAATGGAAGTGTCAGATGTATTATCTGTATGTTGCCCAGCCTCAAAAGAAACAATTAATCTTATAAATAAAGAAACTTTGGAGTATTTACCAAAGGGCGCAGTAGTAACTAATGTCGCTAGAGGAGATATAGTAGACGATGAAGCTTTACTGGACGCATTAGATAGAAGAAAAGTTTATGCAGCTGGTTTAGATGTCTATAAAAACGAACCTAATTTAAACCCAGGATATCTTAAACATAAAAGTGTTTTCATACTACCTCATCTTGGAAGTGCCACTAAAGAAACTAGAACAGCCATGGCTAATCTTGCTATCGATAACATTCAGGAATTTTTCAAAACGGGTAGCTGCAAAAATAAAGTAAATTGATAAATTTATACTACCAATAGTTGTAAATAATTAAGTTTAGAACAATTTTAACCTAAGACTCCAAGTTCATTTTGTGCTTTAATATTGTCAAGTTAATTAACTAATAGAGGAGAAATAAATGATTAAAGAAAAAAAATCATTGAAGGGAAAAATTCCTTCAAGACGTAAGTTCTTTAAGGCAGCGGCAGCAACTGGTGCAGCAGCAACAGCAGCAGTAGCAATGCCAAACATTGCATTCGGAGCTCCACAAACTCTAAAAATGCAAGCTGCATGGCCAAGTGGTGCTAACATCTTTTTTGAAATGGCAGGAGACTATTGCAAAATGGTTAGCGACATGTCTGGCGGTTCTTTAAAAATCGATCTTCAACCAGTTGGAGCAGTTGTGAAGACTAGTGAGATCGGTCAAGCGGTAAGTTCAGGTGCTGTAGATATGGGGCACTGGGTAACTGCTTATTGGTATGGTAAAAATCCAGCAGCATCATTATTTGGTACTGGACCATCATACGGTATGTCATCTCAAGAAGTAATGGGATGGATGGAGTACGGTGGCGGAAGAAAACTGTATGAAGAAACACTTGCAAAAGTTGGTTTCGATTACACAGGTGTATTCCACATGCCTATGCCAGCACAACCTTTTGGTTGGTTTAAAAAGAACGTAACAAAAGTATCTGACGTTAAAGGTATGAAGTACAGAACAGTTGGTCTTGCTACTAACGTTCTTACTGCAATGGGAATGGTCGTAAGACAGTTACCAGGTGGTGAAATTCAACCAGCTATGAAAACTGGTTTGATTGAGGCAGCTGAGTTTAACAACCCAACTTCAGACTCTCAGTTTGGTATGCAAGATGTTTCTAAGCATTATCACTTAGGAAGCTTCCACCAATCTCAAGAGATGTTTGAGATACCAATTAACAATAAAACATTTAATGGTCTGTCACCAGCTAACCAAGCAATATTGAAAAATGCTGCTTACGCTGCAAATACAGATAACTACTTTAAAGCATTAGTTAGATATTCAGCTGATTTATCTAAATTAATGAATCAACATAAAGTAAATGTTTACCAAACTTCAGATGAAATTTTAGCTCAACAGTTAAAAGGTTGGGATAAAGTTATCGGTGATTTCAATAAGAAAGATCCTTTCTTTAAGAAAATCGTCGATTCTCAAAAAGCATACGCTAAGAGAGTAATGAAATACTTGCTGATGAATCAGCCTAATTACAAGCTAGCATATGAAAATGAGTTTGGACCAATTGCTAAAGTAAAAATATAATCAAGATATAATCTTAATTAAGGGGGCCAATGGCCCCCTTTTTTTTGTTTGATTAATAGATAGAATTTAACGTAAAGTGATATTATGAAATCTTTCATAAAATTTGCTGATACATTAAGCGCATCAATGGGTAAAGCCTTCTCATGGTGCATAGTTATACTTATGGGTGGAACATGCTATGAAGTAATAATGGCTTACGCTTTTAACAGCCCTACACTTTGGAATTTTGACTTTAGTTTACAAATGTATGGAGCAATTTTTATGATGGCAGGTGCTTATTGTTTGTCAACAGAGGCACATGTTAGAGGAGATGTTATTTACAGACTATTTCCTACAAGAGTTCAGGGCTGGATTGATTTAATTTTATATTTTATTTTTTTCTTCCCTGGAATTTTAGCTCTAGTATTTTATGGATATGAATATGCAGCGTTAGCATGGAAAATTAAAGAAACTAGTTGGAACAGTCCGGCTCAAATACAAATTTATATGGCAAAATCTATAATACCTCTGTCAGGAATTTTATTAACAATCCAAGGAATTAGTGAAGTTTGTAGAGCGATCATTTGTATTAAAACAGGTCATTGGCCGGAGAGAATGTCAGCAGGTGCTGAAGAAACCGAAAAAATATTAATGAGAACATCTCAGAAAGACGAAAAAGCTGATGTTATTTGAATTAACAAATCCAGAAATTGCAATATTAATGATGAGCTTATTTTTATTTGCAGTTCTTTTAGGTTTTCCAATTGCATTCACTCTACTAGCTATGGGTGTTGGGTTTGGATATTACGCTTATTTTGATCCAACTAGGATGGATCATCTGCTTGATAATCGGATATTTTCTTTATTAGTCCAAAATACTTACACCATAATGGATAATACAGTTTTAACTGCGGTGCCTTTATTTTTATTTATGGGTTACTTAGTTGAAAGAGCTGGGATAGTAGCAAAATTGTTTTTTGCTATAAGACTTGCTTCCCATAGATTGCCAGCCTCAATGGCTGTCGCAGCACTTGTAACATGTGCATTATTTTCTACAGCAACTGGAATAATTGGAGCAGTTGTAACTTTAATGGGCCTTTTAGCTTGGCCGGCAATGATAAGAGCGGGATATGATAAAAAATTTGCATCCGGAGTTATATGTTCAGGTGGATGTTTGGGAATTTTAATACCTCCAAGTATTATGTTAATTGTATATGCAGTAATAGCTCAATTATCTCCACTAAGACTTTTTGCTGCCGCTATATTTCCTGGCTTAATGTTAGCAGGTCTTTACATTTTATATGTAATTATAAGAGCATATTTCAATCCTTCTTTAGCACCTAAGCCTGCGGCAGAGGAAATTCCGCCAAGATCAGTAATTTTAAAAGAAGTTCTAGTTTCTTTTGTTCCATTGTTCTCATTAATAATTTTAGTTTTAGGTACAATTTTAGGTGGACTAGCTACTCCAGCAGAGGCGGCCGCAGTAGGAGCATTTGGAGCTTTAATTTTATCTTTTTTTTATAAGTCATTAAAATGGAAAAATTTTAAAGAATCTGTTTTTCTAACAGCTAAAACAAGTGCAATGATTATGTGGTTATTTGTTGGATCTTGGACATTTGCATCAGTTTTCTCATATTTAGGCGGCCACGAAGTTTTTGAAGAATTTTTTAAATCAATGGATATTCAACCTTGGCAATTTTTAGTTATCACGCAAATCATAATATTTTTACTTGGTTGGCCACTAGAGTGGACTGAAATTTTAATTATATTTGTCCCAATATTTTTACCGCTAGTAGAATTTTTTGGAGTAAACCCGTATTTTTTTGCAATGTTAATAGCTTTAAATTTACAAACATCTTTTCTAACTCCACCGATGGCAATGTCGGCTTATTATTTAAAGGGTGTGCAAAGTAGAAACGTTGAATTAATGCAAATCTTTAGAGGTATAATGCCTTTTCTTGGAATAGTAATATTTGCAATGGTTTTAATGTATATGTTTCCTGGTATCGCTTTATGGTTACCAGATGTTTTATTCGCAGAATAAATTTTAATGTCCAATATATTTCAATTAACTGTCTATGAAATAGCAGAAAAAATAAAAAAATCTGATCTAAACTCTGTTGATTTGTGTAAATCGTACATTGAGCAAATAGATAAATTTGAAAAAGATGTAAAAGCTTGGGCTCATTTTGATAAAAAACTACTTCTAGAAAAAGCAGAAGAGGCAGACAATCATAGAAGGTCGGGCAAACCCGTAGGCCCTCTACACGGAATTCCAGTAGCACTAAAAGATATAATTGGAACTTATGATATGCCTACTGAGTGTGGAACTGTTTTAAGAAAAGGCAAAACAGAGTCACAAAATGCAGAGATAGTAGATTTACTTAAATCAGCAGGGGCGTTAATCATGGGAAAAACGAATACTTCTGAATTAGCTTATCTTGCTCCACCTAAAACAACAAATCCTCACGACTATTCAAGAACTCCAGGTGGATCTTCTAGTGGGTCGGCAGCTGTTATAGCTTCTCATATGGCGCCTTTATCAATTGGTTCTCAAACAGGAGGTTCAGTGATTAGACCAGCGTCTTATTGCGGTGTCGTTGGTTATAAACCGAGTTATGGATTAATTTCACGTAATGGAGTTTTAAGAACTTCGTATAATCTTGACCATATAGGAGTTTTTGGAAGAACCGTAGAAGATGTTGCATTACTAGCAAAAGTGTTAATTAAAAAAGACTCTTACGATAAAGCGACCATACATTACTCTTCAGAATTTATGTTAGATGAGTGTAAAAAAGGACCTATGTTTGATCCAAAGTTTATTTTTTATAAGACAGATAGTTGGAAGAAAGTTGATAAAAAATCCAGAGAGGCATTTGAATATTTTATAAAATCTTTTAAAAAAAACATCGAAGTATTTGATACCCCTTCATACTTTAAGGATATAGACAAATATCATAGATTAATACATGAAACTGATTTAGCTAATAACTTTCAAGTTTATTACAAAAAATCAAAATCAAAACTTTCAAAGGAAATGCAATCAGCTATTTCAAAAGGTATGAAGCATTCTGCCAAAGAATATTTAGATGCTGTTGACTTTATGGAGAGAAGTTATGAATCTTATAAAGAGGTATTTGAAGATTATCATGGAGTATTAAGTCCATGCAGCACTGGTGTAGCTGATAAAGGTTTAAAAAGTACAGGAAGTGCTGATTTTAATAGAGTATGGTCGTATATGCATACACCAGCAATTTCTCTACCTTTACTTCAAGGAGAAAATAATTTACCATTAGGTGTACAATTAGTTGGCGACAGGCATGACGATAACAGATTTTTAGGTGTAGCTAACTGGCTGGAAAAGGAGAGCAAAAAATTTAATGAATAAAATCACAGTTATTATTGGTCTAAGTTTTGCAATATTTTTTTTAGTTGGACTCGCAACAACACTAACAAGATCTATGATGATTGGTTTTTTGGATGTTTTGCCAGTATATATCTTAATGGGTATAGCGATAGTAATGATGATATACGAATCTTTTTTCGATAAATCATAACAAGTTTCGTGATTAAAAAAGAGCTTCTAGCTTATTCTTTATTAGTAATTCAACCAATATTTATGGCAAGCAATCTTGTAGTTGCAAGAGGTGGAGTTGAATACATACCGCCAATATCTCTTGCTTTTTGGCGGTGGTTAACAGTTTTTTTAATTCTTCTAATTTTTAATTACACAATTTTTTCTAAAAAAAAAATTATACTTAAAGAATATAAGAAATTGTTTTTTTTGGGTTTTATGGGATGTGGAGTTTGTGGAGCTTTTCCATTTATTGCAGGTCAAACTACGACAATAATAAATATGGGTATAATTTATACTTCTTCTCCAATTTTTATAATTTTAATAAGCTATTTTTTTTTTAAAGAAAAAATGAATTTACTTAAAATAATAGGACTAATATCATGTTTATTAGGAGTTATAATTATTATTATCAAAGGAGATTATTTAGCATTAATTGAACTAATGTTTACCAAAGGTGATCTCTGGATGTTAGGAGCATCAATTGGTTGGGCTTTATACTCTATATTTCTGTTTTATTGGAAGTCATCGCTTAAAGTATTTGAACGTTTTACACTAATATCTTTATTTGGTGCTTTAAGTTTATTACCTTTTTATCTGACTGAAGAAATTTTTGTAAAAAGTACTACGTTTGATACAAACTTTATAATTTGGGTAATATTTGCTGCAGTCTCACCAGGGATAATTGCATTTTCCTTGTATACCTATGCTCAAAGATATTTAGGAGCAACTACAACTGGTTTTACTTTATATCTTTTTACTGTGTATGGTGCTTTTTATGGAATTTTGTTTTTTGGTGAAAATTTAAAAACTTTCCATGTATATGGAACAATATTAGTATTTTTAGGTGTTTATTTAGTAAAATATAAAAAAAAAAATGTATAAGAAAATTTCAATGATAATTTTAAATTCAGCTATAGCTTTAACAGTCATTTATCTAGTGGTTGTAATCGTTATTTTTCTTTCACAGAGAAAATTAATGTATCACCCTAATGAAAATAACTATCTTGAGGAAAATCAATTAAATCATAAAATTGAAAAAGTTTATATTAATTCAGATTTTAAACTTTTAGGCTGGCATCATGTAAAAAATAAAAAATTTAAAACATTGCTCTTTTTTCATGGTAATGCAGGAAATCTTCAAAATAGAATTTATAAATTAAATGATATTTCAAAACTTGATTTAAACTATTTGATTATAGCTTACAGAGGATTTAGTGGTAATAAGGGTGAGCCAAATGAAATCGGTCTTTACAAAGATTCTGAGGCAGCAAAAAAATGGTTAAATAATATTGGTGTATCTGACAAAGACATAATTTTATACGGTGAGTCGTTAGGAACAGCAGTGGCTGTTGATTTAGGATCAAAACATAATTTTTCAGGAATAATTTTAGAGTCGCCTTTTACATCAATGGTTAAATTATCAAAAATATATTATCCATATTTACCAGTAAAAATACTTTTGAAAGATAAATACGAATCGATAAAAAAAATTGATAAAATAAAATTTCCTAAAATGGTAATGCATGGTGACAAAGATAAAATTGTCCCTTTCAGCATGGGAAAAGAAATGTTCGAAAAGTTTTCTGAACCCAAGTTAAGTTATTTTAGAAAAGGTGATGACCATATGATGGAATTTGATGAAGAGTTGTTAGAAAAAATTAAAAAGTTTTTAAAAATTATATAGTGATCAATTAAAATTGATGAAATTTTTAGAAAAACTTTCACTATCAAAGATTTGAAGATCATCCTCTTTTTCACCAAACCCCAAAGCGATAATCGGTAACTGAAATTTTTTAGAAACTGCAATTAAAATACCACCTTTTGCTGTACCATCAAGTTTGGTCATAATTAACCCGGTGATTGGTATAATCTTATTGAATTCTTCGACTTGATTTATAGCGTTTTGACCAGACGTAGCGTCTAAGACTAAAATTACATCTTGTGGTGCTTTCTCATCTATTTTTTTTATTACATTTCCAATTTTTTTAAATTCATCCATTAAATTTTTTTTATTTTGCAATCTACCAGCTGTATCTATTAAAGTAATATCTATATTATTGTTCTTTGCAAACTCCATAGCCTTATAGGCAACGGATGCAGGATCACTTCCTGGTTCGGACTTAATTATTTCGCAATTTAATTTTTTTGACCATCTCTCCAGCTGATCAATTGCTGCTGCTCTAAATGTGTCACAAGCAGCAAAAATTACTTCATTATGATTTGATTTATAAAGTTTTGACATTTTTGCAATTGTTGTGGTTTTGCCTACACCATTTACTCCAGAGATAAGAACTGTTTTTCTCGCTTCAGTTTTACTAAAAAAATTTTTGTTTTCTAAAGGTTTCAATAAAGAGTTTATATAATTATTTATAATATTTTGAATCTCTTCAAGTTCGTTCTTACTTGGATCAATTTTACGGTTAGAAATTTCCTCTCTAATTTCAGAAGATGCTTTTACCCCTACATCTGATTGGATTAAAAATTCCTCAATTTTTTCTAATTCTTTATCACCAATTTCTTTGTTAATTATGATTTCTTTAATACCTTTAGAAAAATTTGAAGTAGTTTTTTTTAAACCGTCTTTAAATTTTTTAAAAATATTTATCATAGGTTTAAATGAATTTTTTCTATATTAGATACATTTCCTTCCATAAGGATATTTCCATCAACGTCCTTATTTATTTTGATCTTTCCTAATTTAAATTCAATTTCAGTAGGATAAATTGAAACTTTATTTATTTCACCTGCAATTGCTGTAGCACACGCTGCAGTACCACAAGCTTTAGTCAAGCCTGCCCCTCTTTCCCAATGTAAAACCTTAAAATGTTTATCATTAATTTTTTTTGCAAATGTCACGTTTACTTTTTCTGGAAACAAAGAATTACTTTCAATTTTAGGCCCTATGTCTTTTATTTGAATTTTATCTAAATCTTCAGTAAAAAAAATTATATGCGGATTTCCAACATTCACTGCTGTCCCTGAAAGATTAAGATTATCTACTTTAATTTCAACATTCTTTGTATCTACTTCTTTTGCTAAAGGTATTTCATTCCAATTTGTTTTAGGAATTCCAATATTAGTTTGGATATTATTCTCATTTAAGATTTTAGATTTTAGAATACCGCTCTCCGTTTCAAATGTGATTTCACTTTTAGCATTTTCTTTTGACAAAAGGCTTGCTACACATCTCGTACCATTACCACAAGCTGCTGAGTCGGATCCATCAGAATTTTTAAAAATTAAATAAGCATCAACTTTTTCACTTTTTTTAACTAAAATTAGTTGATCGCAACCAATTTTTTTTCTGTCACAAATACTTTTTATTTGAGACTTATTTAATTCAAAGTCACTATCTCTTTGATCGATAATAACAAAGTCATTTCCTAAACCGTCCATTTTATATGCTTTAAAATCCATATATTTATACTTAACTTATTTATTGACTTTTTGAACCTCTATTATAGTTTCTCACCACTTCCGCAAAAAAACAGCATTTTGCGGTGTCTTTGGAAACAAAGAGATCGACACCAGTCAGCGAGGGTTCGCCCACTGGTGCGATGACTGCTGGATTAAAATATGTTTGAAAATTTAACAAATAAATTCGAGGGTATACTCGATAAATTTAAAAAATCACCATCACTTGATGAAGGTCAGGTTGATGATGGTTTAAGATTAATAAGACAAGCTCTATTAGAGGCAGATGTTTCTTTAGACGTCGCAAAAGAATTTATTAATAATGTTAAACCGAAAGTTTTAGGGAAAGAAATTCTAAGATCAACAGCTCCTGGGCAGATGGTTGTAAAAATTGTCTATGACGAGCTTGTAAATTTCTTAGGTGATAAAAATCAAGAAATTAATTTAAAATCTAATCCACCAATTTCAATTATGATGGTAGGACTCCAAGGATCTGGTAAGACAACTAGTTCCGCAAAATTATCTAAATTTTTAGAAAAAAATAACAAAAAAAAGATCATGATGGCAAGTTTAGATATTTATCGTCCTGCTGCTCAAGACCAATTAAAAGTTCTTGGTGAGCAAAATAATATTCAAACACTGCCAATAATAGAAGGTCAAACACCCACGGATATTTGCAGAAGAGCCTTAACGGCTGCAAACCTTAATGGCTCAGATGTTATTATTTTTGATACCGCTGGAAGAACACAAATCGATTTACAGATGATGAGTGAAATAAAACAAATAGAGGAAGTCATAAAACCAACTGAAACAATACTGGTCGCTGATTCACTTACTGGTCAAGTAGCTGCTAATGTGGCAAAGGAATTTGGAAATACAGTAAAACTTACAGGAATAATTTTAACACGTGCTGATGGAGATGGAAGAGGTGGTGCAGCACTTAGTATGAAACATGTTGCTAATGTGCCAATCAAATTTTTAGGAATAGGAGAAAAAATTGAAAATCTAGAAATTTTTCACCCAGACAGGATTGCAAATAGAATTTTAGGTATGGGAGATATCGTTTCTTTAGTTGAGAAAGCAGCACAAGACATCGATGAAGAAAAATTAAAAGAAGCTGAAGAAACTTTAAAAAAAGGACAATTTTCACTAGATGATTATTTAACACAATTAAGACAAATGAAAAAAATGGGTGGTATAGAGGGAGTAATGTCTTTTTTACCAGGTGTCTCAAAATTAAAATCACAAATGGATCAAGCAGGAGTTGATGAAAAAATTATAACTCAAAATGAGGCAGTAATATTGTCAATGACAAAACAAGAAAGAGATAATCCTAAAATAATAAATGGATCTAGAAAAAAAAGAATTGCTAATGGCTCTGGTACAGATATTGCCACTATCAATAAATTGTTAAAACAATTTAAAATGATGTCTGACATGATGAAAAAAATGTCAAAAGGAAACACAAAAGGGTTAATGGATAAAGGATTGCCACCAGAACTCTTCAATCAATTAAAATAATAAAGGAGAAAAAATGTTAAAACTTAGATTATCAATGGGCGGTACAAAAAAAAGACCAGTATATAAGATAGTTGTAGCAGACAGCAGATTTCCAAGAGATGGAAGATTTATAGAAAAACTAGGATATTTCAATCCACTGTTACCAAAAGATAAAAAAGATAGATTAGGTCTTGAATCTGAGAGAATTAAATATTGGTTAAGTCAAGGAGCAAAACCAACTACTAGAGTTGCAAGAATTTTAGGGGAGAATAAATTAATTGAAATGCCTGCAGCTGGTAATAATCCCAACAAAGCTATTCCAAAAAAAGATAGAAAAAAACAAGATGCTGGTGCTGAAAAAAAAGAGGATAAAAAAGCTGATGCTCCAAAGGCAGAAGAGAAAAAAGCTGATGCTCCAAAAGAAGCTCCAAAGGCAGAAGAGAAAAAAGCTGATGCTCCAAAGGCAGAAAAGAAAAAAGCTGATGCTCCAAAAGAAGTTCCAAAGGCAGAGGAAAATAAAAAATAATGTTTCAAGTAAAAATATTCACTTTATATCCAGACTTTTTTCCAGGAATTCTAAGCAAAGGTATCTATGGAAGAGCAATCGAGAAAAGTTTGTGGAACTTGGATGTAATCAATATTAGAGACTACGCAAAGGATAAGCATAAAACAGTAGATGATACTCCCTACGGAGGTGGTGAAGGAATGGTTTTAAAACCTGATGTAGTTGCAAAAGCACTAGATCAAAATTTAAAAAAAAATGAAAAAATTATTTACTTAACACCTAAAGGAAAGACTTTTGATCAAAATAAAGCAAAAAAATTTTTGAACGAAAAAAAAATAAATATTCTTTGTGGTCATTTTGAAGGAATTGACCAAAGAGTCATAGAGTCCAGAGGTATTGAAGAGATAAGTATCGGGGACTACATTTTGTCAGGTGGCGAGACAGCTGCATACGTAATTTTGGATAGCATATTAAGACTTGTGCCGGGTGTTCTAGGAAATGAAAATTCTTACAAAGACGAAAGTTTTGAAAATGGTTTATTGGAGTATCCTCAGTATACAAAACCACAAATATGGGAAAAAACACCAGTTCCTGAGGTGCTTTTATCGGGAGATCATAGCAAAATTAAAGACTGGCGTTTATCTCAATCAGAGGCTATAACACGCCACCGAAGACCAGACTTGTGGCAAAAATATAAAAAGAATTAAATTGATAAACATACAAATGAAAAATATTGAAGAAATAAATAGAGAGAACGTAAAGAAAATCTCATCAGAAAAAAAATTACCAGATTTCTTTCCTGGAGATATTATTAAAGTTGGTGTTAGAATTACAGAAGGAAAGAGAGAAAGAATTCAATATTTTGAGGGCGTTTGTATCGCAAAAAAAAATAGAGACATTAACTCTTCATTTACCGTAAGAAAAATATCATTTGGCGAAGGAGTTGAAAGAACATTTGCACTCTTTAGTCCAATTGTTGATACAATTAAAGTTATAAGATCTGGGAAAGTAAGAAGAGCTAAGCTATACTACTTAAGAGACAGAACAGGAAAATCGGCAAAAATTGCTGAAAAAATTAAAAAGAAAATCGGTATTGATATAGAGACAAAACCTGAGGGAGTAACAGAGGAAAATGTTGTTAAACAGACAACAAAAGATGATAAAGTAGAAACTCCTGAGGATGATAAATCTCCGTCTTTAAAAAAAGATGAGAGTCTTAAAGAAGACAGCACTAAAAAGGCTAAATAAAATTAAACTTTTTTAAATGTCAAAAACTTTATACGATAAAATCTGGGAAGAACATTTAGTACATCAGCAAGAAGATGGCACATCTTTGTTATTTGTCGATAGACATTTAATACATGAGGTTACTAGTCCCCAAGCTTTTGAAGGTTTAAGAAATTCTAACAGGAAAGTTAGAAATCCCAAATTAACACTTGCAGTTGCAGATCATAATGTTCCAACTACAGATAGATCTAAAGGTATTGCAGATGAGGAATCTAAAATCCAAGTTGATACACTAGGTAGGAATTGTAAGGAGTTTGGAATTAAACTTTTTGGAATGTCTGACAAAAGACAGGGTATAGTACATATTATTGGGCCAGAGCAAGGATTTACACAGCCTGGGAACATAATTGTTTGTGGAGATAGTCATACAGCAACCCATGGAGCTTTTGGCGCATTAGCTTTTGGAATAGGTACTTCAGAAGTTGAGCATGTGTTGGCAACCCAAACGTTGGTTCAAAAAAAATCAAAAAATTTAAGAATAAGTGTTAATGGTAAATTACCAATCGGAGTAACGTCTAAAGATGTAATTTTACAAATAATAGGAAAAATTGGAACTGCTGGCGGTACAGGTTATGTAATTGAATATGCTGGAGATGTTATCTCATCATTGACAGTGGAAAATAGAATGACAATTTGCAACATGACAATCGAAGGCGGAGCACGAGCAGGATTGATAGCTCCTGACGAAAAGATATTTAGATATTTAAAAGGTAAACCGATGGCACCAAAAAACGAAATCTGGGATAAAGCAGTTGAATATTGGAGTAAACTTAATTCAGATAATAACGCTAATTTTGATAAAGAAGTTACACTTAAAGGAGAAGACATACAGCCGATGGTTACTTGGGGTACATCACCACAAGATGTTATTACTATAGATGGAAAAGTCCCTAATCCTTCTGATGAAAAAGATAATGACAGAAGAAACTCGATTGAAAGATCTTTAAAATATATGGGTCTTAAACCAAATACATTAATTAAAGATATAAAAATTGACAAAGTTTTCATAGGTAGCTGTACAAATGGTAGAATTGAAGATTTAAGAGATGCAGCAAAAATTCTAAAGGATAAGAAAATTGCATCTCATGTAAAAGCCATGGTCGTTCCAGGATCAGGGTTAGTAAAAGAACAAGCTGAACAAGAGGGTTTAGATAAAATATTTTTAAATTCTGGATTTGAATGGAGAGAACCAGGATGTTCCATGTGTTTAGCAATGAATGCTGATAAACTTAAACCAGAGGAAAGATGCGCATCAACATCTAACAGAAATTTTGAGGGTAGACAGGGTAGAGGTGGTAGAACACATTTAGTTAGCCCAGCTATGGCAGCAGCTGCAGCAATTTCTGGAAATTTTGATGATGTAAGAAAGTATAAAAATTAATGAAAAAGTTTAATAAATTAAAAAGCATTCCTGCATACATACCAATAGTTAATATCGATACGGATATGATAATTCCTAAACAATTTTTAAAAACTATTAAAAGGACAGGTTTAGGAAAAAATCTTTTTTTCGAGATGAGGTATGATGATGAAGGTAAAGAAATTTCTGACTTTGTTCTAAATAATGAACCTTACAATCAATCAAAAATATTAATCACTGGTAAAAATTTTGGATGTGGTTCATCGAGAGAACATGCGCCTTGGGCACTTTTAGACTTTGGTATTACTTGTGTAATAAGTTCTAGTTATGCAGATATATTTTACAATAATTGTTTCAAAAATGGCATCTTACCAATAACTGTCAAAGAGGAAGTAATAAAAGAATTATCTGAATACTCTACAAGAAAAGAAGAAATATCGATAAACTTGGAGGACCAGTCTATAAAATTTGGAAATAATGAAATTAAGTTTGAAATTGATGAATTTAAAAAAAAATGCCTTCTAGAAGGTTTAGATGATATCTCTCTTTCGTTAGCCCAGTCTTCAAAGATTTCAGCTTATGAAAGCAAAATAAAGTCATCGAAGCCTTGGATTTTTAATGATTAAAGTAAAAAAAAGAAAAATTTTACTTTTACCTGGGGATGGCATTGGTCCAGAAGTAATCAATGAAGTAAAAAAAATAATTGAATGGTTTAATAAAAATAGATCTCTTGATTTCGAAGTAGATCAAGATTTAGTAGGTGGGGCTGCGTATGATAAATTTAAAACTCCCATTACCGATGAAGTATTTTTTAAAGCCTTAGAATGTGAAGCAGTAATTTTAGGCGCTGTAGGAGGCCCTAAATGGGATAACTTAGATTTTTCTAAAAAACCAGAAAGAGCATTACTAAAATTAAGAAAAGAACTTAAACTTTTTGCAAATTTACGACCTGCTATTTGTTTTAAACAGTTAGTTGAGGCTTCTAGTTTAAAACCCGAAATAGTATCAGGACTTGATATAATGATTGTAAGGGAATTGACTGGAGGAATTTACTTTGGTGAACCAAGAGGTATAAAGCCCATCGATAATGGAGAGAGAAAAGGAATTAATACTCATACATATACATCCAAAGAAATTGAAAGAGTTGCAAGAGTTGCTTTTGAATTAGCCAAAAAAAGAAATAATAAAGTTACTTCTTGTGAGAAATCAAATGTTATGGAAGCTGGTCAACTGTGGAAAGAGGAAGTCACTACTCTTCACAAAAAAGACTATAAAGACGTAAATTTAGAACACATGCTTGCGGATAACTGTGCTATGCAGTTATTAAGAAATCCAAAACAATTCGATGTAATAGTAACTGATAATTTGTTTGGAGATATACTTTCTGATGAAGCAGCAATGCTTACAGGCTCATTAGGATTACTACCTTCAGCCTCACTTGGTACAAAAGATAAAGATGGAAATTTAAGATCAATGTACGAACCTGTGCATGGTTCTGCTCCAGATATCGCAGGCAAAGGTATTGCTAATCCAATTGCAACAATTTTAAGTTTTTCAATGGCTTTAAAATATTCTTTAAACTTAGATAAAGAGTCCACTGAATTGGACAATGCAGTTCAGAAAGTTTTAGACGATGGATTAAGGACAAAAGACATTATTTCTAAAGGAAAAAAAGAAGTTTCCACCTCTATGATGGGGGATGCGATTATTGCGTGTTTGCAAAAATAATTAAATTATCTTAATTTAAGTATAGTAAAAAAAATGACAACTTATACAGCACCTGTTGAAGATATGATGTTTCTTTTTGAGAAATTAAGAGACAATAAAAATTATAATGACTTAGAAAAGTATAAAGATGTCAGTCCAGATCTCGTTAAAAACATTTTAGAAGAAGCAGCAAAAATAAATGAAAATTTAATTTTACCACTTGCAAAAGCTGGAGACGATAATCCTGCAGTTCTAGAAAATGGCGTAGTAAGAACACCACCTGGATATAAAGAAGTTTATCAAAAATATATTGAGGATGGATGGACTTCATTATCCTGCGATCCAAAATATGGTGGACAGGGAATGCCTAGAACTGTAAGTGCTTTTTTTGATGAGATGATATCATCTGCTAGTTTGGCGTTTAAACTTTATAGTGAATTAACTCTCGGTGCTTATAATTGTATTCATCATCACGCCTCAGATGAAATTAAAG
This sequence comes from uncultured Pelagibacteraceae bacterium, assembly GCA_902610315.1. GTDB lineage: Bacteria > Pseudomonadota > Alphaproteobacteria > Pelagibacterales > Pelagibacteraceae > Pelagibacter. Next base: position 162,299 of record CACLVA010000001.1, read on the forward strand.
ATAAATATCTTCCTAAAATGGTTGAGGGTAAATGGAGTGGTACAATGTGCTTAACAGAGCCAGTCTGTGGAACAGATTTAGGTTTATTAAAAACAAAAGCAGTAGAACAACAAGATGGAACTTATAAAATTACAGGTCAAAAAATATTTATTACATCTGGAGACCATGATCTTACTGAAAATATAATCCATTTAGTAATTGCGAGAGCAACAGACTCACCTAAAGGAACTAAAGGAATAAGTTTATTTTTAGTTCCAAAATTTGTTGTAAAAAATGATGGAACAATTGGTGCAAGAAATGGAATTTCAACAGGATCTATAGAAACAAAAATGGGCATCAAAGGTTCAGCAACTTGTGTTTTAAATTTTGATGACGCAACTGGATTTATGATTGGTCCTAAAAATAAAGGATTAAGTCAAATGTTTACAATGATGAACCTAGAGAGAATTGTCGTTGGAATTCAAGGTTTAGGGATTTCAGAAATCGCTTACCAGAATTCATTAAGCTATGCTAAAGAGAGAAAACAAGGTAAAAGCAATAATAACAAATCTCAAAATGGAAATGCAGATTTAATTATTGAACATGCAGATATAAGAAAGTCATTATTAAACATGAAATCAATAATTGAGGGAGAAAGAGCATTATGTTTTTGGTTGTCACAACAAACTGAAGTTAGCTTAAATCATAGTGATCAGAAAATTAAACAAGATGCATCAGATATGGTTTCATTAATGACACCAGTTGTAAAATCTTTATTTTCAGATTTAGGTATGGAAATTACTAGTGATGCAATGCAAATATATGGAGGATACGGGTATACAAAAGATCAAGGTATAGAGCAATTATACAGAGATAATAGAATAACACCTATTTACGAAGGGACCAATTCAGTGCAGGCTGCTGATTTAGTTTTTAGAAAATTATCGAATAAAAATGGAAACATAATTAATAAATTCTTAGATCTTATTAAATCTGAAACTAATTCAAATAACGAAAAAATTAAACCGTTTGTTAAAGAATTTAATAATTATCTAGAAATCCTTAAAAAATTCAGTGAATGGACAATTGATAGATCTGAGACTAACAGAGATGATGTAAGCGCAGCAGCAAATGATTATTTGAAAACACTTGGTTATATTTCTTTGGCCTTTGCTTGGATTAAAACACTTCAAGTAAGTTTTAAAGATTACGAAGAAAATAAGAAATTCTATGATGACAAAATAAATACTGCTAAATTTTATTTTGAAAAAGTATTACCTAGGGCTGAACAACACTATAAATCTGCCATTTCAGGAAGTTCAAACATTATGAATTTTAATTTTAACTGAAATGAGTCATTACGATAATAACTTAGACAAAAATAACGCAAATTTTGTTCCATTAACTCCATTAAGTTTCCTCGAAAGAGCAAAAGATATCTATCCAGATTATGAAGCTTTAATTTATGAAGATAGGTCTTACACCTGGGAACAAATTTATAAGAGATGCATAAAATTTGCGAGTGCACTAGAAAAAATTGGTATTAAGGAGGGGGATACAGTTTCAGTCATGGCTTTTAATACACCTGAAATTTTTGAGGCTCATTATTCTGTACCAATGACTGGAGCAGTTCTAAATACTATAAACACAAGATTAGATGCTAAGACAGTTGCATATATTATTGATCATAGCGAAGCAAAAGTATTAATTGTTGATCGACAACTACATTCAGTTTTAAAAAAAGCATTGGAATTATCCAAAAACAAACCTTTAATAATTGATATTCATGATAAATTTGCTGATCAATCTTTATTAAAAAAAATTGGTGAAAAAGAATATGAAGAATTCCTGAATACTGGTGATGAAACATTCATCTGGAAGAGACCAAAAGATGAATGGCAAGCAATATCTTTAAGTTATACCTCAGGAACGACAGGAAATCCAAAAGGAGTTGTGTATCACCATAGAGGTTCTTATTTAATGTCTACAGGAAGTGCAATTGCATGGAACATGCCAAATAGATTAAATTTTTTAACAGTTGTTCCAATGTTTCACTGCAATGGTTGGGGATATCCCTGGACAATCCCGATGCTAAACGGCAAAACAATTTGTTTAAGAGCCATTGATATAAAAAAAATTTTTGAGTTAATTATTAAGCATGAAATTACACATTTTGGTGGAGCACCAATAGTTTTAAATATGATAACTGGTGCATCAGAAAGTGATAGAAAAAAACTTACACATAAAGTTTATGTTCTTACAGCTGGAGCACCACCACCAAGTATTATATTTAAAAAAATGGAAGCACTTGGTTTTGAAGTAATGCATGTTTATGGACTAACAGAAACATACGGACATATTTTACAATGTGCATGGAATGAGAATTGGAATTCTTTTGATGAAGACAAGAAAAATGAGATTAAAGCAAGACAAGGTGTTAGATATCCTAATACAGAGGATGTAATGGTAATGGACCCCGAGTCTATGAAACCTGTTCCTAAAGATGCAAAAACCATTGGTGAGATAATGATTAAAGGTAACGTAGTTATGAAAGGTTACTTTAAAGATAAAGATGCAACAGATAAAGCAATGTCACATGGTTGGTTTCACTCTGGGGATTTGGCTGTAGTTAATCCTGATGGATATATTAAAATTAAAGATAGATCTAAGGATATAATTATTTCAGGAGGAGAAAATATTTCATCTATAGAAATTGAAAATACCTTAGCAAAACATCCATCTGTTTCGATAGCTGCAGTAGTTGCAAAACCGGATGAAAAATGGGGAGAGGTTCCTTGTGCTTTTATTGAGAAAGTGCAAGATAAAGATGTATCAGAAAAAGAATTAATTGATTTTTGTAGAGAGACTTTAGCTGGTTTTAAAATACCAAAAAAAGTAGCATTTTGTGAATTACCAAAAACTTCAACAGGAAAAATTCAAAAATTTGAGCTAAGAAAAAAAGCCAAGGAACTTACTTGATTCTTAAAGTAGATAATAAGCAGGTCTTTGCCTCCGATGCAGGTAAAGATTTTGATAAAAATAAAGAAACAATTTTTTTGCTTCATGGTAGTGGGTTAACACATATTGTTTGGTCTTTAACCGAACAATATTTGTCAAACAAAAATTTTAACATTTTAGCAATTGATTTACCTGGCCATGGAAAATCAGATGGACCATGTCTATCGAGCATAGAAAAAATTGCAGACTGGTTAGAAAATGTAAGAAATGAAATAAATGTTGAAAAAGTATCAATAATTGGTCATTCGCAAGGGTGCCTTGAGGCGATAGAATATGGTTCAAAATATAAAAATCATATTTCTAAATTAGTATTGTTGGCTGGGTCTTATAAAATGCCAGTCAATCAAGATTTGATTGATTTAGCTGAGTCTGGGGATAAAAAAGCAGTTCATCTGATGATGAAATGGGGTTATGAGGGATCAAAAAAATTTATTGGCGGAAACCCGGTAGAAAAAATTATCAACTCATCAAGAGAAGTTAAGGAAATTTTATCTGTAGATCTTAAAGCTTGTAATAATTATAAAAACGGAAAAGATGCATCGACAAGTATTGAGTGTCCAACAATTCTTATTTTTGGAGCACTTGATAAAATGGTGCCAACTGAAAATGGAAAAAAATTTGCTAATTTAATAAAAAACTCAAAAACTGAGATTTTAAATGATTGTGGACATATGATTATGTTTGAAAAAGCTTTTGAAATGAGGGAAAAGGTAGCAGAATTTTTAAAAAAATGAAAAACTTTTCAATTATAAAATCAAGAAGATTAAGAAGCACACCTTACACTGATAGAATAGAAGCTCATGGGGTGAGTGGTTATACAGTTTACAATCACATGCTACTCCCGGTCTCTTTTAAGTCGGTAGAAGCTGATTATGAGCATCTTAAGAAATTTGTGCAAGTATGGGATGTGGCTGCAGAAAGACAGGTACAAATTACTGGTAAAGACTCTGCAAAATTAGTTCAACTAATGACGTGTAGAGATTTATCAAATTCAAAAGTTGGAAAATGCTATTATGCACCTTTAATTGACGATCAAGGAAATTTAGTTAATGATCCAATTATAAATAAACTTGCAGATGATAAATGGTGGCTTTCAATAGCCGACTCAGATGTAATATTTTTTGCAAAAGGTTTAGCTGCCGGATACAAATTTGAAGTGGAGATTACTGAACCAAACGTAAATATTTTAGCTGTCCAAGGACCTTTGTCTGATAATCTTTTGGCAAAAATATTTGGTGAAGAAATTAGACAATTAAAATTTTTTAATTTTAAGTATTACGAATTCAAAGGAAAAAAATATTTTATTGCTAGATCTGGATGGTCTAAACAAAGCGGTTTTGAAATATATGTTGAAGATGATAAAGCTGGTCAAGACTTATATGACTATTTGTTTGAATATGGTAAAGAATTTAATGTAAAAGCAGGATGTCCAAATTTAATTGAAAGAATAGAATCTGCTTTATTATCTTATGGTAATGATTTTGATAATAGAGACAATCCATTTGAGGCAAATTTTGATAAATTTGTGAATTTAGAATCGGATGTAAATTTCTTGGGCAAAGAAAGATTGAAACAAATTAAGCAAAATGGAATAAAAAGAAAATTAATGGGTGTTAAGATTGATCATAATAAAATTGATATGTACTGTGAAAAAACATTATATGATGATAATAATAATATCGTTGGTCACGTTAGGTCTGCCGCATATTCTCCAACATTTAAAAAAGTGATTGGAATTGCAATGGTTAATAAACCCTATTGGGATGCAAAACATCAATTTAAAATTGATATCAATGAGAAAATATTTCTAGGAACAGTTTGCGATTTACCTTTCATTTAGTATAAGTTAATCAACATGAATATAGCGATTGTAGGAGCAACAGGAAATGTTGGAAGAAAAATTATAGAAGTTCTGGAAAGAAAAAACTTTTCAGTGACTAATCTATACCTTCTAGCATCTGCTAAAAGCTCAGGTGTAAAAATTAAATTTAAAGACAGTGAAATTGAAGTAAGCGACCTAGAAAATTTTGATTTCTCAAAAGCTGATATTACATTTTTTTCTGCAGGTGGAAAAATTTCAGAAAAATATGTCTCTGCAGCAGCAAAGCATACAGTAGTTATAGATAATTCAAGCTATTTTAGAATGGATCCAGATGTGCCTTTAATTGTTCCTCAAGTCAATTCTAAAGAAATAAAAAATATGAAAAAAAATATTTTAGCTAATCCAAACTGTTCAACTGCTCAATTGGTAATAGTTTTAAAAAATTTGAATGATAATTTTAAAATAAAAAGATTGGTAATATCAACTTACCAATCCACATCAGGTGCTGGAAAAAAACCTATGGATGAGCTTTTGAATCAAACAAAGAAAGCTCTTGAGAATAAAGAAATAAAAAGTGAGAATTTTACTAAACAAATAGCATTTAATGCTATACCGCATATAGATAAATTTAGTACAGATGGATATACGAAAGAGGAAATTAAAATGATACAAGAGTCTAATAAAATTTTAGGTTCGAATATAGATATCACAGCAACGTGTGTTAGAATTCCTGTTTTAGTATCTCATGCGGAGTCTGTTAACGTTGAATTTGAGAATGAGGCACCAATTGATAAGGTTATAGAAATTTTAAATCAATCACCTGGTTGTAAAGTAATTGATGATAGGAATGATGGAGGATATATTACCCCAGTAGAAGCTGAAGGAAAAAATGAAACTTTTATTTCAAGAATTAGAAAAGATAATAGTAAAAAAAATGCCATTAACATGTGGATAGTTTCAGACAATTTATTAAGAGGAGCGGCTTTAAATGCAGTGGAAATTGCGGAGGCATACATTAAGAAGTAATTATGAAAGATAACAATCCTATATCTCCACACATACAAGTTTATAACTGGCATATTTCATCACTTGTTTCAATTTCTCACAGAATAACAGGAGTGATAAATTATTTATTATTAATACTTGTTTGTTTTTGGGTGATTAGTTTAATATTTGGCTCAGAAAGTTATCAATACTTTAAAAAATTTTCAGAATCGATGGTGGGTAAGTTTTTTATTATTGGATTTATTTGGTCCTATTTATTTCAGATTTTAAGTGAAATCAGACATTGGTTCTGGGACATGGGTTATGGTTTTGAATTGAGAACTACAAAAATAACAGGTGTCATTGTGATATTAGGCTCTTTTATATTAACAATAGCTTTATACCTTCTAAGTGGAGTTCTAATTTAATGCTTCAAGCTACAAAAAAATGGTTATTCCAAAAAATCAGTTCAGTAATAATGGTTCCTTTTATGATTTGGTTTTTGATGAATATTGTTACAATATTTAATGGAAGTTATGATGAGGTAGTTAATTTCTTTACCTCACAGCCATCTAAAATATTATTTTCAATTTTCATAGTTAGCATGTTTTTTTATTCAGCTCTCAGTATTAGTGAGATTTTTGAGGACTATATAAAGCAGGAAAATGCAAAAAAATACGCAAATTTGGGTGTTTTTTTGTCATCTTTAATTATCCCTCTATTTACAATAATTACTATTATATATTTATAATTATGAAATCTTACAAAATTATTGATCACGAATATGATGTAGTTGTGTTAGGTGCTGGTGGTTCAGGCTTGAGAGCTGCTGTTGGGTTAAGTGAAGCTGGGCTTAAGACAGCTTGTATATCAAAAGTTTTTCCAACTAGAAGCCATACATCTGCTGCCCAAGGTGGAATCTCTGCAGCGTTAGGTAATATGGGTGAAGATGATTGGCGTTGGCATATGTATGATACAGTTAAAGGTGCAGATTGGTTGGGTGATCAGGATTGTATAGAGTACTTGTGTAAAGAAGCTCCTCGAGCAGTTTTGGAATTAGAAAAATATGGTGTTCCTTTTAGCAGAACAGATGATGGCAAAATTTACCAAAGACCTTTTGGTGGAATGACAAAAAACTATGGTAACGAACCAGTACAAAGAACTTGTGCAGCAGCAGATAGAACTGGCCATGCAATTTTACATACATTGTATGGACAAGCTTTGAAACATAATACAGAATTTTTTATTGAGTATTTTGCATTAGATCTTTTAATGAAAAATGGTGAGTGCAAAGGTTTGGTTGCTTGGAATTTAAATGATGGCACAATTCATAGGTTTAGGTCTCACATAACAATTATTGCAACAGGTGGTTATGGAAAAATATACTATTCAGCTACTTCAGCACATACTTGTACTGGTGATGGGAATGCAATGGTATTAAGAGCAGGTTTACCTTTACAAGATATGGAATTTGTTCAATTTCATCCAACAGGTATCTATGGTCATGGCACTTTAATATCTGAGGGTGTAAGAGGTGAAGGCGGATATCTTGTAAACTCTAAAGGTGAAAGATTTATGGAGAGATATGCTCCTAAAGCTAAGGACTTAGCATCAAGAGATGTGGTAAGCAGATCTATTGCAGTTGAAATAAATGAGGGCAGAGGAGTAGGTAAAGATAAAGATCACGTTCACTTACATTTAGATCACCTAGATAAAAATGTTATCGAAGAAAGATTACCAGGCATATCAGAGTCTTCGAAGTTATTCGCTAACGTTGATGTTACTAAAGAACCAATACCAGTAGTACCAACTGTTCATTATAACATGGGGGGTATACCTACAAATTATAAAGCTGAAGTGCTAACACTAAATGGTTCTGAAAAAACAGTTCCGGGATTAATGGCCATTGGTGAGGCTGCATGTGTATCTGTTCATGGAGCAAATAGATTAGGATCTAATTCATTAATTGATTTAGTTGTTTTTGGAAGAGCTGCAGCAAAAAGAGCATCCGAATTAGTAAAACCTGGACAACCACATGAAGATATTCCAGATTCTGAAACTGATAAATGTTTATCAAGATTTGATAAGCTTAGAAATTCTAGCGGTTCAAACAGTACTGCAGATTTAAGATTATCTATGCAAAAAACAATGCAGTCAAAGTGTGCCGTTTTTAGAACAGAAAAAACTTTAAAAGAAGGCATTGAGCAAATAAGAAAACCATTTGAAGGTATGGAAAATTTATCAGTGAAAGATAAATCTTTAATTTTTAATACTGATTTAGTTGAAACCTTAGAGTTTGATAACTTAATACGACAAGCAATAACAACAATGGACTCAGCATATTATAGAAAGGAGAGCAGAGGTGCTCATGCTAGAGAAGATTATCCTAAGAGAGACGATGAAAAATACATGCAACATACTTTATCTTGGTGTGAAGGTAAGAAAACAAAAATAGATTATAGACCAGTTCACAGGTCAACACTAACTAATGATGTGCAGTATTTCCCGCCACAGGAAAGAGTCTACTGATGGTTCAAATAAATTTGCCTAAGAATTCAAAAATCCAAAAGGGCAAATATTTTAAAGACACAACAGGTTCTAAGAATATAAGAAAAGTTAATATTTATAGATGGGATCCCTCAACTGGTGAAAACCCTAGAATTGATACTTACGAAGTGGATATGGATAATTGTCCATCAAAAGTCTTAGATCTACTAAATAAAATAAAAAATGAAATTGATCCTACTATTGCTTATAGAAGATCATGTGCACATGGAGTTTGTGGTTCTTGCGCAATGAATATGGATGGGAAAAATGGTTTAGCTTGCACTAAACCTCATTCAGAGATTAAAGGAGATATTAATATTTATCCTCTCCCTCATTTAAAAGTATTAAAAGATCTCATTGGAGATTTAAGTACACTTTATAAACAATATGAGTCTGTGGAACCTTGGCTAAAAAATTCAAACGATTCTAGCAAAACTGAGAACTTACAATCCAAAGAAGATAGAGCTAAACTTGATGGACTTTATGAATGTATTATGTGCGCATGCTGTTCCACGTCATGCCCTAGTTATTGGTGGAACGGAGATAAATATCTTGGTCCAGCTGTTTTACTTCAAGCCTATAGGTGGATAATAGACTCAAGAGATGAAGATAGAAAAGCAAGATTAAAAAAAGTAGCTGACGAACTAAAACTGTATAGGTGCCATACAATCATGAACTGTACAAATGCTTGTCCAAAGGGTCTTAATCCAGCAAAAGCTATAGCATCTATCAAAAAAATGCTTGCAACAAGCTAATTAGTTAATTAAATAATTTTGCCGATGAATTTAATACAACATTACGTAAATGGTAAAATTTTTCCTGGTTCATCCAAAAGAAGCGGAAAAGTTTTTAATCCCGCAACAGGATCACAAGAAAGCGAAGTCTCACTTGGAACAAAAAATGACTTAGACCAAGCTGTTGATATAGCATCAAAAGCTTTTGAAACATGGTCACTAAAACCACCAATACAAAGAGCAAGAGTCATGTTTAAATTTAAAGAATTGATAGAAAAAAATTCAGATGAACTAACAAAATTAATCGTTTCTGAACATGGTAAGGTTTACGAGGATGCAAAAGGTTCACTGACAAGAGGTTTAGAGATAGTTGAGTTTGCCTGCGGTATACCTCAAATGTTAAAAGGGGAATTTACAGAAAATGTTGGCACTGAGATTGACAGCTGGTCAATTAGACAGCCACTTGGTGTTTGTGCAGGTATAACCCCATTTAATTTTCCAGCTATGGTACCAATGTGGATGTTTCCGATGGCTATCGCATGTGGAAATACATTTATTTTAAAACCGTCAGAGAAAGATCCTTCATGTTCAATAAAGTTAGCAGAGCTATTTTCAGAAGCTGGTTTACCTGATGGAGTTCTTAATGTTGTCAATGGAGATAAAGAGGTAGTTGATGCAATTTTAACAAATAAAAAAATTCAAGCAGTAAGTTTTGTTGGATCGACTCCAATAGCAAAATATATTTACGAAAATGCTGCAAAAAATGAAAAAAGGGTACAAGCTTTAGGAGGTGCAAAAAATCATTGTGTTGTTATGCCTGACTGTGATTTAGATCAAGCTGTTAACGGATTAATGGGAGCGGCATACGGATCTGCAGGAGAAAGATGCATGGCCCAATCAGTAGCAGTTGCTGTTGGAAAAATTGGTGATGAATTAGTAGGAAAACTATCAAAAAAAGTCGAGGCTTTAAAAGTTGGTCCTGGAATGGATAAAAGTTCAGAGATGGGTCCCTTAGTTACAAAAGAACATCTTGAAAAAGTGAAAGGATATGTAGATTTAGGTGTGAAAGAGGGCGCTAAGTTAGTTGTGGATGGTAGAAATATAAAGTTACAAGGTTATGAAAAAGGATTTTTTATTGGAGGATGTTTATTTGATCATGTGAGTAAAGATATGAGAATTTACAAAGAAGAGATCTTCGGTCCAGTTTTATCAGTTGTAAGAGCTAAAGATTTTAACGAGGCAATTAATTTAATTAACGAACATGAATTTGGTAATGGAACAAGTATTTACACACGTGATGGTGATGTTGGAAGAACTTTTGCAAGCAAAATTAAAGTTGGCATGGTTGGTATAAATATACCTATACCTGTGCCAGTCGCATTCCACAGTTTTGGAGGATGGAAAAGATCACTTTTTGGAGATCAACACATGCATGGACCTGAGGGTGTAAGATTTTATACGAAATTAAAAACAATTACATCTAGGTGGCCTTCAGGTGTTAGATCAAACCCAGAGTTTATAATGCCAACAATGAAATAGAAAAATACTATGACCAAGATATCTTTAATTGGAGCAGGACAAATAGGAGGAACGCTAGCACATTTGATTGGCATAAAAGAGTTAGTAAATGAGTTAGTTTTGTTTGATGTGGCTAGTGGAATTGCTAAAGGCAAAGGTTTAGATATTGCTCAATCTTCGTCTGTTGATGGTTTTAATGTAAAATTTTCTGGCACGGACAACTACGAAGATATAAAAAATTCTGATGTCATAATAATTACAGCTGGTGTTCCAAGAAAACCAGGCATGAGCAGAGATGATCTATTAGGGATAAATTTAAAGATAATCAAACAAGTAGCCGAAGGTATAAAAAAAAATTCACCTAATGCATTTGTAATTTGTATAACAAATCCATTAGATGTGATGGTTATGGCTTTACAAAAGTTTTCTGGATTACCAGCTAATAAAGTTGTGGGGATGGCAGGAATATTAGATAGCTCAAGATATAAACTATTTTTATCATTAGAATTAAATGTACCGGTAAAAGACATAGAGGCGATGGTAATGGGTGGTCATGGAGATACTATGGTACCATTACCTAGGTTAACAAAAATATCTGGCAAACCTCTTTTAGATTTAGTTAAAGAAGGTAAAATTTCATCTGAAAAACTTGAGAGCATTAACCAAAGAACTAGAGATGGTGGAGCAGAGATAGTCAAGTATTTAGAAAAAGGATCTGCATTTTATGCTCCAGCGGCCTCAGGAGTTCAGATGGCAGAAGCTTATTTACAGGATAAAAAACTAACATTACCCTGTGCTGTCAAATTAGATGGTCAATATGGATTTAAAGATGTCTATGCGGGTGTTCCAGTAATAATTGGAAGCAAAGGTGTTGAAAAAATTGTGGAAATAGAATTAAACGATCAAGAAAAAAAAGAATTTATTCACTCAGTAGACTCAGTTAAGAAATTATGGGATGCCGCCACTAAAATAGATCCCGATTTAAAATAATGAATATTCACGAACATCAAGCAAAACAAATCTTAAAAAAATATGGTGCGAGTGTTCCAAAAGGTGAATTTGCTTTCACAGTAAACGAGTTAATTGAAAAAGCAAAAAAGATTAAGACTGAAAAATATGTTTTAAAAGCACAGATACACGCTGGAGGTAGAGGTAAAGCTGGAGGAGTCAAAATATTGAATAATATTGAAGAATTAACTGATGCTGCAAAAGAGATGTTGGGTAAAACTCTTATTACTCACCAGACTGGTCCAAATGGCAAAGAAGTAAAAAGACTTTATATTGAAGAGTCGTCTAAAATTAAGAAAGAATTTTACTTATCTTGTCTTATTGATAGAGCAAGTTCAAAAATTGCATTTATTTCTAGTGATCAAGGAGGAATGGACATTGAAGAAGTAGCTAAAAAGAATCCTGAAAAAATAATTACGACTAAAGTAGATTATCTTGAGGATATTGATGATGAAAATTGCAAAAAAATTATCAAAATTTTTAACCTAAAAGACAATACAATGTTACAAGGAATAAATCTAATTAAATCAATTTATAAAATGTTTATATCTACTGATGCAAACTTAGTTGAAATAAATCCTTTAATATTAACGGAAGATGATAATCTAATCTGTTTAGATGCCAAAATGAATTTTGATGATAATTCAATTTTTAGGCAACCAGAGATTCAAAGCCTTAGGGATTTAAATGAGGAAGATCCATCAGAAATTGAGGCAAGCAAACATGATTTAGCCTATATAAAATTAGATGGATCAATTGGCTGTATGGTAAATGGAGCAGGATTAGCAATGGCAACCATGGATATAATTAAATTGTTTGGGCAAGAGCCAGCAAATTTTTTAGATGTGGGTGGTGGAGCCTCAAAAGAAAAAGTTTCTGCAGCCTTTAAAATTATACTTTCAGATCCAAATGTTAAAGGAATATTAATAAATATTTTTGGAGGCATTATGAGATGCGATATTCTTGCTCAAGGAGTTGTTGAAGCAGCAAAAGAAATTAATATCAATGTACCACTTGTAGTTAGATTAGCTGGAACAAACTATAAAGAAGGTAAACTAATTTTAGATAACTCAGGGTTAAAAATAATTTCTGCATCAGATTTGTCAGATGCGGCTAGCAAAATTGTAAAAGCAATAAAATAATGTCTATTTTAGTAAATAAAGAAACTAAAGTAATTTGCCAAGGATTTACAGGATCCCATGGCACATTTCACTCTGAACAAGCTATTAAGTATGGAACTAATCTTGTAGGTGGTGTAACTCCCAAAAAAGGAGGCCAAGAACATTTGGGTAGACCAGTCTTTAATACTGTTAAAGAAGCTAAAGATAAAACTGGCGCGAATGCTTCAATGATTTATGTCCCAGCAAAGTTTGCTGCTGCTGCAATAATTGAGGCATTAGATGCATCTATAGAATTGATTGTTTGTATCACTGAGGGGATACCAATATTAGACATGTTAAAAGTTAAACAAAAATTATCAAAATCTAAATCAAGATTAATTGGTCCTAATTGCCCAGGTATTATTACACCTGATGAATGTAAAATTGGAATAATGCCAGGAAATATTCATAAAAAAGGAACAGTTGGAATAGTCTCAAGATCAGGTACATTAACTTACGAAGCAGTTGCTCAAACTACTGAAAATGGACTGGGCCAATCGACTTGTATAGGTATTGGAGGCGATCCAATTAATGGAACAAATTTTATTGATTGTCTTGATCTTTTTTTAAAAGACGATGATACAAAATCTATACTAATGATTGGGGAAATCGGTGGTTCTGCAGAGGAAGAAGCTGCAGAATTTATAAAAAGTCATTCTATCAAAAAGCCTATGGTTGGATTTATTGCAGGAGTTACAGCACCACCCGGTAGAAGAATGGGGCATGCTGGAGCAATAATTTCTGGAGGCAAAGGTAGCGCAAAAGACAAAATAGAAACTATGGAAAAAGCAGGCATTACTATAGCTAATTCTCCTGCAGAGTTGGGCAAAACACTTGTAGATAAATTGTCTCTTTAAATAAAGGAACTTTGTATTATAAATAGTAATATAAATGAGTTCCTCAAATAACTTAGAAAATAAAAATGCAACTTTTTTAAATAAATCCAACAGTGGATTTATTGAGGAAATGTATGTAAAATTTATAGAGGGAGATCCAAATTTACCTGAAAGTTGGAGGAGCTATTTTGAAAGTCTTAATGAAGATCTAGAAGTAATTTCCAAAGAAATTCAAGGACCAAATTGGAGTCCTAAAAAAATAAAAATTAACAGAAATAATTTAAACTATAAAAACAATGTCCCTAAAGAAAATGTTAATGCAGATAAAAAAGTTTCAGATTCTATAAGAGCTATAACGCTAATAAGAGCTTACAGAACAAGAGGTCATTTGATTGCAAATTTAGACCCTTTGGGTTTAATGAAAAGAGAGTATTTACACGATTTACATCCAAAAGATCATGGTTTTACCGCAGATGATCTTGATAGGAAAATTTTCTTAGATAATTATATGGATATAGGACATGCAACAATTAAAGAGATAACAAATAATTTAAAAAAAATCTATTGCTCAACAATTGGTGCAGAATTTATGCATATTACAGATCCAGCTGAAAAAGTTTGGTTCAGAGAAAGGATGGAAAAAAAAGAAAATCAATTAAATTTTACTAGAAATGGAAAAATAGCAATTATGAATAAAATAATCCAAGCAGAAGGATTCGAAAAATTCTTGGCAAAAAAATACGTTGGAACCAAAAGATTCGGTTTAGATGGCGGAGAGTCCCTAATACCATCTTTAGAGCAAATAATTAAACGAGGCGGTCAATTAGGTGCAAAAGAAATTAAAATTGGAATGCCACATAGAGGAAGATTAAATGTTTTAGCAAATGTTTTACAAAAGTCATATAAAAGAATTTTTAATGAATTTGCAGGTGAATTTTCAGCTACACATGATGACTCTACAGGTGATGTAAAATATCATTTAGGAGCATCTTCAGATAGAGAATTCGATGGAAATTCTGTTCACGTGAGTTTGACTGATAACCCGTCACATTTAGAGGCAGTCAATCCCATAGTCCTCGGTCAAACTAGAGCAAAACAATTTTTTCATAAGGACGAAGAAAGAAAAAAAGTAATACCAGTTCTAATTCATGGAGATGCTGCGTTTGCTGGACAAGGTGTAGTAGCAGAATGTTTTGCTATGTCAGGTCTTAAAGGACATAATACCGGAGGAACCATTCACATAATCGTAAACAACCAAATTGGATTTACAACTAGCCCAAGGTTTGCAAGATCAAGTCCATATCCTTCTGATTTAGGAAAAGTTGTGGAGTCACCGATTTTACACTGCAATGGAGACGATCCAGAGTCTGTTGTTCATTGTGCAAAAATCGCAATAGAATTTAGGCAAAAATTTAATAAAGATGTTGTTATAGATATGATTTGTTATAGACGGTTTGGCCATAATGAAGGGGACGAACCTTCATTCACTCAGCCATTAATGTATAAAAAAATTAGGGCTCACCCAACTACACTAAATATTTATGGTAAAAAACTGGTTCAGGAGGGAACTTTATCTGAAAGTGAGTTTAA
Organism: uncultured Pelagibacteraceae bacterium; assembly: GCA_902610315.1. Taxonomy (GTDB): domain Bacteria; phylum Pseudomonadota; class Alphaproteobacteria; order Pelagibacterales; family Pelagibacteraceae; genus Pelagibacter. The sequence continues at coordinate 177,495 of CACLVA010000001.1, forward strand.
TAAAATGAATACAGATTTTAAACAACTTTTAGAAAATCAGTTTAAAACTGCAAAAGATTATAAACCAAAATTAAATTGGTTTGAAGGAACATGGTCAAGATATCAACCAACTAAAGGTAAAGATAAAAAAGGAGTAACGGGAGTAAACAATGACAAAATTAAGAAAATATCAGAAAAAATAAACTCAATACCTTCAAAAATATTTGCTCATAAAACAATCGAAAGAGTTTTTTCTCAAAGAGCAAAAACAGTAGCTGAAGGAAAAAATATTGATTGGTCTACAGCAGAAAGCTTGGCTTTTGGTACTTTGTTAGAAGAAGGTTTTCCAGTAAGGTTAGTCGGACAGGACTCAGGCAGAGGTACATTTAGTCAAAGACATTCAGTGATTAGGAACCAAAATGATAATTCAAGATATATCCCGTTAAATAACATTTCAAATAATCAAAAAAAATATGAAATAGTTGACAGTCTGTTGTCCGAATTGGCAGTTCTAGGTTTTGAATATGGTTATAGTTTGGTTGAACCAGAAACACTAACTATATGGGAAGCACAATTTGGAGATTTTGCAAATGGAGCACAAGTAGTTATAGATCAATTTATAGCATCAGGAGAGAGAAAGTGGTCAAGGGCTTCAGGACTCGTAATGCTTTTGCCCCATGGATATGAAGGACAAGGACCAGAACATTCATCTGCAAGACTGGAGCGTTTTTTACAATTATGTGCCCAAGAAAATATTCAGGTAATGAATTGTACAACACCCGCTAACTATTTTCACGCTTTAAGAAGACAAATTCACAGGGAATTTAGAAAACCATTAGTTATTATGACACCTAAGTCTTTGCTGAGACATAAATATTGTGTGTCAAATTTAGACGATTTTAATAAATCTAATTCTTTTCATAGAGTATTAGAAGACCATGCTTTAATCAAAAATTCTAAATTTGTAAAAATTAAAAAAGCTAAAAAAGTCAGAAAAGTTATAATTTGCTCAGGTAAAATTTATTTTGATCTACTCGAAGCAAGAGAAAAAAATAAGGTTGACGATGTAATTTTTGTTAGAATTGAAGAATTATATCCATTCCCAGTAAAATCTTTAACTAAAGCCATTAAACCATATGTCTCAAATTCTCAGTTTTTTTGGTGCCAGGAGGAGCCTAAAAATATGGGCGCATGGTCATCTGTAAGAGATTATATTCAATGGACTTTGGATAATTTAGGAGTTAAAAAGAAATTAGATTATATTGGCAGAAAAGCTGCGGCATCGCCTGCTACTGGATATGCTAATAGACATGCTAAACAACAAAAAGAAATTTTAGATAAAGTATTTAAATAGATGTCAGAAAAAATAGTTGTTCCTGTGCTTGGAGAGAGCATAACCGAAGCTACAGTTGCAAAATGGCTCAAAAGCAAAGGCGATAGCGTTGAAGTAGATGAACCCATTGTTGAGCTAGAAACTGACAAAGTAAATTTAGAAGTACCCTCACCATCTGGAGGGATCTTAGGAGAAATAAATTTTGAAGCAGGATCTACTGTTGAAGTTGGAGCAACGTTAGGGTCTATCATGGGAGGTCAATCAGCGTCTAAAAACGATAAAATTGAAAAAATAAAAGCTACGACCAAACCACCAGAAAATATTAATGACAACATAATTAAATTGGATGAAGAAAGAGATACCAAACTCTTTGATAATAATGGGGATGAAAATTTAAAAAATCAAACAAAACAAGTTATAAATGAGGAACCCCAGGAAGAGGCACTTGTTTTAACTGAAGAAGTAAAAAATGATGTAAAAGTTAAATCAGGTAAAGAAAAAGTTATGTCACCTGCGGTTAGAAAAATAGTAAATGAGAATAATATAAATATAAAAGAAATTAAGGGATCAGGCAAAGACGGGATGATTCTTAAAGGAGACTTACTAAGTTTAATGGGTGTTAAACCTGCTCCATCAGAAAGAAAATTAAAATTTGGAGAGGAAGAAAAAATTAAAATGTCTAGGTTAAGAATGACAATTGCAAAAAGATTAAAACAATCCCAAGAAAATGCAGCGATGCTTACTACTTTTAATGAAGTAGATATGACAAATATCATGAACATGAGAAAAGAAAATCAGGAGGATTTTCAGTTAAAATTCGAAATTAAACTGGGCATCATGTCATTTTTTGTTAAAGCTTGTGTAGTTGGGCTTAAGTTATACCCAGCAATCAATGCAGAAGTAGAAGGCGAGAACATAATTTATAAAAATTATTATAATATCAGCTTTGCGGTTGGAACAGAAAAAGGATTGGTGGTGCCAGTTTTAAAGAACGCAGATGAAATGTCATTTGCAGATATAGAGATGAATATAAAAACTCTATCTGATAAGGCTAGAGATGGAAAAATTACAATTGAAGACCTACAAGGTGGAACATTCACAATTAGTAATGGGGGCGTATATGGCTCTATGTTATCTACTCCAATTTTAAATTTACCACAATCAGGTGTTTTGGGCATGCATAATATTGTTAGTAGACCATATGTAATTAATAATGAAATTAAAATTAGGCCAATTATGTATGTAGCATTATCTTATGATCATCGTATAATTGATGGAAAAGAAGCAGTCTCGTTTTTAAAAACTGTTAAAGAAAACTTGGAGGACCCAAGAAGATTATTTTTAAATTTATAAATCTATGTCTGAAAAATTTGATGCAATTGTTATAGGTGGTGGCCCAGGTGGATATGTTTGCGCAATAAGGCTTGCTCAATTAGGAAAAAAAACTGCGTGTGTAGAATATAGGGGCACTTTAGGCGGAACATGTTTAAATATAGGATGCATTCCGTCAAAAAATTTATTGAACCTTTCTGAAAATTTTCAAAAAGCAAAAAATTTTTCAAAAGTAGGAATTGAGATAAGTGATATTAAATTAAATCTTGATAAAATGATGAAAAATAAAGATAAAGCAGTAACTGTATTAACTAAAGGAGTAGAATTTTTATTTAAAAAAAATAAGGTATCTTATTTCAAAGGTTTTGGAAGCTTTGTTTCAGACAAAAAAATAAAAATTAAAAGTTCTGAAGGCAAAGAGACTGAAATAGAGGGGGAAAATATAATTATAGCCACAGGTTCAGAGCCTTCTCAAATGGCAAATATTAACTTTGATGAGGAAAGAATTGTATCTTCAACAGGCGCTCTTTCTTTAAAAAAAGTTCCAAAAAAAATGATTGTAATCGGTGGTGGATATATTGGACTAGAAATGGGTTCAGTTTGGTCAAGATTAGGCTCTGATGTTCATGTAATTGAATTTTTAGATCACATAACACCTGGAATGGATAAAGAAATTTCAAATGAATTTATGAAAATTTTAAAAAAACAAAACATAAAATTTCATATGAGCACAAAAGTTGAGAAAATTTCAAAAAAAGGGGAAAATGTAGAAATAAAAACTTCTAATAGTAAGGGAGAAAAAAGCACCCATGATTGTGATGTTGCCTTAATTTCAATAGGAAGGAAGGCATTCACAGATAACCTAAATTTAGAGAAAATAAAATTAAAAACTGACGAAAAAGGTAGAGTTAAAGTAGATAAAAATTTTAAGACAGATAAAAAAAATATTTTTGCTATAGGCGATGTAATTCAAGGACCGATGTTAGCGCATAAGGCTGAAGAAGAAGGTATTGCAGTGGCAGAAATTATTGCAGGCCAATCTGGTCACGTAAATTATGATTTAATTCCTGGAGTTATTTATACTTCTCCAGAAGTAGCAACTATCGGAAAAACAGAGGAGCAATTAAAAAAACAAAATATAAGTTATAAAATAGGAAAGTTTCCATTCATGGCAAACTCCAGAGCTAAGGCAATTGATGAGCCCGAAGGTTTTGTAAAAATTTTAGCTGATAACTCAACTGACAAAGTGTTAGGGGTACATATTATAGGTCCCCATGCTGGTGAAATGATTGCAGAAATGGCAGTTGCGATGGAATTTGGTGCAAGTTCTGAGGACATTGCAAGGACTTGTCATGCGCATCCTACGTTTTCTGAGGCAATCAAAGAAGCTGCACTATCAGTAGATAAAAGACAGATTCATTCGTAAAATCATATATAATCATATGTCAAAACGTACCCTTTCTAATATTAAATAAAACTATATCAACATCTTAAATGACAAATTCTAATAAAAAATTAAAATATAAAACATCTGATAATTTCGATATTAGCAAACCATGGGATAAAGATAATCAAGCTTGGTGGGACTGGTATGTTAGTCTTGCAGATAATGATGGTAAACAAAGTGAAATAATTAATGCAGATCCATTACCAAATATTGTGATACCCAGTAACGATGAAGTTATCTCAGAATTAGCTGAACCTTACTATTTAACTAATGATCAAATTGATTTTTTTAAAAAAAATGGCTTCATAAAACTTAAGAGGGTTTTCTCGCCTGGAGCTGTTTTAAAGCTTAGAGCTGAATTAATAAATTTATTAAAAGAAGAATTTAAAGTTGATCCAGATAAAGGGGCACAAAACCGTTTCCTAAGTCTTGAAGTAATTTGGCCTTACAACGCGCTTCTTCGTGCTTACGTATTGTCACCGCGATTAGGTCAAATTTCAGCAGATCTACTTACAGTACCAGCTGTTAGACTTTACCATGATAATGTGCTGGCTAAACAAACCGGTTGCGGTCGTACACCATGGCACTTTGATGATCACCACTTTCCGCTTGACACTAATGATGTAGTTACTGCCTGGATTCCTGCACAACCAATCCCTCTTGAGATGGGACCACTCTCTTTTGCCTACCCACTAGATGTGCATAAATTAGTTAATGCTGTTACGTTTGAAAAGACTGGCACTGGATATGACCGCAGGGTTTCAGAGGTTTTTTTGAAAAATAATGTCAGTGTTAATGAAACTCCATTTGAATTAGGTGAAGTGAGCTTTCACCATAATTTAAATTTTCATACTGCCTCAAGCAATCGTACAAATCGAAGCCGTGTAGCCCTAGCCAATACTTATTACCGAGATGGAGCGAGAGTAGTTCATGCACCTACAATGGTGTCAGGTGATTGGCAGAAGTTTATGCCTAATGTGAAACCAGGAGATATAGCTGCTAGTCCACTTAATCCAATTTGTTGGCCAGTTAAAAACAAACCATGAAAGATATAAACAATCATAAAGGGCTAAATTCAATCTGGACTGACAGTCTTGCTCGTAATTTACAACCTGATAGCAATGCCTTAGTTGATCATTTAAGAATTGTACACCAAGAACATACTGGATTTACTGAGGTGTGCGCAAGCTCTTGTCGTGATGAAAATGGACTTAATAGTTACGAATGGCTAGCCGAACTTGTACCTAATAATGAGCGTTTACGTGTATTAGACCTTGCCTGCGGGTCAGGACCGTTATTAAAAATCTTATTTGATAACAATAAAAATTTAAAACTAAAAGGCATAGACATGTGTCCTGAAGAGTTAGAATTGGCTAAGGCTCGTCTTGTTGATAGTGGAGCTAGTCTGTTTGAGTCAAAAGCTCAAAATTTGTCAGTAATCGACGATAATTCTATTGATATAGTTCTATGTCATTGGGCTTTAACATTAATGGATCCAATAGCCCCTGTATTAAATGAGATCAAACGAGTTTTAACCTCTAAGGGAAGGTTTGCGGCATTGGTAGATGGGCCAATGAATGCGGCACCAGGTTACAAAGAGGTGCACGATTTAATTTATAGTTATGTGCAAGAAGAAATACCTAATTATGGCGAGATTGATTTAGGTGATCCTAGAGTACGCGGATCTGAAAGCCTTAATAATCTCGTACGTAAGGCCTTTCCAAAATCAAATATAGTTATCGAAACAAATGTTGTATCTATGAAGGGACCAGTCACCCAAGTAGCTGAAATTACTGCAGGATTTTTTTACGCTTCATTTATTTTGAAGCCGGAGAAAAAAAAATTAATGTTAGCAAGTCTAACTAAACTGCTAGCAATATTTAAAAAAAGTGCTGATGCTGAAAAACAGGGACAATTTTCAATGCCAATCAGTCGTGTTTTAGTTATGCTTGATTCAAAATGAAATCGTTTTTACAAGAAGTAAGTTACGGTTTAAGCAAAAAGAATAAGAAGCTGAGTTCTAAATGGTTCTATGATTTTCATGGATCAAAACTTTTTGAACGAATTACGAGGTTAAAAGAATATTATCCAACACGAACTGAAAGAAAAATTCTAAAAGATAACAAAATTGAAATTGCTAATAAAATAGGTAAGAAAGCCATTTTAATTGAGCCCGGTGCAGGAGACATTAAAAAAATTGGTATTTTTCTCAAATGTTTAGATAAACCAAAAAAATATATACCTTTAGATATTTCTGAAGATTATATAAACAAAATATCTAAGAGTTTTAAAAAAAAAT
>CACLVA010000002.1 GCA_902610315.1 uncultured Pelagibacteraceae bacterium
AGAAATAAGTTTAATTTTTTGCGAAAAAAAATTTATCTTAAGAATGCGATTATAAGCAGTGTAGTACCAAAAACCTTTAGTCAAATTAAAAAGATTTTTTATAATTTATATAAAGTTAATTGTATCGAATTAAAGAAATTAAATTTAACAAGACTAATAAACATTAAAGTCAACAAGAAAGAAATTGGATCTGATCGTTTAGCCAACGCAATAAGTGTAATGAGTAAAAATAAAAATTTTATCGTTGTTGATTTTGGAACTGCTACTACTTTTGATGTAATTAAGAAAAATAATTATTTAGGGGGAGTAATTGCTCCAGGTGTAACTTTGTCACTAGATAATTTGATTAAAAAAGCAAGTTTAATACCAAATATTGAATTACATAAATCAAAATCTATAATTGGAAAAAATACAGAGCAAGCAGTCCTGTCTGGTTTTTTTTGGGGATATAATGGTTTAATTAATGGCATAATTTCAAAAATTAAAAAAAAAACTAATCAAAAATATAAAATAATTTTTACAGGTGGTCTTGCGCACTTATTTAATAAAGATATAAAAGATAAAGTTACTATAGATAAAAATCTAACAATTAATGGTTTAATTAAAGTTTCAAAACATTTTAATTTATGAAAGATGAATTAATTTTTTGTCCTCTTGGTGGATCAGGTGAAATAGGCATGAATATGAATTTGTTTGGCTTTGGTAAACCTGGGGAGCATAAATGGATTATAGTTGACATTGGTGTTACTTTTGCTGATGAGAGTATTCCAGGCATAGATTTAATATATCCAGATCCTGGATTTATCATTGATAAAAAAGAGTCCCTACTAGCTATAGTTCTAACACATGCTCACGAAGATCATATAGGTGCTATTACTCAAATATGGCCAAAGTTAAATTGTAAAATTTTTGCTACTCCCTTTACTGCTGCCCTTGTAGTAGAAAAATTCAGAGAGAAAAATATTGATATAACAACTTATCTTAACATTGTTCAACTTAATGGAAAAATTAATTTAAAAAATTTTGAAATCGATTTTATAACATTAACACACTCAATTCTTGAACCAAATGGATTAAGAATAAAAACACCTTTAGGAAATGTTCTTCACACTGGTGATTGGAAGTGTGATCCAAATCCTTTGATAGGAAACAAAATAGATTCAGACAAGTTAAAATTAATTGGAAAAGAAGGTGTATTAACAATGATTTGTGACTCTACAAACATCTTTAGCATTGGTAGATCAGGATCCGAGTTAAGTGTAAGAAAAAGTTTATTAAAAATAATTGGAAGACTTAAAAAAAGAGTCATTGTAACCTCTTTTGCATCTAACGTAGCAAGGATGGAAACAATATTTTATTGTGCAGAAAAAACTGGTAGACAAATTTCATTAGTTGGGAGATCAATGCACCGTATTTATAAAGCAGCAAAACAATGTGGATATTTAAAAAATGTTATTGATCCAATTGATCCAAGAGATGCAAAAAAAATAGCAAGAGAGAAAATAATTTATCTTTGCACAGGTAGCCAAGGTGAGCCAATGGGAGCTATGAATAGAATATCAAATTATACTCATCCAGATGTATTTATTGAAAAAGATGATACTGTAATATTTTCTTCAAAAATAATACCTGGTAATGAAAAAAAACTTTCAAAATTACACAATACTTTAGTTTTAGAAGGCGTAGAAGTTATTAATGAAGAAAATGAGTTTGTACATGTATCAGGCCACCCAAATAGAGATGATCTAAAAGATATGTACAATTGGATTAAGCCGAAATCTGTAATACCAGTTCATGGAGAACATAGACATATCCTTGAACATCTTTCGTTTGCTAAAGAAATGAATGTTCCATATCCAATAAAAGTAAAAAACGGAGATATAATTAAAATTGCGCCATGTGAAAAACCTGAAGTATTTGACAAAGCACCATCAGGCAAACTTTACGTAGACGGTGATATAAGTGTTTTTGAGGATTCCAGATCAATAAAAGAGAGAAAAAATTTATCTATTAACGGTAGTCTCGAGGTAACAATTTTAGTAAATAACAAAGGGAATATATACGACTCACCTGTTATATCAGCAAAGGGACTACCAATAGAAAATTTAGAAGAATTTAAATTTGGACTGGAAAAAGAAATAAATAAAACAGCAAGATCATTCGCATTGAATAATACAAAACAAGAGGAAAATGCGATTAATGCAATAAAAACAGTTTGCAGAAAGTTTACTAAAGATCAAGTAGGAAAAAGACCATTTACTAATATAAATTTAGTTAATATTTAATATGAGTATTACTGGTTCGCTCATAATTTTTGTTTTAACTTGGTGGATCATTTTTTTTTCATTATTACCAATAGATGTTGATAGAAAACACAAGGAAATGGTTGAAGGTGTAGATAAAGGATCGCCCGAAAATCCTAAAATTATAAAAAAAATAATTTATACAACCATAATAACCTCAATTATTTTTATAGGTATATTTATGTTAGTGAAGTATGATTACCTTAATTTAAGAAGGTTTATTTCGTAATGTTTTTTTCTACTTTATTAATTCCTATTTTAAAAAATTATCCCTCTGAGGCAAAAATTAAATCACACAAATTAATGTTAAGAACAGGAATGATAAAACAATCTTCTGCAGGTATATATTCTTGGCTACCTTTAGGTTTCAAAGTGATGAAAAAAATAGAAAATATTGTAAGGGAGGAACAAAATAAAATTTTTGCACAAGAAATATTAATGCCAACTATACAATCTAGTGAAATTTGGAAAGAGAGTGGTAGATATGAAGATTATGGTGAGGAAATGTTAAGAATTACAGATAGACAAAAAAGAGAAATGTTATATGGGCCAACTAACGAAGAATTAATAACTGATATTTTCAGAAATAGTATAAAGTCATATAAATCTTTACCACAACTTTTGTATCATATTCAATGGAAGTTCAGAGATGAATTGCGACCAAGATTTGGGATAATGCGTTGTAGAGAGTTTTATATGAAGGATGCCTATTCTTTTGATCTTAATGACGATTTAGGGGAACATTCTTATAATAAATTTTTTTTATCATATCTTAAAACTTTTAAAAGACTAGATTTAAAGGCAATCCCAATGGCAGCAGACACAGGTCCTATAGGAGGTAATTTATCACATGAATTTATTATTTTAGCTGAAACAGGTGAAAGTAAAATTTATACTGATAAAAATATATTTGAAGTTGATCATTCAGATTGCACTTTAGAAAGAAAATCATTAACAAATTTAAGAAAAAAATTTGAAAATTATTATGCAGTTACAGACGAAAAATTCAATAAAGCTGAATTTGACAAATTAGTTACAAAAGAAAATCAATTAGAGACAAAAGGTATAGAAGTTGGACATATATTTTATTTTGGCGATAAATATTCTAAACCAATGAATGCATCTGTAGATCACAACGGTAAAAAAGTCTTCGTAAAAATGGGATCTTATGGTGTTGGAGTTTCAAGATTAGTTGGTGCCATAATAGAGGCTAAATTTGATGAGAAAAATGAGAACATGAATTGGCCAATAAATGTAGCACCATATGAATGTGCGATTTTACCATTAGTTTCTAAGAATGATAAAACAAATTTAGAAAAATCTATTAATATATATAAAAAACTCAAAAATAGAAATATTGATGTAATCATTGATGATACAGATGAAAACTTTTCATCAAAAATGAAAAAGTTTAATCTTATTGGCGTTCCTTTTCAAATACTTTTAGGAAATAAATCTGATGATGAAATGCTTGAATTTAAAAAAGTTGGTGAAGCTTCATCTAAATTAAAAATAGACGATATAATAAAGACTATAAATTCAAAAAAAGAAAATTGATCTCTAAACTAGAAAAAGAAATAACATTTAGATATTTAAAAACCAGAAAAAAGGATGGATTTTTAAATATTATTACAATATTTTCATTTATTGGTATTAGCCTAGGTGTAGCAGTTTTAATTATTGTAATGTCCGTAATGAACGGTTTTAGGTCTGATCTTATAAAAAAAATAAATGGATTTAATTCTCATGCCACGATTCAAAATTATGATGGTCTATTTGATCTAAAAAAAATAGATAGTTCTAATTTAAAAAGTCAGATTGATGGTTTATTAATTAGTAATAATGGTGAAGGTATTATAATTAATGAAAAAATTACCAAAGGAGTTTTATTAAGAGGATACAAAAAAGAGGAATTTCAAAGCCTTAATATTGTAAAAAACCAAGACTTTTCAGGTTCTAAAATTTTAGATAAAAGCGGAATTTCAATTAGTCAAGAACTGGGTTATGACTTAGATTTAAAGATCGGTGATAAATTAAATTTAGTTTTTTCCTCTTTTGAAGAAACACTTATAGGATCGTTGCCAAAACAAAAAACCTTTAAAATTAGCTCCTTTTATAATAGCGGTTTTAATGATTTTGATAAAAATATTGCTTTCGTAAATATTGAGGATTTGGAAAACCAACTAAATTTGACACCAGACAGTAGGTTTCTAGAAATTTATTTTAAAGATCCAACAGATATAAGCAAAATAAAAAAAGATTTAATTAAATTTTTCCCTAATGATTTAATTTATACTTGGTCAGATTTAAATAAACCACTTTTCTCAGCATTAAAAGTTGAAAGAAATGTGATGTTTATTATTTTGTCTCTAATAATCATAGTTGCTGCATTCAATATAATTTCAGGATTGACAATCTTAGTAAAAAATAAAACAAGAGAAATTGCAATTTTAAAATCCATTGGTGTTAAAAACAGATCTATTAGAAAAATTTTCTTTTTAGTTGGATTTATTATTGGATGTAGTGCTACGATTTTTGGCGTTGTTACAGGCATAATTTTTTCAGTTTACATTGAAAATATTAGACAATTCATAAGTAACTTATTTAATGTAACTTTATTTCCAGAAGAAATTTATTTTCTTAGTACAATGCCTTATGAATTAGATTTTAAATCAATTCTTTTAATTTCTATTTGTTCAATTTTTTCAACTTGTTTAGTATCACTATTTCCAGCGATTAAAGCATCTAATTTGGATACTATTAAATCACTTAAATATGAATAACTTCATTGAATTAAAAAAAGTATCAAAAAACTATATTTCTTCAAAAAAAATTGAAGTTTTAAAAAATATTAATTATACATTTAAGCCGGGAAAAATATATTCTTTAATTGGCCCATCTGGTTCAGGAAAGTCTACACTGCTTAACCTAATATCCTTAATAGATAAACCATCAAGTGGTTTTATAAAACTAAATAATGTTATAATTAATGATAATGATATCGATCAAAGAGACATTATAAGGTCAAAAAAAATTGGTATTATTTATCAGGATAAAAATTTATTAGCTGATTTTACTACTCTAGAGAATGTTTATATGGCAAGATTATCAGTAAGCGATAATAAAAAAAAAGCAGTTGTAGATGCTAAAAAACTTTTGAAAAAAGTTGGTTTAGATAAAAGACTAAACCATTTCCCTAGCGAGTTATCTGGAGGCGAATCACAGAGGGTTGCTATATCGAGAGCATTAATAAATTCACCTGATATAATTTTGGCAGATGAACCAACAGGAAATTTAGATAACAAAAATGCAAGAGATATATTCAAATTATTATTTAGTTTAAGAAATAAAAATAGAATCATAATATTTGCAACTCACAATAGATATTTTGCAGATATGTCCGATTGTAAATTGAATTTAATTGATGGTAAAATAATAACTATCAATGCAAGAAACTAAAAAAGCTTTTAATCACTACAAACTACATACACAATATTCTATATGCGAGGGTGCTATTAAAATTGAGGATCTAGAAAAATTTTGCAAAAGTAATAAAATTAACTCATTAGGAATTTCTGATACATCCAACCTTTGTGGTGTTTTGCAATTTTCAGAGACCGTCTCAAAATCAAAGACACAACCAATAATTGGATCCCAAATAAAATTTAAATATAAAGATTTATTAGGTTTAATTCCAATAATTGCAAAAAACGATATCGGATACAAAAATATTGTAAAATTATCATCAAACTCATATTTGAGTCATGAAAATTTTAACGAACCATATTGTAAATTTAACGACTTATCCCATTATAAGGAAGGCTTGATAGTCACACTCGGAGGCCTAAATAGCTTGGCTGGAGAATTGTTTCTAAAAGATAAATTAAATGAATTAAAGGAAATTTATAATTTTTTGAAAAACCTATTTAATGAGAATTTTTACATAGAAATACAAAGACATGGTGATGTAAATGAAAAAAATTTAGAAGTTTTTAACCTAAAAACATCCAAAGAATTGAATGTACCAATAATAGCCTCTCATGAGGTTTATTATCTAGATAAAAATATTTATGATGCTCATGATGCTCTAATGTGTATAGGATCAAAAAATTATATTAACGATAAAAATCGCCCAAGGCTTTCTGACAATCATTACTTTAAGAACACTGATGAAATGATTAAATTATTTTCTGATTTACCAGAGGCACTAGAGAACAACTTTAATTTAAATGTAAGATGTTGTTATAGACCTTCAAGTTCAAAACCACTACTTCCGAATATTAGCTCTAAGAAAAATCTTTCTTCTAACGATATTCTTAAAAAAGAAGCAGAAGAAGGCTTAAAATTTAGACTTAAGATGGATTTAGAAAAAAAAAATAATGTTAAAATTAACGAATATGAGAAAAGACTAAAACATGAAATAAACATTATATGTAAAATGAATTATGCTAGTTATTTTTTAATAGTTTCAGATTATATAAAATGGGCAAAAAATAACGATATACCAGTAGGACCAGGCAGAGGTTCGGGCGCGGGATCATTAGTTGCATGGTGTTTATCTATTACGGATGTAGATCCTTTGAAATTTGATTTAATTTTTGAAAGATTTCTTAACCCCGATAGAGTTTCTATGCCTGATTTTGATATCGATTTTTGTGAAGAAAAAAGAGATTTGGTATTTGAATATTTAAAAAAAAAATATCCAGACTCTGTTGCACATATAATAACTTTTGGAAAACTTAAAGCACGAATGGTAATAAGAGACGTTGGGAGAGTGATGGGTTTACCTTATGGTTTTGTTGATAGCATTTGCAAAATGATACCTTTTGATCCATCAAGGCCAATGAATCTAAATCAATGTATTAATTCTGAACCCAAGCTTCAAAAATTAATAAACGAAGATAAAAGAGTGGAAAGATTAATAAATTTATCTTTAAAACTTGAGGGACTAAATAGAAATTTTGCCACTCATGCGGCAGGAGTTGTTATTGCCGATAAAAAATTGTCTGAAACGGTACCGCTTTACAAAGACCCATCCGCAAATTTATTATTACCATCTACTCAATTTGATATGTACTCTGCTGAAAATGCAGGTCTGATCAAATTTGATTTTTTAGGTTTAAAAACTTTAACTGTTATCAATAAAACGCAAAATTTAGTCAGGAAAAAATTACAAGATTTTGATATTAAAAATATAAAATACAATAACAAAAAAGTTTATGACCTTTTGTCTACAGGTAAGACTGTAGGGTTATTTCAATTAGAGAGCTCTGGAATGCGAGAGGCATTAACTCAAATGAAACCAAATCAGTTGGAAGATATAATAGCATTAGTTGCTTTATATAGGCCTGGCCCAATGAGCAATATTTCAATATATAACGATTGCAAACATGGAAAACGAGAACCTGATTATTTACACCCAAAATTAGAAAAAATATTAAAACCAACATATGGAGTAATTATTTATCAGGAACAAGTAATGCAAATTGCACAAACTTTATCTGGTTTTTCTCCTGGAGAAGCAGATTTATTGAGAAGAGCTATGGGAAAAAAAAAAAGAGCAGAACTAGAAAGACAAAAAACCAGATTTGTAGAGGGAGCTTTTAAAAATGGCATAAGCAAAGATATAGCAGCAGGTATATTTTTAAAGATAGAACCTTTTGCTGAATATGGTTTTAACAAAAGTCATGCCGCAGCTTATGCAATCATTGCTTATCAAACTGCATATCTTAAAACATATTACCCAGATGAATTTTTTGCAGCATCTATGTCTATGGAATTGTCAAATCAAAAAAAACTTAGTGAGTTTTGTGAAGAAATAAAAAGGTTAAAAATTAATATTATACGTCCCGATATAAACACTTGTTTTACTGATTTTAATTCTAAAAACAACAACTTCTATTATGCATTAGGAGCTATAAAAAATGTAGGTTATGACTCGGTTACAAATATAGTGAAAGAAAGAAATAAAAATGGAAAATTCAAATCTGTCTTAGATTTTTTAAACAGAGTAAATCCTAAGGATATAAATAAATTACAATTAGAAGGTCTTACTAAGGCAGGCGCATTTGATAGTATTACAAATAATAGAAGATCCTTTTACGAGGCAATTCCAAATTTAATCCAAAAATCTAAAAAAATATTTGAAAATAAGTCTCAAAACCAAATAGATCTATTTTCTAAGAACGACAATAATGAAAATATTATAGATGAAAAGCCAGAATGGAATTTTCAAGAAAAAATGTTAAAAGAATTTGAAACAATAGGCTTTTATCTATCTGATCATCCATTAAATCAATACAAAAATATTTTTGACGAATATAATATAACTAAATACTCAGATTTTATTGCTGACCAAAATCAATCAGAAAGTATGGTGGCATCAACAATTTTAAAAATTCAAGAAAAAAAAACACAAAAAGGAACATCATATGCAATTATAAAATTTTCAGATTTGGGTGGTGTTTTTGAGCTTTTTGTTTTTTCTGATATTTTTGAATTAAATAGAGAAAATATAAAAGAAGGCAAATCAGTAATAATAACGCTTTTCAAAAATTTTAATGATATTGAAAAAAAAATAAGAATTAATGTAAAAAAAATTATACCTTTAGATGAAATTATTAATAAACCAATTAATAATTTAAAAATTAAAATATCAAACCCTAAAGAATTAGAATTATTATCAAAAATTTTAGTTAATCAAGGAAACGTGGGCGTTGAATTTGAGATGGTAGATAAAGACAAAACATATATACTTAAATTAAAAAATAAACGATTTGTTGATAAAAACATTTTAAATTCTATTAAAAATCAAGGTATTTTAGCTACAATTTGTTAATAAATTACTTGCCTTTAATTAATAAAATTAATAAAAACCCTAAAAAAAACTCACACAGTTAGTGGTTAAAAACCTCCGGTCCTTAAATGGAAATAACTGTGGCGGAATAACCGGAAAAAATATGAAGATACCAAATTTAACAATAGAACAATTACTTGAAGCTGGAGTTCATCTAGGGCATAAAACTTTGAGATGGAATCCAAAAATGAAAAAATATATTTTTGGTAAAAGAGACTCTGTACATATAATTGATCTTACTCAAACATTGGAACTAACTAATAAGGCTTTAGAAAAAATTTATGAAACAATCTATAATAATGGAAAAATTTTACTTATCTCAACAAAGAAACAAGCATCGGAGTCAATTGCTGAATTAGCCAAATCTACTGGACAATATTTTGTAAATTATAGGTGGCTTGGTGGAATGTTAACTAACTGGGGGACAATTTCTAATTCAATTAAAAAACTGCAAAAAATTGAAATAGACTTAAAATCTGAAAATAGGGGGTTTACAAAAAAGGAATTATTAAAAATGGGAATTCAAAGAGATAAACTTCAAAGGTCTTTAGGTGGAATTTCAGAGATGAAAAAAATTCCCGATCTAGTTTTTATTATTGATACAAATTACGAATCTTTGGCAATTAAAGAGTCTATTAAACTAAACATACCAATTATTGCAATCTTAGATACAAATTCAAATCCTGAAGGTATTGATTATCCAATACCTGGTAATGATGACGCTCGTAGATCTATTGACTTATATTGTAGTTTAATAAAAGAAACTATCGAAAACGCAAAAAAAGAAGCTCCGAAAATTGAAGATAAAAAAATAATCGAAAAGCCAAAAAAACAGGAAAATTTCCCTCCCAAAAAAAAATTAAATTAATTTTTTAAGAATGGCTGATATTAAAAAAATTAAGAAACTAAGATCTTTAAGTGGCGCTGGCTTTAAAGATTGTAGTTCTGCAATAGAAGAGTCTAGGGGGGATATAGATAAAGCTATAGAAATTTTGAGGGTTAAAGGCATATCAAAAGCCTCAAAAAAGATGTCAAGGTCTGCCAATGAAGGAGTTGTAGTTATATCAGAGAGTGATCAAACAACATCTATTCTAGAAATTAATTGTGAAACTGACTTTGTAGCAAAAAATGAGGATTTTATGCTTTTTGCAAAAGAAATAAGTGAAATTAACAACAAAATAGAATCAGATAGAGTAAAATTATTATCTTCAAAAATGAAAAGTGGTAAATCTGTAGAGGAAAGTTTGTTGGCTTTAATTTCAAAAATTGGTGAAAAAATTACAATAGGTAGATCAAAAAGTATAGATTCAAGAAACTTTAAAGTTTTTAAATATCATCATACATTAATCAAAGATAATTTATCTAAATTGGGTGTTCTTGTTTCTCTTAAAGCTTCTGAAGACTCTGAAAAGTTAAAAACATTCGGAAAACAATTAAGTATGCATATTGCAGCTTTGAATCCACTGGCGATTGATGTTGATGCAATTGACCCTGAAATTTTGAAAAAAGAAGAGGAATTAATTAATGAAGAGTTAAAAAATTCAGGAAAACCTGAGAATATTGTAAAGAAAATTAGTATTGGTAAACTAAATAAATTCAAAGAGGATAATTCTTTATTAAATCAACAGTGGGTAATGGAACCAAAGAAAAAAGTGAAAGAGATATTAAAAGAAATAAATATAAATAATATTGAAATAATAGAATTTTTTAGAATTAAAATTGGAGAATAAATGTTTAGCGTACAGAACTATAATCAGAAAATGAATAAAACAATTGAAATTTTTAATAAAGAGTTAGGCTCACTAAGAACAGGTAGAGCAAATGCAAATATGTTGGATCTTGTAAAAGTTGACGTATACGGACAAAAAATGCCAATAAATCAATTAGGCACAATTACAACACCAGAACCTAGAATGATAAATATTCAAGTTTGGGATTTAAACAACGTTAATCTTATAGACTCCTCAATAAAAAAATCAGAACTAGGATTAAATCCTCAAATTGATGGACAATTAATTAGATTACCAATACCTGATTTAAGCGAAGAAAGAAGAAATGAAATGAAAAAAATGGTTAAGTCAATGGGAGAAAAATGTAAGGTATCAATAAGAAATATAAGAAGAGAGGCAAACGATAGTTTAAAAAATCTATTAAAAAAAAAAGAAATTTCTGAAGATGATGAAAAAAAAAATGAAAAAGAAGTTCAAGTTATAACAGATAAATTTATAAAATTAATTGATGATAAGGTTTCATCTAAAGAAAAAGAAATAATGACTATATGAACCCAATTAAACATGTTGCTATTATCATGGATGGTAATGGTCGGTGGGGTATAATTAAAAAAAAATCTAGGAATTATGGTCATAAACAAGGTCTTAAAACCGTAGAGAAGATTATTAAAGAAAGTTTAAAAAAAAAAATTAAGTTTCTTACACTATATGCTTTTTCTACTGAAAATTGGAAAAGACCCAAGAATGAAATAAACTATTTATTTACCCTATTAGATAATTTTTTATCAAACAAAATAAAGCAGCTTAATAAAGAAAAAATTAGGTTTTTTGTTTTAGGGAAGAAAAAATTTAACAAAAAACTGAACGATCTTCTTAATTACTCAGAAAAATTAACCTCGAGTAATAAAAGGTTACAAATTAATTTAGCCTTAAATTATGGTTCAAAAAGTGAGATAATTAGTGCAATAACCAATTTAAAAAAAAAAAAGTTAAAAATAAATGAAAGTAATATCACAAATAATCTTTATACAAAAAACATCCCTGACCCAGATATTTTAATAAGAACAGGAAACAGAAAGCGATTAAGTAATTTTCTACTTTGGCAATTAGCATATTCAGAAATTTTTTTTGAGAAGAAATTATGGCCTGATTTTAATGAAAAGGACTATAACAAAATTTTAAATATATTTAAAAAAACTAAACGTAATTATGGAAAAATATAATGGATCATGAATTAAAAAATAGAATATTAAGTTCAATTGTTTTAATTCCTTTTTCTCTTTTTTTTATAATTAAGGGGTCATATTTTTTTAATTTGTTTATATTTATATGTTTAATAATTTCTTTTTATGAATGGTATTTAATGAGTAAAAATAATTTTTATAATATACCCGGTCATTTATTTTTATTTATATCTTTTTCAACATTATATATCCTAAGAAACAATCCTGATTTTGGACTTACATCAATTATGATAATATTAATAATTTGTGTCTCAACCGATATTGGTGGCTATATTTTTGGTAAAATTTTTAAAGGTCCTAAAATTATAAAAATAAGCCCTAACAAAACTTATTCCGGAATGTTTGGAAGTTTTCTTATGTCAATTATTTTTATTAGTATATTTCTAAGTTATAATAATACTTATATAATTGCCAGCGCAGAGATTATAAGTTTATTGGATTTTATATTTGTAATTTTTATTTCATTAATAAGTCAAATCGGAGACATTTTCGTTTCTTTTTTTAAGAGAAAATCAAAAATAAAAAATACTGGAAAATTAATACCAGGTCATGGAGGATTACTCGATAGAATTGATGGAATGATTTTTGCTTTTCCTGCAACATATATAATACTTAATATCATAAACTAATGAAGAAAATTGCAATTTTAGGCTCAACAGGATCTGTAGGAAAACAAACTATAGACATTATAAGAAAAGATAAAAAAAACTTTAAAATTTATCTTTTAACCGCGAATAAAAACCATAGATTGCTTTCAAAACAAATAAAAGAATTTAAAGTAAAAAATGTTATTTTAACAAATAAAAAAAGCTATTTAATTATTAAAAAAAGATTTAAAAAAATTAATATTCTAAATACACTGGATGATATAGATAAAATTGCTATTCCTAAACTTGATTACACTATGAGTTCAATTTCTGGTTTTAACGGATTAAAACCAACTATAAAAATAATAAAAAAAACAAAAATAATTGCAATTGCTAATAAAGAGTCAATTATATGCGGTTGGAGTTTGATTAAAAAACAATTGGATAAATATAAAACCAAATTTATACCTGTTGACTCCGAACATTTTTCAATTTGGTCGGTAATTAAAAACATAAATCCAATTAATATAGATCAAATTATTATAACCGCATCAGGGGGCCCATTTTTTGATTTAAAAGATAAAAGAATTAAAAAAACTCCAAAATTAGCAACAAATCATCCAAATTGGAATATGGGTAAAAAAATTTCTATAGACTCTGCAACTCTTATGAATAAAGTTTTTGAAGTTATAGAAGCAAAAAAAATATTTAATTTGGAACTAAAAAAATTTTCTGTGTTTATTCATCCAAAATCATATGTCCATGGAATCGTAAAATTAAAAAATGGCTTAATCAAGTTAGTAGCCCATGATACGGATATGAAAATACCAATTTTAAATTCGATTTACAATGATAGCAGTAAGATTAAATCAAAAAAAATTAATATAAAATTATTAAATAATTTGAATTTAAATAAAGTTAATTTAAAAAAATATCCCTCAATGAATATTTTAAAATTAGTCCCAAATAATGAAACATTATTTGAGACATTACTAGTCTCTGCAAATGATGAGTTAGTAGACTTATTTCTTAAAAATAAAATAAATTTTGACGATATATACCTTAAGTTAAACCAAATAATTAAAAATAAATTATTCTTAAAATACAGGTTAAAAAAGGTTAATAATTTAGGTCAAATTGAAAAATTAAATGAGTTTGTAAGATTGAAAACTAAATCTTTAAGTGTAATATCGAAAATCAAATGAAAAAAATTCTTTTACAACTAATAATAATTTTTTTGCTTATCTTTACTGCAAAAGCAGAAGTAATAAATGATATTAAATTAGAAAATAATATTAGAATTAGTAAGGAAAGTATAATAGCTTTTGGAAATATCAAAATTGGGAAAAATTATTCTGAGACTGAAGTCAATCAAATATTAGTAGATCTTTACAATACAAATTTTTTTTCTGATATAAAAATAAAAATCGAAAATAACATATTAATTATAAATATAACTGAGAGAAAAATTATCCAAACAGTTTTAATAGAAGGTATCAAATCTAAAGAAAATACAGAAAACATTTTAAAACAACTTAAGCTAAAAGATAAAAGTCCATTTGATGAATTTACTGCAGAACAAGATCTTATAAAAATTAAGAATTCTTTAAATAGATCTGGATATTATTTCGCTAAAGTCGCAGTCACTATAAAAGAAAATAATAACGACACATTAGATCTTATTTATTCTATAGATACTGGCGAAAAAGCTTTAATAAAAAATATTAAATTTACAGGCGATAAAGCTTTTAAAGATAGGAAACTTCGGAGTGTCATAGTTAGTGAAGAAAGTAAGTTTTGGAAGTTTATTAGTAATAAGAAATATCTAGATGTTAATAGAATAGAACTTGATAAAAGATTATTAAAAAATTTCTATTTAAACAAAGGTTTTTACGATGTTGATATAGAAAGCTCATCTGCTGTTTTTAGTGAAAATTCGTTTGAACTAATTTATAACATCAATTCAGGTAACAAATATTACGTACAAAATGTTAAACTGGATATTCCAATCGACTATAACACCAATGATTTTATTGGGGTAAAAAAAACTATTAATAAACTTAAAGATAAAAAATATTCTTTAATTGAAATAAATAAAGTTATAAAAGAAATTGATAAAATTTCAGTTTCAAGACTTTATGATTTTATTGATGCTACAATTGAGATAAATGAAATAAGCGAAAATAAATTAGATTTAATATTTTCTATTGTAGAAAGTGATAAATTCTTTGTAAATAATATAGATATATTTGGAAACAATGTAACTGAGGAGAGAGTAATTAGAAATCAACTAGAAGTTGATGAAGGAGATCCATTTAATAAACTATTACACGCAAAATCTATAAATAATCTGAAAGCCCTGAGAATATTTGCAGATGTTAAAGATGAAGTTATACCTGGTGAAAACCCACAACAAAAAGATATCAAAATTACTGTTGAGGAAAAACCGACGGGAGAAATTTTAGCTTCAGCTGGTGTTGGAAATGATGGAGGTAGTATAGGATTCTCCATTTCTGAAAAAAATTTCATGGGTAGAGGAATTGGTTTAATAAGCTCATTGACTTTGAGTGAGGAAAGGGTGAAGGGTGAATTTACAGTTAATAATCCAAACTTTAATTACACAGAGAAGTCCTTATCAACCAGTTTTTTTGCAATAAATACTGACAAAATGGATGAAAGTGGATATGACTCAAGTGAAGTTGGCTTTAGTTTCGGTACTAAATTTGAACAATACGATAATTTGTTTTTTAATCCTTTTTTTAAAACTGTAGCTGAAAAACTTGAAACAAATTCATTGGCTAGTTCATCTATTAAAAAACAAGAAGGAAATTATTTTACCTCAACTATTGGCTATAGTTTTGATTATGATGTCAGGAATCAAAAATTTCAAACAACAGATGGTTTTAGAAGTAAATTTACACAAACTTTACCTGTAGTTTCTGACAGCAATACAGTGACGACTGGTTATATTTTAGATCAATATTTAACTTTAGCTGATACTACAGCCAGTGTTGGATTTTTCTTGAAAAACGCAGTTGGTTTAACTGACGATGTAAGGATTTCAGAAAGACTTAGCTTACCTAGAAAAAGATTAAGAGGTTTTAAATCTGGTAGAATTGGTCCAGTTGATCAGGGAGATGATCATGTAGGTGGAAATTATGCAGCTGCTTTAAGTTTAACAACTAATCTACCTATGATTGCTCCAACATTACAAAATTTCGAATTTAATTATTTCTTAGACTTTGGAAATGTCTGGGGCACAGATTATAGATCATCAAACTTTGACGACTCTAATTTTCTAAGAGTTTCAACTGGAGCAGGTGTAGAATGGTGGACCCCTGTAGGCCCGCTTTCCTTAACTTTTTCTCATGCAATACAGAAAAAATCTACAGATGAATACGAAGGTTTTCAATTTAACATTGGTACAACTTTTTAATGATAAAAAAGTTTTTATTTATCTTATTTACCACTTGGATTTTCACAAACTCATATGCTGAGGAACAAAAAATTGTTTATCTAAATGTTGATAAGATAATGCAGCAATCTATTGCTGGTAAATCTATAAAAAAACAACTCGAAAATTTGTACAATAAAAATTTAGAAAAATTTAAAATAAATGATGATCTTCTTAAAAACAAAGAAAAAAAACTTATTGCTCAAAAAAATATATTAAGTCAAGAAGATTTTCAAAAAGAACTTAGCAGCCTCAGAAAAGAAATAATAAATTTTCAAAAAGAACAAGTCAAAGCTAGAGACGATATTAACAAATTAAGGATTGGTGCTACTAATAAATTAATTTCACAATTATCCCCAATTTTACAAGAGTATGCAAAGAAAAATTCTGTAAGTTTAATATTACAAAAAAAAAATATTGTAATGGGTAAAAAAGAAATTGAAATTACTGATGAAATACTTGAAATAACAAATAAAGAAATAAAGAATATTAAAATAAATTAAACAATGAGCAATTTAAATAAAAAAGATATAGAAAATTTATTACCACATAGAGAACCCATGTTGTTAATTGATGAATTAATTAATATAAAAAAACTTTTTTCAGCAACAGCAATTGTCAATGTTAAAAAAGATAGTTTTTTTGTTCAAGGTCATTTTCCAGGTCAGCCAGTAATGCCAGGTGTCTTAATTGTTGAGGCATTTGGTCAAGCTGCAGCTGCTTTGACAGCTCATGGATTAGATAAAGAAACATATGAGAATAAACTTGTATATTTAATGAATGTTGAAAAAGCAAGATTTAGAAATCCTGTATTACCTGATTGTAGACTAGAACTTTATATTGAAGCAGTGAGATCACATGGACGTGTTTGGAAATACAAAGGTGAAGCCTCAGTCAACAATAAAAAAATGGCTGATGCTGTATGGTCTGCAACAATTGTTGATAGGAAATAATTAGCAATAAATCTTGATAAGCATTTAAAGTAAGTTTTGATATTAAACTTACTGATGACAAATCCTTTTTTTAAAAACACTGGACCTTATGAAATTAATGATTTGCTAAAATTAACATCCATAAAAAAACAGTCTATTCCAAAAGATAAGATAAATGATATAAAAGATTTAGGCTCGTCAAAAAAAGGTGACATAACTTTTTTACATTCAAAAAAATATGGTTTACTTGCCAAATCTACAAATGCATCATTTTGTATAACTAGCGAAAACTTAAAATCATTTTTACCAACAACTTGTAAAATAATAATTTCAGATAAAATTTTATTAGATGTTGCTAAAATAACTGAAAAATTTTACCCAAATTCTGTAACAGACGATTTTGACAATAATGTTGTACAAATTGAAAATATACAATTTAAAAATCAAGTAAAATTCGGAAGAAATGTTTTAGTTGGTAAGAATGTTAAAATTGGATCGAATTGTATGATTGGACATAATTCTATTATTGAGACCAATGTATCAATTGGTGATAACTGTACAATTGGTTCAAATGTAATAATTAGAAATTCATTAATTAAAAACAATGTTCAAATCTTAGATGGGTGTATAATAGGTAAAAAAGGTTTTGGTTTTTTCCCTGACAAAAAAGCTAATTTTAGATACCCACAAATTGGTGTTGTTATTATTGAGGATAACGTTGAAATAGGTTGTAGTTCAACAATTGATCGTGGATCACTCTCTAATACAGTGATTGGAAAAAATACTTTTTTAGACAACCAAATCCATATTGCTCACAATGTAAAGATAGGTGAAAATTGTATAATAGCTGGTCAAGTAGGATTTGCTGGAAGTTCAGTTATAGGGAACAATGTTATGATAGGTGGCCAAGCTGGAATTTCAGGTCACCTTAAAATAGGTAATAACGTTCATATCGGTGGAGGTAGTGGAGTGATAAAAAATATTCCTGACAATACTAAAGTAATGGGATATCCAGCAAAAAACTTAAAAAATTTTTTAAAAGAAAGTAAATGATACATAAAACTGCAATAGTAGATAAAAATGCTAAAGTTCATTCAAGCGTTAGTGTTGGTCCTTTTAGTGTGATTGGTCCAAATGTTGAAATAGGTGAAAATGTTGTTATTCATTCCCATGTAAACATTGTTGGAAATACTAGAATTGGAAGTGGAAATAAATTCTATCCTTTTGCATCTATAGGTAATGATCCACAAGATTTAAAATATAACGGTGAAGATACTAAGTTAACTATTGGAAATAATAATAAATTTAGAGAATATGTAACCGTAAACCCAGGGACAGTTGGTGGAGGAGGATCAACAAAAATTGGAGATAATTGTCTTTTTATGATCTCTTCTCATGTTGCTCACGACTGTATGGTAGGTAATAATGTTATCATAGCAAACAATGTTCCATTAGGAGGACATGTTATTATTGATGATAATGTCGTCATAGGAGGAAATTCCGCAGTCCAACAATTCACAAGAGTAGGTAAAATGGCAATGATAGGAGGTATGACAGGAGTTTTAAATGATGTTATTCCTTATGGCCTTTCAACGGGAAATAGAAATGTTTTACAAGGGTTAAACTTAATTGGTTTAAGAAGAGCAAAATTTGAAAATAAAATAATAATGGAACTGTCTGAGGCTTATAAGAAAATATTTGCATCAAAAAACATTAATAAAAATATCGATAAATTAAATAGCGTCTTTAAAGAAAATTTTTTGGTAAAAGATGTGATTGATTTTATTACTAAAGACAAAAAAAGATCTATTTGCACACCTTTTTCATAAAATGATAGGATTAATTTTTGGCGATACTGATTTTCCAAAGGAAATTCTTAAAACTGTCAAAAAAAGAAAAATAAAATATTTGATAATTGATTTGTCAAAATCTAAGAAATTTAGACAAGATAGAAAATCATATTCAGTTTCAATAGGCCAATTTGGTAAAATTATTAATATTCTTAAAGAAAATAGATGTAAAAAAGTCTTATTCGCAGGAAAAGTAAATAAACCTAACTTTTCTAAGCTAAGATTAGATTTTAAGGGTATTTATTATATTCCTAGAATTATCAAAGCATCTAAACTTGGAGATGCAGCAATACTAAAAGAAATCATTAAAATTTTAGCTAAAAATAAGATTAAAACTGAAAATTCACTTATATTTAATCCCGAGCTATCATTAAAAAAAGGAAATTATTCGAAGATTAAACCAAATAAACAAGACCAATTAGATATAAATAAAGCAGTTAAAACTTTAAATAGTTTAAGAGAATATAATTTTAGCCAAGGAGTTGTAGTTAGAAATAAAAAAATTGTTGCTATAGAAGGGAAAGCTGGAACTAAAAAAATGCTTGAAAAAAACAGAAGTAAAAAGTTTAGAAATCAGGGAGTTTTAGTTAAGTTTCCAAAAAAGAAACAAGATTTAAGGGTAGATCTTCCAACAATTGGATTGAAAACCATAAAACAAAGTAAGAGCGTTGGGTTAAAGGGTATTGTTATAAAAAGCAAACAACATGTTTTTTTAGATAAAAACAAATGTATTAAATTTGCTAATAAAAATAAAATGTTTATCTCAGTAAAATGAAAAAGATTTTCGTATTAACTGGTGAACCTTCTGGAGATAAACTTGCTTCTAAAGTTATATCTAAACTTCAACAGAACAACCCTAATATTGAATATTCATGCGTAGGTGGAACACACTTAAATTCATTAGGAATAAAATCTATCTTTAACCTTAAAGAAATTACTTACATTGGATTTACCAGTGTTTTTTTAAATATTTTTAAAATAAAGAATAAAATAAACAAAACTGTAGAGGAGATAATAAAATTTAACCCAGATATTTTATTTAGTGTAGATAGTCCTGATTTTACATTAAGAGTTGCTGAAAAAGTTAAAAAATTAAATAACAAGATTAAGACAGTTCATTACGTGGCTCCACAAGTATGGGTTTGGCGAGAGGGCAGAGTCAAAAAGTTCAAAAAATTCATAGATCATATTTTATTATTGTTTGATTTTGAAAAAGAATATTTTGATAAAGAAAATATCCCAAATACATTTGTGGGACATCCATTATTAGAGCATGAAACTAAAGATAAGATAGATCTATCTAGCATCATATCAAATGATAAAAAGATTATATCTCTTTTTTCAGGCAGTAGAACATCGGAAGTAAACTTGCTTTTACCAATATTAATTGATTTTATAAATATGATGAATTCAAAATTTGATAATTTAGCCTTTGTATTTCATGCAACTGATGGGAATAAAGAATTAATTGGCGAGAAAATTAATAATGTAAAATTAAAGAATGTCGAAGTTATTTCTGATGAAAATATAAAAAAACAAATACTAAATAAGTCTACTTTTGCAGTTTCTAAATCTGGCACAGTTTCTCTTGAAATCTGTAATGCAAAGGTTCCTTCTATAATTATCTATAAAATGAATTTTTTAAATTTTTTAATAGTCAGAATGCTAGTAAAAATTAAATTTGCTAACATCATTAATATCATTAATAACAAAGAAATAATTCCAGAATTATTACAAAAAGATTGTAATGCTAAAGAGATTTATAATTCTGTTGTTTATTTTTTAAAGAATCCTGAATTAATGAAAAAACAAATTAATGATTGTGAAGAAACCTTAATTAAAATCAGATCAAACACCTCATCTTCAGATGAAGCATCATCAGTATTAACTAAGCTTCTTATTAGTTAATCTTTTTAAGACTTCTTCTTTTCCAAGAGATATAATTATATCATATATTCCTGGCCCAAATTTAGATCCTGTTAAAGCTATTCTCAAAGGCTGTCCAACGCCTTTGAAATTAGTATCGTTTGATTTAATTAATTCGTTTACTATTGGCTCTAATGTTTCTCTGCTTAGTTTATCAACGTCGCTTAGTTTAATACTGAAATCTGATATGACTTTTCTGGCCTTATCATCAATTAACTTTATATCATCTTGATTAAAATTAACTTCATCTACCATTATATATTGAAAATTATTAAATATATCTTCCAGGGTTTTAGCTTTATTTTTTAGAAAGGTTAGGGATTTTTTAATATTATCTTTCTTATCTGATTTAATTTCACTTTTATGTAATTTACAATATTGATTTAATTGATTAAATAAATCATTCTCATCAATATTCTTAATATAGTGTTCATTCATTGATAAAATTCTACCCATGTCTAGTTTTGATGGAGATTTACCAATTCCCTTAAGATTAAAATGTTTAATACTTTCATCTAAAGTGAATATTTCTTTATCTTGATAAGACCATCCTAGTCTAAGGAGATAATTTCTGAGAGCATCAGGCATAATACCAATTTTAGAATAATCATCTAAAGTTGAGGCCTTGTCTCGTTTAGATAGCTTTTTTCCATCAATTGTATGTATTAAGGGTATATGAGCAAAAGAAGGTATTTCCCAATTCATGGCTTGGTAAATTTGAATTTGTTTAAAAGTATTTATCTTATGATCATCCCCTCTAATTATGTGTGACATATTCATTTGATGGTCATCCACTGCTGCTGATAAATTATATGTTGGAGTACCATCATTTCTTAAGATTACAAAATCCTCTATCGTATTATTTTCAATTTCAACATCACCTTGGACCAAATCTTTTAATATTGACGTTCCATCTATTTTACTTTTAAATCTTATTACAGGCTTTATATCTTTAGGAGCATCTGTTTCTTTTTTATCTCTCCATTTTCTATTGTAAATATATGGAATTTTTTTTTGTTTAGCTCTTTTTTTTTGTTCCTCAATTTCCTCAGATGAACAATAACACTTATAAGCACTACCTTTATCTAATAATTCATGGGCAACTTTAATATGGTCATCTATTTTTTTTGATTGTACATATTCCTCACCATCAAAGTTTATACCTATCCATCCTAGTGAATTAATAATTTGTTTTCTATATTCCTCTTTAGACCTTTCTTTATCGGTATCTTCAATTCTTAAAAAAAAACTACCATTTTGATTTTTTGAATATAGCCAGTTAAATAAAGCTGTTCGAACTCCACCTATATGCAATGGCCCCGTTGGCGATGGAGCAAATCTAGTTGCTACTTTTGACATTTAATATTAGTAAACTATTTTTTTAGAAGTTTCTATACAAAGATACTAGAACACCCTGGACTTTTACTCTATCTGG
Source organism: uncultured Pelagibacteraceae bacterium (assembly GCA_902610315.1). Lineage (GTDB taxonomy): Bacteria > Pseudomonadota > Alphaproteobacteria > Pelagibacterales > Pelagibacteraceae > Pelagibacter. The sequence goes on from CACLVA010000002.1 coordinate 22,318, forward strand.
ACCAAAGATTTTGGTCTCGTAATTTTTGTTTGCACTCTCGAGTGCTATTGTTTTTCCTTTTCTTCTTATTCTTTTAAGCATAGCCTCATGGTCATCAATTAAAGCAACAACAATTTTTCCATTTTCTGCTGTATCTGTTTTTTTAACAATTACCGTATCACCCTCGCTAATACCCGCCTCAATCATTGAGTCGCCTTGAACTTTCAAACCAAAGTACTCTCCGTTTTTTTCAATATTATTAGGCAAAGGAACTCTCGACACTTCATTTTGTATTGCTTCAACTGGCGTACCTGCAGCTATTTTACCGAGTACAGGAACTTCATTTTTTTCTATACCTTCTTCATCTAAACCACCTTTTATTACACTAGGTGAAAAAGAATTATAAATATCATTTGCAGAAGCAGTTTCAGGTAGCTTAACAACCTCTAATGCTCTAGCTTTATGTGCCAATCTTTTTATAAAACCTCTTTCTTCCAAGGCACTTATTAAACGATGAATTCCAGATTTTGACTTTAAATTTAACGATTCTTTCATTTCCTCATAAGAAGGAGATACACCAGAACTTCTCAACTTTTTGTTGATAAACATTAATAAATTTTTTTGTTTTTTTGTTAGCATAAGAACAAATATCGTACAAATAATGTTCTATAAAAGTTCTCTACAATTAACAATAGTAAAAAAAGATAAGCAAATTAGGGATTATTTATCTATAGAACCGAAAAAATAGAATTATTATTTAAATTTTTTAAAAGTGATTCACCAATTAAAAAAGTTTTAATCGATGTCTTGTCAGATAGTTCTAACAGTTCTTCTTTTGTTTTAATACCACTCTCAGATATTAGTGGCCCAGTATGATTTTTCAAAACATTATGAATATCAAAAGTTGTATTTATGTCAGTTTTCAAGGTTTTTAAGTTTCTATTGTTAATTCCTATAAGAGCGCTTTTAAACTTAAGTGCTTTTTTAGCTTCCTCAACAGTATGAACCTCAACAATTACAGTCATATTTAATTTTATTGCTTCTTCATATAACTCATTTGCTAAAGTTTCACTAACACCAGCCATTATAATTAGTATTGCGTCAGCTCCATAACTTTTAGCTAAAGGAACTTGAAATTTATCAACGAAGAAATCTTTACAGAGAATTGGTAATTTAATCTTTTCTTTAATTTTACTAATATGTATTAGGTTTCCTAAAAAAAAGTCTTCTTCAGTTAAAACAGACAAACATGTTACTTTATTTAGATTGTAAGTATTAGCGATTTCTACTGGATTATAATCTTTAATAATTATACCAGCAGAAGGACTTGCTTTTTTTATCTCAGCGATAATAGATAATTTTCTATTATTTATATTTTTTTGAATTTTATCTTTAAAGTCTATAAAAGAATTATTTTTATCTATCAATTCAATTAAAGTCTCTAACTTTGTATTTTTTTTTAAATTTTCAATTTTCTCGATTTTTTTTTTAATTATTTTTTCAAGAATATTTTCAGCCATTTTGGATTTTCATTAAATGTTTATAAGACTTTCCTGACTTTATAAAATCTCTTGAGTAGTTATATGCTAGTTTAAAATCATCATATTTTTCTGATACAATTAAGCCTGCGGCTGCATTTAAACACACAGCTGTAGAAAAATCATTGTCTTCACCTTTAAATATATTAATTAACTTATCTGCATTAAATTTTGCATCATTTCCGATAATATTTTCAAACTTATCTGCATCAATATTTAATTCTTTTGGATCAATAGTAATTTCAGAAATTTTATTATCTTTTAATTGGATGACATTTGTTTTTGCATAAGGTGAAATCTCATCTAAACCGTCTTCGCTATTTACAACCCATGCAAATTTAATATCTAAATTATTTAAAGCATTTGCAAAAATTTTTAGAAGTTTTTTTTCAAAAACTCCAACTACTTGTCTCTTTACTAAAGCAGGGCTACTTAAAGGACCAATCATATTAAATATAGTCCTTTTACCTATTTTTTTTCTAGTTGGACCTACAAACTTCATTGCATTATGATAATTAGGTGCGAACATGAACCCAAAATTATTTTCATTTATTTGAGTTTCAATATCTTTCGGTTCAAAATTTATGTTTATATTTAATGCCTCTAAAACATCTCCTGATCCACATTTAGAGGACACAGCTTTATTACCATGTTTTGCAACTTTAATTCCCATACTTGCAAGCAATAATGCAGATGCTGTTGATATGTTTAGTGTGTTCATGCCATCACCACCAGTTCCACATGTATCAATACAATTATCAACATTAACTCTTTTGGACTTGTCTCGGAGAATGTAAACACCTCCTGCAATTTCATCTGAGGCCTCACCTTTTTCTGATAAAAACGTTAAAAACTCAAAAATATCTTGTTCATTTACTTTACCTTCCATTAATAATTTAAATGCTGCTTTACTCTCCTCAAAAGATAAATTTTCTTTATTCTTTACTTTTTCTATAAAATGTTTCATGAATTTTTTAAATCAATAAAATTCCTTAAAATTTTAATACCTAATTTTGTTTTAATACTTTCAGGATGAAATTGTACACCATGTATATTAAATTTTTTATGTTGAATACCCATTATTAATCCATCCTTTGTTTCCGCTGTGATTTCAAGCTCTTTTGACAAAGTTTTTTTATCTACAATTAAACTGTGATACCTTGTAGCCTCAAAATTCTTAGGTAAATTCCTCAAAATTCCTTTTTGTTTTGAAACTACAAGACTTGTTTTGCCATGCATTAGTTTTTTTGCTTGTATTATTTTTGAACCAAAAACTTGACCAATTATCTGGTGACCTAAACAAACACCTAATATGGGTATTTGTTTATAAATTGATCTGACTATTTTTAGACAGTTACCTGATTGATTTGGATTACCAGGACCAGGCGATATAACAATTTTTTTAAATTTTTTTCTTAAAATTGTTTTTGCATCAATTTTATCGTTTCTGTAAACTTCAACTTTACACTTTAGTTGAGAAATATAATGGTAAAGATTATAAGTAAAACTATCATAGTTATCTATTAATACAATCTTCATTTAATCGAGAGCCTTAATTAAAGCTTTAGATTTATTTACTGTTTCCTGAAATTCTTTTTCTGGAATACTATCAGCAACAATTCCTGCGCCAGCTTGCACATAATATTTTCCATTTTTAGCCAGAGCTGTTCGTAAGGCAATACAAGTATCGAAGTCACCATTAGCAGAAAAATAACCAATTCCTCCAGCATAAATTTTTCTTTTATTTTTTTCTAATTCATCAATAATTTCCATAGCCCTTATTTTTGGTGCGCCTGATACGGTGCCTGCTGGAAAACCTGCCATTAGTGTATCATATTTTGATTTTTTTTTATCAAATTCACCTGTTACATTTGAAACAATATGCATCACATGGGAATATTTCTCAATTTTAAATTGTTCAGTTACTTTTACTGTATTTATTTTAGAAATTTTTCCAATATCATTTCTCCCTAAATCTAACAGCATAAGGTGTTCAGAAATTTCTTTTTTATCTGATAAAAGGTCCTTTTTATAAAAATTATCTTCACTAAGATTTTTTCCTCTAGGCCTTGTCCCGGCTATTGGCCTAATTGTAACTTTATTATCCCTTAGTCTAACTAAGATTTCAGGACTCGCACCAATAATTTGAAAATCGTTAAAGTTAAAGTAAAACATAAAAGGGGACGGATTTGTCAATCTTAATCTTTTATAAATGCTAAGGGGTTTTTTCGTCAACTTTGTTTCAAAACGTTGACTTAAAACAACTTGAAATATGTCACCAATTTGAATGTATTTTTTTGCTTTTTTAACGTTTTCCAAAAACTTTTTTTTTGATATATTTGACTTAATGGTTTTTTTTACCAATTTTTTATCACTGTAACTTGCAGAAATTTTAGATTGAATAATTATATTACTAAGTTCGTCCTGGATATCCGTATATTTCTTTTTGTAATTTGAAATTTTTTTATCTGAAAAACAATTTTTAATAAAAAAAATCTTTTTTTGTAAGTTATCGTGTATTACTAGAGTGGTTGGTCGCATAATTCTAATATCAGGTATTTTAAGGTCATCAACACAAGTGTCTTTGATTTTTTCAAAATATCTTATTGTATCATAGGAAAAATAACCTGCTAATAAACTACATAAAGGTGGCAATTTTCTGGGAGTTTTGAAGTTAAAATTTTTAATAATATTATTAATGACTTTAACAGGATCACCTTTAATTTTTTTTTTCTTATTTTTGTTTAAGTAATAAATATTTTCATTATTGAATTCCCATATTTTATCTGGATTTTTTCCAAATATTGTGTACCTACCTTTTATTACGCCTTTTTCAACAGACTCAAAAATAAAGCTATTTTTATCTTGTAAAAAATTATTTATTAAGTTTTCGACTTCCTTGGAATTGTTTGACTTTAACTCATAATATAAAACCTGGTTAATTTTTTTTTTATGTGTTTTTTTAAACTTTTCAAAATTAATATTAAGCATTATTTAAAATAATTTTCTGTTCTTTCTAAAGTATTGTAATTTATTTCAACCTTATAATTTTGATTTAAAAACTGATCATAAGATGAATATATCTCATCCTTAATTTTATCCTTAGTTTTTAAAAATATTTCTTTGTCACCACTTTCAAAATCATTACTTTTTATTCCTAAAATTTTTAAAAGATATACTTTCTCTTTATCATCAGTCACGAGCATAAAACTATTAATTGGCATTGAATAAATTAATTCTACTGAATTGATCTCAAAAGTATTGTTATCTTTTATAGATTTAATTTGAGCTTTTTTATATTCATTTTTATTCTTAACTGAATTATTAAAATCATCATCATTAAATTTATTAGCACTAATTTTTGAAAATAATTTCTGATTATAATTATATCTATTTTCCTTGTATAAAATTTCTTTTATTTCAGTGGAAAAGTCTTTGTCTATTTTAGGTATTTTTTGCCTATAATTTTCATTTTTAAAGATTAAAAAATAATCCTCTTTATCCAAAATTTGTATTTGTTCACTTTCTTTATAAATAAAAATATCTTGTAAATCTGTGTCTACATTTTTTTGACTTAACTCTTTTATTTCATTTATTTTAATTCCCTCATATTCATTAAGTAGTTCTTCCAAACTATTTTTATTAAATATTTCATTCTCTATTTTGTCTATTATTTCATAGTAACTTTCGTTATAATCAGAAGAGCCTGTTAACACTTCAGGCGTTAATTTAACGTATTTAACATCAACAAAATCTATTTTTAAATTATCTTTATTCGTTTTAATATAATTCTCAATATCTGTTTTATTGAATTCTTCTTTTTTTTTATAATTACTCTCTAAAGAAACATATTTAACATTAATGCTTCTATTTTTGCTAAAATTAAAATAATTTACAAGATATTCTGGAATATATAAACCTGAGCTATAATAGTTAAAAAGTTTTTTTTCTAATTCTCTTTTTCTTAATCTTTTTTCAAATTCTGAAGCGGTAATATTATTCTCTAAAAGAAATTTTTCATACTTAAGTCTGCTGAATTTTTTATTTTCATCTAAAAAGTTTTTATTGTTTTTAATAATCAAAAGTAAACTCTCATCATTTATCTTAATACCAAGTTTTTTAATTTCTAATTCAATAAATTTTTTTGCCAAAAGATCATTTAAAATTTCTGTGAGAATACCATTTTCAATGTTTTTACTAATTATGTCCTCATTAATTCTGAGAGATCTTATGTGATCAAAAAAATCTTCAGTTGAAATATTTAAGTTTTTAATCTTTGCTATATTGTTCGTGTTACCACCTTGAAAAACTCCTCCCATACCCCAAAAGACAAAAGGAATTATTATTATACCAATTAATACTGTAGCCAGTTTAGTTTTAGTGAAATTTCTAAGTTTATTTAACATAACATATGATAAAATATTGAACTATAAAAACAAATCTATAAATTATAATTAATATTATGACAAACAAATTATTATTCATAGCAAACTGGAAAATGTTTGGTGATTTAAATTCAGTAAAATCTATACAAAGTGTCATAAATTTAAGCAAAAAAAAGAATTATAAAAACGCAAAAATTATTTATTGTCCTCCTTATACGCTTTTAAACAACTTTGTAATTAAAACCAGAAAAACTAATTTAGATGTTGGTGCTCAAAATTGTCATTATGAGATAAATACTGGACCTTTCACAGGATCAATCAGCTCTACTATGATAAAAAAATTAGGTGCTAAGTATGTTATAATTGGCCACTCTGAAAATAGATCTAATGGTGAAACTAATAGTTTAATCAATAAAAAAATTCATAGTGCAATTTTGAATAACTTAAATGTAATTTTTTGCATTGGAGAAAATTTATTTGAAAAAAAAAATAAGAAAACTAATAAAATTTTAAAAAAACAAATTAACATGGGATTAAAAAAAATTAAAAAAATCGATAAAATTATCTTTGCATATGAGCCTGTTTGGTCTATTGGAACTGGGAAAGTTTTAACAAATAAAGAATTAACAAAACAAGTAATTATTATTAAAAATATTATTAAAAATAAGTTTAAAAACCAAAAAACAAAAATTATTTATGGAGGATCAGTAAACAACCAAAACATAAATAATTTAAAACAAATTAAGGAAATAAATGGTTTTTTGATAGGTGGAGCATCTCAAAATTCGAAAAAATTTATTGATATAATTAAAAAAACAATTAATTAAACGTCATGGAAAATATATTACTTACATTAAATATAATACTTGCGTTAATATTAGTTATACTCGTCCTATTCCAGCAATCAGAGGGTGGAGCATTAGGTATTGGCGTTAGTCAGGAAAATTATATGTTTTCAAGATCAACTGGTAATTTTTTCACTAAAGCTACCGCTTTAGTAGCGACTTTATTCATAATCTGTAGTTTGTGTCTTACAATTCTCTCAAATAAAGAATTAGAACCTGAGAAGTCTTTATTAGATAAAATTGAGCAAAAAACCGACAGTGATGCTCCTAAGATACCTCAAAATAATTAATTAACACTTTTAATTTTTACTAATAAGGGCTATAAGATAATTCCATGGCGCGATTCATTTTTGTCACTGGCGGCGTGGTTTCTTCACTTGGAAAAGGACTGTCATCTGCTTCATTAGGATATTTGCTTAAATCTCAAGGTTATAAAGTAAGAATTAGAAAAATGGATCCTTATTTAAATGTTGATCCTGGCACAATGAGTCCATTTCAGCATGGCGAAGTATTTGTTACTGACGATGGAGCTGAAACCGACTTAGATCTAGGACATTATGAAAGGTTTACAAATATATCTGCAAAAAAAAGCGATAATATTACGACTGGAAAAATTTATAGTGATATAATTTCTAAAGAGCGTAAGGGAGATTATTTAGGAAAAACTGTTCAGGTTATACCACATGTTACAGAGAGAATTAAACAGTTTATTAAAAAAGATATCAAAAATGAAGATTTTGTTATTTGTGAAATAGGCGGAACCGTAGGTGATATCGAGAGTTTACCTTTTTTAGAGGCTATTAGACAATTTTCTAACGACATTGGAAAAGAGAAAACTTTATTTGTCCATTTAACGCTAGTGCCATTTTTAAAATCTTCAGATGAAATTAAAACAAAACCAACTCAACATTCAGTAAAAGAATTAAGAAGCATAGGTATACAACCAGATATTATCATTTGTAGATCACAACAATCAATACCATTAGATCAAAGAAAAAAAATATCTCTATTTTGCAACATTCCAATAGAGAGAGTGATAGAAACAGTTGATGTAAAAACTATTTATGAAGCACCAATAAGTTTTTTTAATGAGGGTTTGGATAAACAAGTTTTAAAATACTTTAAAATAAAACCAAAAAAAAAAATTAATCTCTCCCCATGGAAAAACGTAACAAAAATTGTAACTGATAAAAATTTAAAAGTAATAAATATTGCAATTGTTGGTAAATACGTAGACTTAAAAGATGCATATAAATCCTTAGATGAAGCCTTAGTTCATGGTGGAATTAAAAATAACGTAAAAATAAAGATAATAAGAATAGAGTCTGATAAGCTTAAAATATCAGAAATTAGAAAGAAATTAATTAATGCATCTGGAATTTTAATACCTGGTGGCTTTGGTAAAAGAGGCACTGAAGGTAAAATAGCATGCATAAATTATGCAAGAAAAAATAATATACCTTTTCTTGGTATATGTTTTGGGATGCAAATGGCTGTAATAGAGTTTGCTAGAAATGTTTTAAAAATTAAAAAAGCAGGATCTAGTGAATTAGATAAAAAATGTTTTTCAGTTGTTGGCTTAATCGAAGAGTGGAGCAAAAATGGCAAAATTGTTAAAGGTTCTTCTACTAAATTAGGTGGAACCATGCGTCTAGGTTTATATACAGCAAAATTACAACACAATTCAAAAATAAAAGAAATTTATAATTCTAAAATTATTCATGAGAGACATAGACACCGATACGAGGTAAATATTAAGATGAAAAAGAAATTTGAAAAAAAAGGTATGTTATTTTCAGGCTTGTCACCAGATAATAATTTACCGGAAATAATTGAATTGAAAAATCATCCTTGGTTTATTGGAGTTCAATTTCATCCTGAATTTAAATCTAGACCTTTAGATCCACATCCATTATTCTCATCTTTTATCAGTGCTGCAAAAAAAAATAATGAAAAATCTAACAATTAATTGTAACAATATTCAAATATCAAACGATAAAAAAATTTGTCTTATTGCAGGTCCTTGCCAATTAGAAACTGAGCAACATGCTTTAGATATGGCTGGTAAAATAGCGGAAATTGCAAAAAAATACAATGTAGGATTTGTTTATAAGACTTCTTTTGATAAGGCGAATAGGACCAGTTTAAAAGGAAAAAGGGGAGCAGGTTTAGAAAACTCATTGCCAGTTTTTGACAAAATTAAAAAAGAATTAAAAATACCAATTTTAACAGATGTTCACAGTGTTGAACAATGTTCAACTGTAGCAAATCATGTTGATATAATTCAAATTCCAGCTTTTTTATGCAGACAAACTGATTTATTAGTTGCTGCAGCTAAAACAAATAAAATTATTAATGTTAAAAAAGGACAATTTTTAGCTCCATGGGATATGATTAATGTTACAAAAAAAATTTCTGACTCTGGCAATAATAATATTTTAATAACCGAAAGAGGTGCAAGTTTTGGTTATAACACTTTAGTATCAGACATGAGATCTTTGACAATAATGTCAAAACTGGGTTATCCCATAGTTTTTGACGCAACTCATTCAGTTCAACAACCTGGAGGATTAGGAAATAAAAGTGGTGGCGAACGAGAGTTTGTTCCATATTTATCAAAAGCTGCAGTTGCAGTAGGAGTTGCTGCTGTTTTTCTAGAGACGCATCAAGACCCAGATAACGCTCCTTCAGATGGACCAAATATGATACCCTTAAATGAATTGGATACTTTATTAGATAAATTAGTTCAAATAGACAAACTAATAAAAAATTAAAAAATAAATTATGGCCAAAATCACGAAAGTTTTAGCAAGACAAGTTTTCGATAGCCGTGGATTTCCAACAATTGAAACTGAAATTTTCTGCAAAAATATTTCGTCGAAAGCAATATGTCCATCTGGTGCATCAACTGGAAGTTATGAAGCCTATGAAAAAAGGGATAGAAATAATAAAAAATATTTAGGAAAAAGTGTTTTTAAAGCTATTTACTTTGTTAATAAAATAATTTCAAAAAAAATTTTGAAAAAAAATGTTCATAATCAAGAACTAATAGACTCTATATTAATTAATTTAGATGGAACAACACAAAAAAAGAAACTCGGCGCAAATTCTATACTTTCTGTATCTATGGCTGTTAAAAAATTATCAGCAAAAATTAAAAAAATTCCTCTATATAAAAATTTTTTTATTAAAAAAAATTTTAAACTACCATTTCCACTCATGAACATAATTAATGGCGGTGCTCATGCTAATAATGGTCTTAGAATTCAAGAATTTATGATTAGACCAGACAAGGCAAAAACTTTTTCTGAAGCAATGAACATCTGTTTTTTGGTCATTCAAAATCTAAAAAAATTAATTAAAGATAAAAATCTTTCCACAGCAGTTGGTGATGAAGGAGGATTTGCCCCAATGATTACCAAAAATGAGGACGCTTTAAATTTGATAATAAAGTCAATTAAAAAGTCAGGTTATGTCAACGGGAGGGATGTTTCCATATGTTTAGACGTTGCTGCTAACGAACTATATAAAAATGGTAATTATTCAATACACTCAAATAAATATACCTCTGTAAGAAAATCTATAGAAGGTTATATGAAAATTATTAGGAAATTTAAAATAAAATCAATCGAAGATCCATTTGCTGAAAATGATTGGAAAGCATGGTCTGAATTAACAAAAAGAGAAAAAGGTATTCAAATTGTTGGGGACGACCTTTATGTTACAAATTTACAAAGATTGAAAAGAGGTTTTTTAAATCAATCTTCAAATTCAATTTTAATAAAACTTAATCAAATAGGCACTGTAACAGAAACACTAGAAGTAATTAAATTTGCACAAAAAATTGGATACCAAACAATTATTTCTCATAGATCAGGTGATTCTGAAGATACATTTATATCCGATTTAGCAGTAGGAACAAATTCCTCTCAAATAAAAACAGGCTCTTTATGCAGATCAGAAAGAGTTGCAAAATACAATCAATTGTTAAGAATAGAACAAGTGTTAACTAATAAAAATAATATGGCGAGATTAATATGATAAAAAATATTAAAGACAAAGTTTTATTTATTATTCCAATTTTATTAATTTTGTACTTCACTTTAAATCTTCTTGGTGGAAATAGAGGTTTATTTTCATACTTTGAAAAAAGAGATTATTTAAATAACCTTAAAAATGAAAAGAAATTAATTTTACAAGAAATTGAAGAATTAGAAAAATCAAATATTCTCTTAAGTGATAATTTAGATACTGATTATATTGAGATTTTGTTACGTGACAAATTTTTATTAGGTAAAAAAGGTGAAACAGTTTATATAATTAAAAATGAGTAAATTTAGACATCCAGAAAAACAAAAAAATCCTATTAATCCAATAAAAAAAAAACCTGAGTGGATTAGATCAAAACTTACTAACAGTCGAGAATTTTTTTTAACAAAAAGTGTTGTAAACCAAAATAACCTAGTAACAGTATGCCAAGAAGCAAATTGCCCAAACATTACTGAATGTTGGAGCAAAAGACATGCCACATTCATGATCATGGGAGATACTTGCACAAGAGCATGTGCATTTTGTGATGTAAAAACAGGTAGACCAAATAAACTTGATCCTTTGGAACCAAAAAAAATATCTCTTGCTGTAAAGAAACTCAATTTGAGACATGTTGTTATAACATCTGTTGATAGAGATGATTTAGACGATGGTGGATCAAATCATTTTTATGAAACCATTATGGAAACAAGAAAAGAAAATCCAGATACAACTATTGAGGTTTTAACTCCTGATTTTCTTAGAAAAGGTGAAGCTTACAAAAAAGTTTTAGATGCAAAACCAGATGTGTTTAATCATAATATCGAAACTGTTCCAAGTTTATATTTAAAAGTTAGACCTGGTTCTAGATACTTTGCTTCACTTGAGTTGCTAAAAAATGCAAAAATAGTTGATGAAAATATTTTTACAAAATCTGGAATTATGGTTGGGATGGGTGAAAATAAAGATGAAATTATTCAAGTCATGGATGATTTGAGATCTGCTAAAGTTGATTTCTTAACCATTGGTCAATACTTACAACCATCAGTAAAACATTTTCCTTTGCAAAGATATTATGACCCAATTGAATTTAAAGACTTGGAGACCATTGCTAAAGCTAAAGGATTTTTATTAGTTTCATCATCACCACTAACCAGATCATCATATCATGCTGACGAAGATTTTGCTCTTTTAAAGAAAAATAGAAAACTTATTAATGCCCAAAGCATCAGTAAAGAGAACCATTAATTGTTCAAAAGAAAATTTAATTAATCTTGTATTAAATATTGAAGATTATCCAAAATTTATTCCCTATTGTTTGAATGCAAAAATTTATGAAAAAAAATTACATAATAATGATCAATTAATCATAGCAGATTTAACAATTGGTAAAGGACCATTTAAAGATACTTATAAAAGTGATGTAAAATATATTAAAAAAGACGATATTATACTTGTCAAAAATATAGATGGTCCCCTAAAATATCTTGATAATAAATGGCAATTTATAAAAATAGGTAAATTAACAGAAGTTTCATTTGATGTTGATTTTGAACTAAAAAATAAATTTCTAAATATTCTAATGGCAAAATCTTTTAAATATGGCTTAGATAAAATAGCTGATGCTTTTCAAAAAAGAGCAGAAGAACTATTTAATAACAGATAAAATTGTTTTTAAAACCGTATTTACAGTTATTTTTTGAAAATTTTTTCTCGATTTATTCTTAAATAAATATTTGTTTACAAATATTCTTTTCTTAAATTTTAATCCTATGAACACCAAACCAACAGGCTTTTTTCTTGTACCACCTTTTGGTCCTGCAATTCCTGTGATGGAAATATTTATGTGACTATTACTTATTTTGCTTAAATTATTAACCATAGACAAACAACATTGAACACTAACCGCACCATATTTTTTTATAATTTTATTTGGAATTTTAAGTATTTTTTGTTTAGCTTGATTAGAATATGTTACTAGTCCTAAGTTGAAGACTTTTGATGAACCACTGTTAGATGTAATAATACTTGACATAAGACCACCAGTACAAGACTCAGCAAAACTAATTTTAAGTTTCTTTTTTTTCAATAAATTTATTAATTTCTTAGAATTTGTCATAAATAATAATAAATATATACAATACAATAGTTGTAAAAATTCCTGCTACAATATCATCAAAAACAACACCAAAACCATTTTTATAATTATTGTCTATATAACTTATAGGAAAGGGCTTAAGAATATCAAAAAACCTGAAACCAATGAATGAAATTAATACTATTATAACAAAAAAATTTATTGATACTGATGCTTCAAATAAAATTACATAAAAAAATAATATTGGTATAGATTGACCTAAATATTCATCAATTACTATTTCTTTTGAGTCCACTTCTTCAAATTCATCTTTTAAAAGATTTATAAAATAAATAGATACTAACAAAATAAGTAAAAAAATTAAAAATAAACTCAAATAATGAACTTTAAAATAAAAAAAAAATATATAAAGAAATGAGGTAATAGCTGAGGCAACGGTTCCTGGAAAGTTTCCTAACTTACCGATATTAAACATAGTCAAAATTAATTTACCGGATTTTTTAATCATAATTTTTTTTTATTGATGCGATTACCTCACAGGCAATTGCTTTTTCTTTACCTATAACACCTAGTTTTTCAGCAGTTTTTCCTTTTAAATTTATCTTGTTCTTATTTATCCTACATAATTTTGAGATTGATAAAATTATTTTTTTTTTAAGTTTTTTTAACTTAGGTGTCTGAGTAATAACATTTATATCAATATTATTTATATCAAATTTTTTTGATTTAATATCTTTTATAACTTTATTTAACAATATAGTGGATCTTATATTTTTATATTTCTTACTTTTATCTGAGAATTTTTCACCGATATCACCCATTCTACAAGCACCTAGAATTGCATCTGTTATAGCATGAAGAATAGGATCGCCATCAGAATGACCCAATGTACCTAATTTTGATTTAACTTTAATTCCACCAAGATACATTTTTCTTCCAGGAACTAATCTATGCACATCAAAACCAATCCCATAAAATATTTTGTTTTCTATTGTGTCTTTTAAAGTAGTTATTTTATGATTTTTTTCTTCACCTTTAATTAATTTAATTTTTTTATTTGCGTTAATTAAAAGACTCGAATCATCTGTAGTTTCTTTGTTAACTTTATTCTGTAATTCCATAAGAACTTTGTATTTAAATGCCTGGGGTGTTTGTGAAAAAAAAATTTTTTTTCTGTCTAGATTATGTATCTTTTTATTATTTTTTAGTTTTGGAGTGTCAGTACTTTTAATGATAGGAATTGCACCATCATTCAATTTTAGGGCTTTTAATAATTTATTTATCAAATTTAATGAAAAATTCGGCCTTGCTGCATCATGGATAAATATATTTTTTGGTTTATATTTTTTTAGATAACTTAAACAATTTTTTGCAGAATCAGCTCTAGTCTTGCCACCCTTAACAAATAGCACTTTATTTAGTTTAAGATTTTTAAGGTATTTTTTGTGATTTTTATTAAAAGCAACTACTATTTTTGAGAATTTTTTTGATAAAATTGCCTTATTTATAGAATGTTTAATTAGTATATCACCATTATATTGAACAAATGGTTTAGGAATTTTAGATTTAAATCTTTTATTATTACCTGCTGCTAATATTATAAAACAATTGTTCATATAAATTTATGAATTTATATAAATATACATAATGCTAAATTTCATTAAAAAAAACTTATTTATTATAATAATTTTTTTTGTCACATTATTATTAGGTTTTTTAACATTTTTAACTTTTTTAGACAAAAGCTTTATTAAACTTAACGATCAAAATTTACAATATTTACTAGTTTCTAATATAGCTCTTCTTATAATTTTTTTTCTTTTTATTTTCTTAGAAGTAAAAAATTCTATTAAAAGTGAGATAGTAGTAGAGGGATCAAGAGCCAACAGAAAATACATCGCTTTTTTCTCACTTTTTACACTTATTCCATCTTTATTAATATCTGCATTTTCATTATTCTTATTTTCTTTTGCTGTAGAAAAGTATTTTGATAAAAAAATTACAACTGCTGTTGATAATTCTTACAAGATTGCTCAAAATTATGTGGGCGATGTAAGAAATAAAATTGAATCCGATATAGTTTTAATTGCTTTCGATCTTAACCAAAATATTAATATATATAAGAATAATAAAAAACAATTTGCTAATTTTTTAAACACACAGAGACTATTAAGAGATGTTGATGGTATTTTTTTAATAAATTATGAAGGCAAATTGATATTTTTAAATTCTACTAAAAAAAATCTATATCAACCCCCATCTAAAGAAGCTTTAAAAATGGTTGAAAACGATAATAGGCCATTAAAAATACTAAACGCATATGAGAATACTTCGGCGGCACTTATGAGATTATCAAATTATGAAAACACATTTTTATATGTGGTAAAATTATTAGATCCAAAAATTTCAAAATATCTAACTCAGTCTAGCGAAGCTTTAAGCTTTTATTATACTGTCCAAGAAAAAAGAACTGGTATTAAAATTTCTTTTGCTATTATATATATGATTGTTGTAACTTTATTGCTTTTTTTATCTATTTCAATTGCGATAAGATTTTCATCTAGATTTTTTGTATCAATTAATAATCTTATATCTGCCTCTAATAATATAGGAAAAGGAAATCTAGATTCTAAAGTTCCAGAAATTACAACTGACAAAGAATTGGAAAAATTAAATAAAAATTTTAATTTAATGATAGATAGGCTTAAAACCCAACAAAATAAACTACTTGCTAATGAAAGACATGAAGCTTGGGAAAACGTAGCTAGGAAAATCGCTCATGAAATAAAAAATCCTCTTACACCGATACAATTAATAATTGATAGTTTAAAAAATAAATATACTTCATTGTTAGATGAAAATAACAAAAGATCTTTTAGTGATAAAGTAAAGACGATCAATAAACAAGTAAAATTAATCGAACAACTCGTAAATGAATTTTCAGATTTTGCAAGAATGCCAAAACCTATTTTTAAAAAATTAAATTTATATAAAATAATTAACGATACTTTAAAATTAATGAAAATAAACGATGATTCTATAGATATTAGATTTAAGTGCTCAGATAAAATTTTTATCAAAGCAGATAATGAGCAAATTAATCGTGTGTTTATAAATTTAATTAAAAATTCGATAGAAAGTTTAAATGAAAAACACCAAAAAATTAGTGATTTTGATAAAAAAATCAATATAGAAATAAATGAAATTAATGATTATATAGAAATCTTAATTATAGATAATGGTACAGGATTTAAAAATAAAAATCTATCAGACGTCATCAAACCATATTTTACGACAAAAAAAAATGGTAGTGGCTTAGGTTTGTCTATCGTAGTAAAAATAATTAATGACCATAATGGAACAATTGATTTCGTGGATTATAATAAAGGTGCAAAAATTAAATTAACTTTCCCAAAACTAAATGACAGCTGAGATACTAATAATCGATGATAATCCTGATATTAGAAACATTATAAAAGATTTAATAAATGAGTCAGGTTACAAAACTCGTGTTGCTGCAAATTATAATCAGGCATTAACAGAAATTGATAAAAAACTACCTGATGTTGCTATTATAGATGTCAAATTAGACAAAGGAGATAACGATGGTATAGAACTTCTATCTCACATTAAAACAAAAAATAAAGATATACCAGTTATCATAATTTCTGGACATGCAAACATTGAAATGGCAATTAGATCATTAAAAAATGGTGCGTTTGAATTTATAGAAAAACCATTTGATCAAGAAAGATTAATGAATTTTGTAAATAGGGCAGTTGAAAATTTCAATTTAAAAAATCAAAATAAAGAACTTGAAACTAAATTATTTCATTCCTTTGAATTAATTGGAACTAGTTCAAATATAATAAAAATAAGAGAACAAATTGAAAAATTGGCAAATTCAGATAGTAGAGTTATTATATTTGGACCAACGGGATCGGGCAAAGAATTAGTTGCGAGAAAAATTCATAAATTATCAAAAAGACATAAATATCCTTTTGTTGTCCTTAATGGAGCATTACTTGATGTTAAAAAATATGAGTCAGAATTGTTTGGAGAAGAAAAAGACAACGGTTCAATATCATATGGATCTTTAGAGAAAGCGACTGGTGGAACATTGTTGATTGATGAAATTTCAGAAATTCCTTTGGAGACACAGTCTAAAATTTTAAGAGTATTAACTGATCAGAAGTTTAAAAGAATTAATGGCAATCATGATGTAAAAGTTAATGTTAGAATTATATGTACATCAAGTAAAAATATTATTAATGAAATTAAAATTGGAAAATTTCATGAGGATTTATTCTATAGATTAAATGTTTTTCAAATAGCAATAGAACCACTGTCAAAAAGAGTTGAAGATATTCCTTTGTTAATAGAATATTTTTCTTCTAAAATTTCAAATTCATATAATTTAAAAAAATTAGATATTAGAGGTGATAATAGTTATTTATTAAATCATAGTTGGCCAGGTAACGTTAGAGAATTAAGAAATTTGATTGAACGTATCGCAATATTAGCTAACAATAATCCTGATAAAATATCGGCAATTATAAAAGAATCAATTAAGCAAGAGGAAAATGAAATTTATACTGAAACTATCTTTTCTGTACCCCTTAAAGAAGCTAGAGAAAATTTTGAAAAAGATTATTTAACAACTCAGCTCAAAAAATTTGGCGGAAATGTCTCTAAAACAGCCAAATTCGTTGGTATGGAAAGATCAGCTTTACATAGAAAACTTAAAGATCTTGGTGTGAAGGATTTAAACTAATGAATATAATAATCTGTGGGGCAGGTAGGGTAGGTTACACTATTGCAAAACTTCTCTCTGAACAAGAACACTCAATAACAGTAATTGATCAGTCTAGTGAAGATATACAAAAAATAAATGATGATTTAGATGTCAAATCAATTGTTGGAAAAGCAACATTTCCAACAGTCCTTGAAAAGGCAAATGCAGAAGAAGCGGATATGATAATTGCAGTAACAAGAAGTGATGAAATAAACATGTTAATTTGTCAAATTGCTTTTTCTGTTTTTAAAATTTCTAAGAAAATTGCTCGTATCCGATCACAAGAATATTTAGATAACAAATTCTCAAAAGTTTATAGTATAGAAAATCTACCCATTGATGTGATTATTTCACCTGAGGTTGAAATTGCTAAATCTATACAAAGAAAATTGGAAGCGCCAGGTGCTCTTGATAACGTCCCATTTGCTGATAATAAAATAAGATTATTAGAAATTGATGTTGATGAAAGCTGCCCCTTAATAGGTATTAAATTAGAGGATATAACAAAAAAATTTTCAAAATTAGAAGCAAATATACTTGGAGTTATAAGGAATGAAAAATTTATATTTTTAAAGAAAAAAGATGTAATGAAAAAAGACGATAAAGCATATGTGATAATTAACTCAACCCAAATGCAATTAACACTTGATGCTTTTGGACACAATGAAAAAATATCAAATAAGTTTTTAATTATTGGTGGTGGAAATATAGGTTTTAATTTAGCCAAAAGTCTTGAGGAAACAATGGACTCCGCAAGAATAAAGATAGTAGAAAAAAATAAGGAACGTGCAGAACATATAGCAAATAATCTGAACAATTCGTTAGTTATAAATGGTAACGGATTAGATGAGGATATTTTAAAAGAAGCAAATATTGAAGATGCTGAAACAGTTTTGGCTTTAACAAACGATGATGAAGATAATTTGATGGTGAGTGTTCTTGTAGAAAAATTTTCAAAAGATAAAAGAACAATGGCTCTCATAAATAAGCCTAATTATTCACTTTTACAAAATTCATTAAAAATTGATGATTTAATTGATCCAAGGATGAATACTGTCTCAAGTATTTTAAAGCATGTTCACAAAGGCACAATTGAAACTGCTTATACTATTTTAAATGGTGATTTTGAAGTAATAGAGGCAGAGATAATTGACTCTTCAGAACTTATAAATAAAGAATTAAAAAATTCAAATTTACCTGATGATATAAGAATTGGGGCCATTTTAAGAAAAGATGATATTATAATACCAACTTCTAAATTTATTTTTGAAAAAAAAGATGTAGTTGTCTTTTTGGCTAAAAGAGATCAACTGCCATTAGTAGAAAGACTTTTCCAAATTAGCTCAATATAAATGATCAATTTTACTCATTTGTATTTAGGAATTTTTTCTTTTTTTACGTCAATTTTATCATTCTTAAATATTTTATATTGTTATTATTTTAAACTTTATTTAAATATTAATAATTTTATATTTATTTTTATTGTTTCATTGTTTTTAGGTTCCATAATTTTTTTTAACAAAAAAAATATAAAAAAAGTATCCATATATCAAAAAATTTTGACAGTTATATTGGGTTATCTAAGTATACCAATACTACTCTCGATACCTTATTACCTTATTATTAATAATATAAGTTTTTTAGACTCCTATTTCGAGGCAATATCTGGATTTACATCAACTGGATTTACTATGTTTAACAATATAAAACATTTAGATGAAAGCTTAATATTGTGGAGATCTTCAACACAATGGCTTGGTGGTCTTTATTTTCTAATATCTATTATTCTTTTAATAGATATATTTGATAATAATTTAAAAAAATCTTTTACCAATTTTATAAACTTTAGCTCTACAGAAACAATTAAACAATCTTTTAAAATAGGTATAGTTTACCTAATCTTAACAATATTAATTTTTGTAATTTTATACTTAAGTGATTTAAGAGCTTTTGACTCATTTAATTTGTCTTTATCCTTAATTTCGTCTGGAGGTTTTTTGCCTGTCAACAATTTAGAGTTAATAGTAAATAACAAAATTAAAGAAATTATACTTTCCTTAACGATGTTATTTTCTTTTTTTAGTCTTTTTTTTACGTACAACTTAGTTTTTTTTCATAAGCGGAATATTAATTTCTTTTCAGAGGACTTATATTTGGGATTTTATCTAATATTTTTAGTAAGTTTTTTTTTTCTTTTTTTTAATTTAGATGATAATTTTTCATCTCTTTTTCTAGCTATTTGTAGCTCAATTTCAAATATTGGATTTTCCACACAAATACCCAAAGATCTTTCTTTTATATTTCTGATTTTAATTATTATTGGTGGATCTTTTTTTTCCACAAGTTCAGGAATTAGATTTTTTAAATTATTTTTGTTGTTCAAATTTTCAATTAATGAATTAGTATCTCACTCAAAACCTAAAAGTTTGTTTGTTAACAAATTGGCTTTTTTTGGTTTTAATTTTACTAATGAGGATTTTTATAAATATTTTTTTTCAGTAATAATCTTTATATTATCATTATCTATCTTATCTTTATTGTTAACAATTTCGGGGATAGATAGTGAGGATGCATTTAGATTGTCAGTTTTAACTTTAATGAACACTGTCAATTCTTTTACATCTAACCTTGAAGATTTTACCTTTTACGATTTGTCTGTTTTTTCTAAATTATCATTTATTATCTTCATGATAATCGGAAGAGTTGAATTATTATCAATACTAATAATTTGCAAAAAGTTCTTTTTTAAAACTTAATTAAGTAATATAAATATTGATTTAATTGCGCCCTTAGCTCAGCTGGATAGAGCAACGGTTTTCTAAACCGTGGGTCGGAGGTTCGAATCCTTCAGGGCGCGCCATATACTACCTAGAGTTGATTTAGGCATAATTGTTTTTATATTTAGGGACATTTTGATCACGAATGTTATTTGATTTACGTTGATCAAATTTTATTTAAATGATTAACTTAGCTAATTCAAAAATTTATTTTGAATTATTTGTTAACAAATAAACAACTAAGAGGAAATATATGTTTAAACACTTAAAACAATTGACTTCTTTAGTAGCAATGATCGCTGTAGTATTTGCATTTACAACAGAGGCAATGGCTAAAAAGTCAAAAACTCTAAAAAACACTCAAAAAAAGGGTTTTGTTAGATGTGGTGTTTCACAAGGTCTACCAGGATTTTCAAACGCAGATGCGTCTGGAAATTGGACTGGAATAGATGTAGATGTTTGCAGAGCTGTTGCTGCTGCGGTTCTTGGTGATGCGAATAAAGTAAAATTCACTCCACTAAGTGCAAAAGAGAGATTTACAGCTTTAACATCAGGTGAAATTGATATTTTATCAAGAAACACTACTTGGACATTATCTAGAGATGCTGACATTGGACTTACTTTCGTAGGAGTAAACTTCTATGATGGTCAAGGTTTCATGGTCAGAAAAAGCTCTGGAATAACTTCAACAGGCCAATTTAAAGATGGTATTTCAGCTTGTACTAACATTGGTACAACAACTGAGCTAAATATGAGAGATTTCTTTAATTCAAAAGGAATTAAATATGAGCCAGTAGCTTTTGAAAAGGCTGACGAAGTTGTTGCTGCATATGATGCTGGAAGATGTGATACTTACACAACTGACAAATCAGGATTAGCAGCTCAAAGAACTAAAATGAAAAACCCAGATGAGCACATTGTATTACCAGAAACTATTTCTAAAGAACCTTTAGGACCAGTTGTAAGACAAGGTGATGCTGTATGGGAAGACATTGTAAGATGGTCTTTGAATACTATGATCGAAGCTGAGGAGTATGGAATTACTTCGGCAAACGCTGATTCTATGAAAACTTCAGATAACCCAGCAATCAAAAGATTAGTTGGAGCTGAAGGTGAAATGGGTGCAGCATTCGGTTTAGATAACGAGTGGAACCTAAGAATTATCAAGCAAGTTGGTAACTACGGTGAAAGTTATAAAAGAAATATAGCTGACACTGGTATTTTACCAGACAGAGGTCCAAATCAACTTTGGACAAAAGGCGGAATTTTATACGTTCCACCAGCAAGATAATTTCTTTTAAAATCTTCAAAAAGGGCTAGATTTTTCTAGCCCTTTTTTTATATATAGAGTTAATGAACAACAAAATTAAAAAACTCGTACCGCAAGTCTTAACGATTCTTTTTGTAATCCTAATATTTGGCTTCTTTACTCTTAATGCTCAAGTCAACATGGATAACAGAGGTATAGATTTTGGTTTTGGTTTTCTAAAACAAGAAGCATCATTTGATATGCAATTCACATTGCTTGACTATGATGGTCAAGATTCTTATGCATGGGCTTATGTTGTAGCTTTATTAAACACACTTCTAGTATCTTTTTTAGGAATAATATTTTGTACAATTTTAGGCGTTATAATTGGTGTTGCAAGGCTATCTCAAAATTTTCTTATTAGAAATTCTGCTGCTTGGTATGTAGAGTTTTTTAGAAACATACCGTTATTATTACAAATATTCTTTTGGTATTATGCTGCTTTAAGAGCATTACCTTTACCAGAAACTGCAGAGCCATGGTTTGGCGTAACATATATGACTATAAAGGGTTATTACATTCCATCAATGATATGGGAAAATTTAAACGTATTTTTATCATGTTTGTTAGCTGCAATAGTTTCAATAATTTTTATAAGAATTTATGCTAGAAAACTTCAAGAAAGAGAAGGCAAACAATTACCTGTTTTCTATATTTCAATAGGATTATTGATTATTTTGCCTTTGCTTTCGTTTTTAATAGGCGGTGTTAAACTTGATTTTGAATTACCTGTTTTAAAACAATTGGCTCAAACATCTTTTATATTTGAAGGAGGAATTGCATTACCACCTGAATTAATTGCATTAGTAGTTGCCTTGTCTTTATATACATCGACATTTGTTGCTGAATGTGTAAGAGCAGGAATTCAAGGTATAAGTAAAGGACAAAAAGAGGCCGCTGCATCAGTAGGATTAAACCCAAATCAAATTTTAAAATTAGTAATTATGCCACAAGCTTTAAGAATAATAATACCACCAACTACAAATCAATATTTAAATTTAACAAAAAACTCATCTTTAGCAGCTGCTATTGCATATCCAGATTTAGTATTAGTTTTTGCAGGAACAGCATTAATGCAAACTGGAAAAGCTATAGAGATTGTAGGAATTACAATGTTAACTTATTTAACAATAAGTTTGTCAATTGCTGCTTTAATGAACTGGTACAACAAAAGAATAGAAATTAAAGAAAAATAAAATGAACATAAGTTTATCAAAGATTAAAACCAGCAACCCTATAACAAATATTTATATAGGCTCATTTTTACTCTCATTAGCTATATTTGATGTTTTTGTTTATTCTTTTTTCGATTTAAATATTACTTCTTTTTTGCCAGGAAATTTAAACTTATTTTTTCCATTAATTATTGGATTTATAGGTCTTTCATTTATAAGAATGGAATATAGCGGTATTAAATTAATAGATAACATTAATAAACATATTAACCCATCTAATTTTAATGCTTTACTAACATTATTAATCATTTTTACCGTCCTAAAAGCAATTCCTCCTGCATTAAGTTGGATGGTACTTGATGCAAATATTTCTGGTGATACTAAATCAGCATGTACTGGAACTGGTGCTTGTTGGACATACATAAAAGTTTGGTTTAAAAGATTTATGTACGGAATGTATCCAAATGAGCTTCATTGGAGGATAAATTCAGCATTTATTTTAGTTATTGCTTTAGGCTTTGTTGGTTACTTTTTTAAAGAAAATTTAAAAAAATATTTAGCACTTTATTATGTTGTTATATATCCAATAATCGCTTTTTTAATAATTTACTATTTAATTTCTGGCGGTTCTTTTGGTTTAGTTTGGGTCGAAACAGGTGCTTGGGGAGGACTATCGTTGACTTTCATTGTCTCATTTTTCTGTTTAATTTTCTGTTTTCCACTGGGTATGATTCTTGCTTTAGGAAGAAGATCAAACTTACCAGCAGTTAAATATGTTTCTATTTGTTATATCGAATTTTGGAGAGGTGTGCCTTTAATAACAGTATTATTTATGTCTTCAGTTATGTTTCCTATGTTTTTACCTGAGGACTTTTTTATGGATAAACTTGTAAGAGTAATTATTGCAATTACTTTATTTGAAGCAGCTTATTGTGCAGAGGTTATAAGAGGAGGACTGCAAGCATTACCAAGAGGCCAATACGATGCAGCTAAATCATTAGGAATGGGTTATTGGAAAATGCATATTTTTGTTATTCTTCCTCAGGCTTTAAAATTAGTGATACCAGGTATAGCAAATACATTTTTAGCTTTAGTTAAAGATACACCATTAATATTTGTTGTTGGCTTAGCCGAAATTGCAGGAATGCTTGCTCTTGCAAAAACCAATCCTAAATGGCTTGGATTTGCAATGGAGGGCTATATTTTTGCAGCCATAATTTTTTGGATAATTTGCTATGCAATGAGTAAATATAGTTATAATCTTGAACAAAAATATAAAACTGAGAGATAAATGTCTGAACCAATAATTAAAATCAATGATGTAAATAAGTGGTTTGGTGACTTTCAGGTCTTAAAAAATATAAATTTAGACGTTAAACCAAAACAAAAAATTGTAGTATGTGGTCCATCTGGATCAGGAAAATCTACTTTAATAAGATGTATAAATAGACTTGAAGAACATCAAGAAGGTACAATAATTGTTGATGGTAATGAATTGAATGAAAATACAAAGAATATTGAGGAAATTAGAGCTGAAGTTGGAATGGTTTTTCAACAATTTAACTTATTTCCACATTTATCAATATTAGATAATTGTACATTAGCTCCCATTTGGGTAAAAAAAATGCCAAAAAAGAAGGCAGAAGAGTTAGCTTTAAAACAATTAGAACAAGTTCAAATAGCTGATCAAGCTTATAAATTTCCTGGACAATTATCTGGAGGTCAACAACAAAGATCTGCTATTGCAAGAGCATTATGTATGGAGCCAAAAATAATGTTATTTGATGAACCGACATCTGCATTAGACCCGGAAATGATTAAAGAAGTTCTAGATGCAATGGTAAACCTTGCAAAAGGTGGAATGACAATGATTGTAGTAACACATGAAATGGGATTTGCTAAAGAAGTAGCAGATGAAGTAATTTTTATGGATGAAGGTATGATTGTTGAAAAAAATACGACCAAAGAATTTTTTGCAAATCCAAAAAGCGATCGTACAAAGCTATTTTTAAGTCAAATTTTATAATTTCATGGTCTAAAAATACCTTATTTTTCAAAGCAATTTTTTAGATTTTTTGGATTGTCAAGCCCCATAATACACCTAAAAATAATTTTTTTTGTGCTTGCATAAACCTTCAGGATAGAGTTCAATTATCCTTTTTACGAGGGGTCTTAATGGAAGATAATTTTAATAAACACTTAGGTAGCAAGCTTAAGTTAAGACGCTTAGCATTAGGTTTAACTCAAACTAAAGTAGCTAAAGCAATCAACGTTACATTTCAACAAATTCAAAAATACGAAAAAGGAACAAATGGTGTTAGTTCAATGAGATTGTTGCAACTTTCTAACTATTTAAAGGTTCCAATAAGTTATTTTTTTGAAGATTTTTCAGAATACTTAATAAATGCTGAAAAAATTAAAGAAGGTCATCTAAGTATAAATTATAACTTTTTATTAAAAGTATATTCAGAACTTTCTAGTGATCAAAAGATTAAATTTACTAAAAGTTTGGATACTGTAGTCAACAAAGTAGCTAAGACGGGATAGTCTGGCTCCTCGGGCAGGACTCGAACCTGCGACCAATTGATTAACAGTCAACTGCTCTACCAACTGAGCTACCGAGGAATGTAAAAATCAAAACTTACTTTTTTTTGAGGTTAAAACAACTCTTTTTTTTGGAGGTAACGCCCGGAATCGAACCGGGATACAAGGATTTGCAATCCTCTGCGTAACCATTCCGCCACGTTACCGTTAAAAAGATTAACAAAATAATCTATTTGATGTTTATATATGAAATATTCTATCAAATTCAATCTAATTTTGATTGTTGTTTAATGTGTTTATTGAATTATAAACTATAAATCACTAATGAGTTCAGAAAAATATATACATACAAAGGTAGAAAATAAGATTTATTCCTATTGGGAAAAAAAACAACTTTTTAAACCAAAAAAAAATAAGAAAAAATATTCAATTGTAATACCACCACCTAATGTAACTGGAAGCTTACATATGGGGCATGCTTTAAACAATACGATCCAAGATTTATTAATTAGATATCATAGAATGAATAATTATGAGACATTGTGGCAACCTGGGACCGACCATGCGGGTATCGCAACTCAGGCCTTAGTGGAGAAAAAGTTAGAAAGCCAAAATATTAATAAAAAATCCATCGGAAGAGACAAATTTGTAAAAAAAGTTTGGGAGTGGAAAAATGAATATGGTGGAATAATTATCAATCAATTAAAAAAACTTGGATGTTCTTGTGATTGGTCGAGAAATGCGTTTACTATGGATAAAAATTTATCCTCATCTGTAATCAAAGTTTTCATAGATTTATACAACAAAGGATTAATTTATAAGTCAAAAAAATTAGTAAATTGGGATACGGTTCTAAAAACCGCTATATCGGATTTAGAAGTTGATCAAAGAGAGGTCAATTCAAAGCTATACTATATAAATTACCAAATAGAAAATTCGTCAAATTTTATAACAATTGCAACCACTAGACCAGAAACTATGCTTGGTGATACAGCGGTAGCTGTAAATCCTAAAGATGAAAGATATCAAAGTTTGGTTGGCAAAAATGTAATTTTACCAATAACTAACAGAAAGATTAAAATAATAGCTGATGATTACGCAGATCCAGAGCAAGGTTCTGGAGCTGTTAAAATTACACCTGCACATGACTTTAATGATTATGACGTTGGTAAAAGAAATAAACTGGAAATTATAAATATTTTCACTGAGGATGGTAAAATTAATAATAATGCACCAACCGAGTATGTTGGATTAGATAGATTTGAGGCTCGAAAAAAAATACTTAATGAATTAGGTGACAAATTAATTAAAGAGGAAAAAATAAAAAATAAAGTACCTTATGGCGATAGATCAAATTCTGTTATTGAACCTTATTTAACTGAACAATGGTTTGCAGATGCAAAAAAGTTATCTATCAAAGCAAAGAAAATAGTTAAGAATAAAAAAACAAGTTTCTTTCCGAAAAATTGGTCTAAAACGTATTTTCAATGGATGAATAATATAGAGCCGTGGTGTATTTCAAGACAGTTATGGTGGGGTCATCAAATACCTGCTTGGTATGGTCCAGATAAAAAGATATTTGTTGCAAATAATTTAAACGAAGCAAAAAAACTTGCTAAGAAAAAATATAAAAAAGATGTTGAATTAGTTAGAGATGAAGATGTATTAGATACATGGTTCTCCTCAGGTTTATGGGCATTTGCAACTTTGGGATGGCCAAAAAAAAATGAATACTTAAAAAAGTTTTATCCAACATCCGTATTAGTTACAGGCTTTGATATTATCTTCTTTTGGGTTGCAAGAATGATGATGTTTGGAATGGAATTTTTAAATAAAGAACCTTTTAAAGATATTTATGTTCACGCTTTAGTTAGAGACGAAAAAGGTCAAAAAATGTCAAAATCTAAAGGCAACGTTATTGATCCTTTAGTATTAATAGAAAGGTATAGCGCTGATGCATTAAGATTTACTTTATTATCAATGGCATCACCTGGTCGAGATGTGAAACTCTCAGAAGATAGAGTTAAAGGTTATAGAAATTTTTTAAATAAGTTGTGGAATGCTAATAACTTTTTATCCATGAATAAATGTGATTTTAAAAAGTCAAAAAAATCACCAAAAATTAAACTTAATATCAATAAATGGATAATTTCAGAGTTAAATCAAACTACAAAGGAAATAGAAAAAAACATAAAATATTACAGATTTGATGAAGCTGCTAGAAATATCTATCAGTTTGTATGGCATTCTTATTGTGATTGGTATTTAGAGCTTTCAAAAACCATTTTAAATTCTAAAGACAAAAAATCTATTAATGAGGTAAAATTAACAACCTCTTACGTTTTTAAAGAAATCTTAGTTTTATTACACCCATTTATCCCGTTTATAACAGAGGAACTTTGGCTAAAGAATAAACTCGATAAATTGAATAGTAGTTATTTAATGCACACAAATTGGACTTTAAATAAAATTAAAAGTGACAAAAATATAAAAGAGGTACAAAAAATAATTGATCTTATAAGCCAACTAAGATCTTTTAAGAATGAACTAAATGTAAGTCCTGGCTCTTTTGTTGATATGTCATTAGCTAATTTACCAAAAAAAGATCAGGATTTTATTATTAAAAATGAAATTGTATTAAAAAGATTAGGTAGAATTAATAACTTCTTAGATAGCGAAAGAAACAAACCATCTGCAAATCTTGTGATTGCAGGTGATATATTTAAAATTTACTTTGATCAGTCAGTTGATCTGTCATTAATTAAAGAGAATTTACTTAAAAGGCAGAGCAAATACGAGGCAGAATTAGATATAATATCAAAAAGATTATCCAACAAAAGTTTTGTCGATAGGGCACCAAAAAATATTGTTGATCAAGAGAAAAATAACTATAATGAATTGCAGAAAAATATTGATAAAATATCAATCACAGTTAAAGGTTTGTAATGAAATTTAATAAGAAAAAATTACCAAGTAGACATACTTCACTAGGTCCAGATAAAGCTCCTCAAAGATCTTTTTATTATGCAATGAAACTGACAGAAAAAGATGTTGCAAAACCCTTTGTTGGTGTTGTTTCAACATGGAATGAAGCTGCGCCTTGCAATATTGCTTTAATGAGACAAGCTCAATCAGTTAAAAAAGGTGTTAAATCATCTGGAGGAACACCAAGAGAATTTTGTACAATTACAGTTACTGATGGTATCGCAATGGGACATGAGGGAATGAAATCCTCATTAGTTTCAAGAGATGTAATTGCTGACTCAACTGAGCTTACTGTACGAGGTCATTGTTATGATGCTCTAGTTGGTGTTGCAGGTTGTGATAAATCTTTACCTGGTTTGATGATGGCAATGGTTAGATTAAATGTACCAAGTGTATTTATTTATGGAGGCTCCATACTTCCTGGAAGATTTAATGGTAAGGATGTAACCGTTGTAGATGTTTTTGAAGGAGTAGGAAAATATTCTTCAGGACAAATGAATGCACATGCTTTAAGAAAATTAGAATTAAAAGCTTGTCCAAGTGCAGGTGCTTGTGGAGGTCAATTTACAGCAAACACTATGGCATGTGTCTCAGAGGCGATGGGATTAGCATTACCTTATTCTGCTGGAACTCCAGCACCCTACGAACAAAGAGATAAATTTGCATTACAAAGTGGAAAAGCTGTAATGAATTTATTAGCAAAAAATATTAGACCAAGAGATATTGTTACAAGAAAAGCATTAGAAAATGCAGCAACGATTGTTGCAGCAACTGGAGGATCAACAAATGCTGCATTACATTTACCAGCTATTGCAAATGAAATAGGAATTAAATTTGATTTGATGGATGTTGCTAAAATTTTTAAAAGAACTCCTTATCTTGCAGATTTAAAACCAGGTGGAAGATATGTTGCAAAAGATATGTGGCTAGCAGGCGGTGTACCAATGTTATTAAGAACTTTGTTAGATGGTGGATATATCCATGGTGACTGTATGACTGTTACAGGAAAAACTATGAGACAAAATCTTAAAAATATCAAATTTAATCCAAAACAAAAAGTTATGAGAAAATATAACAATCCACTTTCTAATGATGGTGGTGTTGTAGGTTTAAAAGGAAATCTTGCACCAGAAGGAGCAATTGTAAAAGTTGCAGGATTAAAAAAATTACAATTTACAGGAACAGCAAGATGTTTTGATACTGAAGAGTCTGCTTATAAAGCTGTTAAGAATAAAAAATATAAAGATGGAGACATAATTATTATTAGATACGAAGGTCCAAAGGGTGGCCCAGGTATGAGAGAAATGTTACAGACAACTGGTGCAATTTACGGTCAAGGAAAAGGAGAGAAGGTAGCACTTATTACTGATGGTAGATTTTCAGGTGCAACAAGAGGCTTTTGTATTGGTCACGTTGGTCCAGAAGCATCTGTTGGAGGACCAATTGCATTACTTAGAAACGGTGATGTAATAGACATTGATGCTAAAAAAGGAACTATCAATGTTAGATTGTCTAAAAAAGAATTGCAAAAAAGACGTAAAAAATGGAGACCTAAAAAAATTAACTTTGGTAATGGAACTCTATGGAAGTATGCACAAACTGTTGGACCAGCATATTTAGGAGCACCAACACATCCTGGTGGTAAAAACGAGGTTAAAGTATACGCTGATATTTAATGAAAATTAGACCGGTTATTTTATGCGGTGGGGCTGGAACAAGACTATGGCCCAAAAAATCTAATCATCAAGCAAAACAATTTATAGATTTTGGCGGCTGGACTTTAATTAATAAAACTTTTGAGAGAATTAAAAGTAAAGTTTTTGATTATCCAATTATAAGTACTAATTCAAAATATATTAAAGATGTAAAAAAAGCTTTAAAGAAAAGCAGAATTAAAAAGTATAAGATTATTTTAGAACCAGCAAAAAAGAATACTGCTCCTGCAATTTTAGCATCGGCATTAATAAAAGAAATTCCAAATAATCAGCCATTAATGTATTTTACTGCTGATCATTTGATTGAAAAGCCGAACAAATTAATAACAGCTATTAATAAAAATAAGTCAAATTTAGATGAAAAAAATATATTTATATTTGGCATAAAGCCAACAAGTCCATCTAGTGAGTATGGATATTTCATTACTAAGAAAAAAAAGAATATTGATAAGGTCACCAAATTTATTGAAAAACCTAAAACATCGAGAGCAAAACAAGTAATTAGACACAAAGGATACTGGAACTCTGGGATGTTTTTTTTGAGAAAAGAATCAATTATTAATAATTTTAAGAAATATCAGCCTAATATTTTTCGAAACTGTAAAAAAGCTGTAATAAAAGCTAAATATAAAAGCAATGTGTATTATTTAAATAAACAATCATTTTCTAAAGCTACAGCAAAATCGTTTGATTACGCAATACTTGAGAAAACTAAAAATATCAATTCGATCAAGCTTGATATTCCATGGTCGGATCTAGGGAGCTGGAAAGAAATCTGCAAAATGTATGGAAAAATTAAAAATAGATATTTTAAAAAGAAAAACGTATTTCATAGACCATGGGGCAGCTATACAAACTTATTTAAAGGCAAAGAATTTTTAATTAAAGAATTATTTGTTAAACCTAAAGGCATTTTAAGTCTTCAAAAACATTTCCATAGATCAGAACATTGGGTAGTTACTCATGGAATTCCAAAGATTACCTTAAATAAGAGTAAATTCCTAAAGAAACCTGGTGAAACTATTTATATTCCGTTAGGTGCAATCCATAGAATAGAAAACCCATATAAAAAACCAGTAAAAATTATAGAAGCACAAATAGGCTCAATCCTTAAAGAAACAGATATTGTTAGATATCAGGATGTATATGGTAGGGTAAAATAGTATTAAGCAGACTTTAATATATTTATTTTTTTTTCTGATTTTGAAATTAAAACTTCTTTGAAATTACCAAAATTGTCACCATCAATTTGCACTGGTATTTTACTATTCACACCTTCAAATTTAATATTATCATCATATTTTGTAATCACTGATTTTGATTTTTCTAAATTACCATAAATAGCTACTAAATATATGTAATATAATAATTTTAATCGATTTAAGTTTTCAAAGATGTATGTAACAACTTTATCATCAAAGATATTTGTTTTTGCTATTGAATGATGACCTGCATAATATTTGCTATTTGTACATAGAACCCAATCTGCATAAATAGTTTCATTATCGATAAATATCTTGATTTTATTATTCTTCATAAATAAAAATTTTTGTAAACCTTTGATACCAAATATTAATTTTCCCATTATTTTTTTAATCGAGGAATTA
Organism: uncultured Pelagibacteraceae bacterium; assembly: GCA_902610315.1. Classification (GTDB taxonomy): domain Bacteria; phylum Pseudomonadota; class Alphaproteobacteria; order Pelagibacterales; family Pelagibacteraceae; genus Pelagibacter. The sequence goes on from CACLVA010000002.1 coordinate 54,099, forward strand.
ATTGATTGAACTATTTGAGCATCCCATCCTAATCCTGCCATCAAAACAAAATGTTTTTCATTTATTTTCATTAAATTAGATTTATTAAAATTATTTGAGGTTAATATTTTTGCAATTTGTTTAATGTTTTTAGACATACCCAATTCAGCTTGTAGAATGTTAGCTGTTCCTGCTGGAATATATCCAATTGCAAAATCCTTATTAAAATTAAAATTATTTTTTATAAGTTCGTTAATAGCAAATGAAACTGACCCATCTCCACCAGCTAATAATAATCTGTTATATTGATTTTTTGGGATATTTTTTATTATTTCTGATGCTTGGTTCTCACTTTTTGTCTCAAAAAAATCAACCTTGTATTGTTTTCGAATTTCATAAAGAATCTTTTTAATAAAATTAGTCTTTCTTCCACCGGCAGATTTTTTATTATATATCAAACAAAATTTCATAATTTAATAATTCTGTAACATTATTATGTACAAGGTAGTTATGTTTCTACTTATAAGCGAATCAAAAAATAAAACAAGTTTATATGACAAATAAATCACCTTTATTAAAGTATAGAAGTATATTTATTTCAGATTTACATCTTGGAACAAAGGGGTGTCAGGCAAGTAAGATTTTAGAATTTTTTAAAAACTCTAGATCAGAAAATCTTTATCTTGTTGGAGATATTGTTGATGTTTGGGCGATGCAAAAAAATTTTTATTGGCCTCAAGAACATAATGACGTAATTCAAAAAATATTAAGAAAAGCAAGACATGGTACTAAAGTTTTCTACATAGTAGGCAATCATGATGAATTATTTAGAAAATTTATTCCTATGAATTTTGGCGACATACACATGTTAAATAGAATTGTTCACGAAACTAATTTAGGAAAAAAATATTTAATTGTACATGGTGATGCGTGGGACGGGGTAATGAAACACGCTAAATGGTTATCTAAAATTGGATCTGTTGCTTATAATTTATTACTAAGAATTAATGTGGTTATAAATTTCTTTAGAAAATTAAGAGGCAAAGATTACTGGTCACTTGCTAAATTCTTAAAATATAAAGTTAAAAATGCAGTAAAATATATTGGCGAATATGAAAAAACACTTTCAGATTATGCAAAAAACAAAAAATATGATGGAATAATTTGTGGTCATATTCATCATGCGGAAGATCAAGAGTTCAATGGAATAAATTATCTTAATTGTGGTGATTGGGTTGAGTCATGCACCGCATTAGTAGAAAATTACAATGGAAAATTCGAAATTATTTATTGGGATAAAATAAGAGATAAATATTTCAATAATGAGGAAATTTCACAAACTTTAAAAACAAAAAATCTTAAAAAAGCATCTTAAAAAATGAAAATCTTAATTGCGACAGATGCATATTTCCCTCAAGTTAATGGTGTAGTAAGAACTCTTCATGAAACAGGGCAAGTTTTAAAAAAACAGGGTCATTTAGTAGAATATATCACTCCAGACTTATTTTTAACTTTTCCGATGCCCAAATATAATGAAATTAGATTATCTATTAATGTTTGGCCAAGAGTTGGTAGTTTGATAAAAAAAATAAAACCTGATGCAATTCATATCGCTACTGAAGGTCCTATAGGAACTATGGCAAGAAGATATTGTTTAAAGAATAATCTAAAGTTTACTACAAGTTTTCATACAAGGTTTGATAAATATCTTAAATTATATTTTCCAATTATACCTGCAAAATGGGCTGAAAAATTTTTAGCAAATTTTCATAATAAGGCTGAGAGAATTTTAGTAACAACAGAGTCTATGAGAAGAGAATTAATTAATATAGGTATAGATGATAATAAAATGATTACTTGGACCAGAGGCGGAAATCACGGAGCATTTAAGAACCCTAAAAAAATTGATTTACCCCACAAAAGACCAATTTGGATTTATGTTGGAAGAGTTGCAGTTGAGAAAAATATAAGAGCTTTTTTAGAATGTGATTTAGAAGGTACAAAAATAATAATAGGAAAAGGACCTGATTTAAAAAAATTAAAAAAAGAATTCCCTAAAGATATTTTTTTAGGAGAAAAAACCAACGGTGAATTAGCATCACATTTTGCATCCTCCGATGTTTTTGTATTCCCTAGTAAAACAGATACATTTGGAATTGTGGTTACCGAGGCTTTAAATTGTGGAACACCTGTTGCAGCGTATCCTGTTCCAGGTCCTAAAGATATATTTGAAGGATCCAAAATAAATTGTTTAGACAATAATCTTAAAGTTTCAGCCCAAAAAGCTTTAAAAGTTGATAGAAATGATTGTCTTGAATTTGCAAAAAAATTCACTTGGGAAGAAACAGCAAAAATATTTTTTAACAATATTTCACCTAACCATTAGTTAATTTTTCTTAATTTGTTTGCATTAAAAAGTGTAATATTGCAAAATTAAACTATCTAATTTATGGAATATTTAGTCATCCTACTTGTAATTGTTATAATTTATCTCCTATATTTACTTAATCAAAAAAAAAACAAACCAATAAATACTGCCATAATAGTTAATAAAAGAGAGGAAAAAACAAAAAGAGTAATTATAGACGAGCTTGAAGATCAGTTTTTCGCATTAAATAAATTTAATATAATTAAATATGCTAATCCAAGTGCATTAAAAAGATTTGGAAGTAATTTAATTGATAAAAACATATCCTCTGTAATTCGAAAACCAGAATTAATAGAAAATATTGAAAAAGCTATTGTTGAAAATAAAACAAAAAATATTGACATTGAAATAGACCTCCCATCATATCAATTTTATAAAATTTATATTATTCCTGGTCCAACTCATTTATTTACTGAACCAGATTCTGTTGTGTTATTTTTAAAAGATTTTACTGAAATTACAAAAGCACAAAAATTTAAAACTGATTTTGTCGCTAATGTAAGCCATGAATTAAGAACACCTTTAATGGCAATCAAAGGATCATTAGAAACAATTGAGGGCCCAGCGTCTGATGATGAAAAGGCTAAAAAAAAATTTATGAAAATAATGACTGATCAATCAAATAGAATGGAAAATTTAATTAATGATCTTTTAATACTCACAAGAATTGAATTAGAAGAACACATAAGGCCAAACTATTTAGTAGATATAAATGATCTTTTCAAAACAATCATCAGTAATTTTGAGATTATTTTAAAAAGAAAGAAATTAAATATTAATTTATCTCTCGCTAATCCAACGATTGTTATTGGAGATGAAAAAAAATTACAAACTGTTTTTTCTAATCTTTTAGATAATGCAATTAAGTATTCAAATGAAAACAAGTCTATTTTTATATCAAGCAAAATTAGTGTTGGTAAATTGTTAGAAAAAAATTTTATGATCAGTATTAAAGATGAAGGTGTTGGTATTCCTCAAAGATATATTTCTAGAATTACAGAAAGATTTTTTAGGGTAGATCTTGAACAAAGTAATAGGGTTGGTGGAACTGGTTTAGGATTAGCTATTGTTAAACATATTGTTACTCAACATCGTGGACATTATGAGATTCTAAGTGAGGAAAATAAAGGAACTGAAGTTCAAATTTATTTACCAACAAAAACTTAGATTTAAAAAGTATTGTTTTATAATAATTTTAGAACGTATTTATAACATTTCTTTACTTGATTAATGTTAGTCTTTTTATTATTTTTAAGCATGATTAGAATACTTAAAAATATTTTAATTTTTGCTTTTTTGTTAAGCTCTTTAACAACAAGTGTTTTTTCCAAAGATATAACAACATTATTAAGAAATCAGCAACTTACAGTTTTTGATATTGGGATTTTTAGACTAGAAGCAGATTTAAAAACTTCATATCCTTCTATAAAAGATCATTTAGAGATTGCTGAATCTGAATTTTATACTGACGTAGTTACCTCATATTCTAAAAACTCAATTGATTTAATTGTTTCTGTTCCTATGAGTAAAAATCTTAAGGAGGAAAATTACTTTTCGGATTCTTTTAGATGTAGAAATATTTTTAGTTCTGTAAGAGATTTTTTATTAAGGAATGAAAACTTGAGTAATTACAGATATACTATGGCTACAAGTTATTTAACCTCTATATTTTCAACACCAAGTTCATGGCCTAGCTGGAGATATGATGAAGATATTAGAGAAGAATTAGTAAACTTGGTAAAACTTGAAGTAACTTTACGTCCAAGCAATGAACTAGCTCTTAGTGAAAAGGTAAACCCCGTGTCATGTAGTGGAGGCCTAGAAACTGATGTTGAAAAGATAATTATATCAAAAAAATACAACTAAAAGTTTTATTAAGTTTCAACTATAAAGTTACATTTTTAACAAAAGTGTAACAATTCTGTAATATTAAAGATTCAATAAATTTATACGAGTCTGTCATCTTTTAATTAATAAATAATGAAAGGATTAAAGATAATGAAAAAACTAACTATAATAATTGCTTCATTAGTTGCTTTATCAATAGCAACTGTTGCTCAAGCAAGAGATCAAATTAAGATAGTTGGTTCTTCTACGGTATTCCCTTATGCGACTGTTGTTGCTGAAAGATTTGGTGGTTCAGGATTTAAAACTCCTGTTATTGAGTCTACTGGTACTGGTGGTGGAGCTAAACTATTTTGCGCTGGTGTAGGTGAACAACATCCAGATATTACAAATGCATCAAGAGCTATGAAAGATAAAGAAAAAGCACTATGTAAGAAAAACGGTGTTAATGATATCGTTGAAATCGTAATTGGAAACGACGGTATTACATTAGCTTACAGTAAAGATGCAAAACCAGTAAACTTTACAAAAGAACAATTATACTTAGCGCTAGCCGCTCATACAGTTGTTGATGGTAAATTAGTTCCAAATATTTATAAAACTTGGGATCAAATTGACCCTAGCTTACCAAAACAAAAAATTTCAGTGATGATCCCACCAGGAACATCAGGAACTAGAGATGCTTGGAATTCTTTAGTAATGAAAAAAGGTATGACTAAAGAAGCTAAAGCTCTTTATAAAGCAGGTTTTGAAGCTGGAAATAAAAAATACAAAAAACCTCAAAAACTTTACCGAGAAGATGGTGCTGCTATTGAAGTTGGAGAAAACGATAGTTTAATCATCCAAAAGTTAACTCAAGATAAAGAAATGTTTGGTTTCTTTGGCTTCAGTTATTTCCTAGCTGCAAAAGATAAATTACAAGCAGCAAGTATTGATGGTGGACAACCATCATTGAAGTCTATTCAAGACTACAGTTATGCTGTTGCCAGACCTTTATTCTTTTACGTGAAAAAAGCTCACGTTGGAGTAATTCCAGGCTTACATGAGTTTGTGAAAGAATTCACAACTAAGAAAGCTATAGGAAAAGGTGGTTATCTAGCAGACATTGGTTTGGTGCCATTAGACTCTAAGTTGTATAAAACAACTAGAACTAATGCTACGAAGCTAGTTGCTATGGGTAATTAATAGTTTCTCAGTTAACAAATAATTAAAAAGGGGGTCTTTTTAGACCCCTTTTTTTTCAAATAATAGTAAAGTCCCAATAAAGGAGATTCTTTTGAACTTAATATTGTTTACATTTATTGTTCTTCTAGGTTTCACAAGCTATTATTTTGGACGCAAAAAAGCATATACAATTCAATCTTCAAATAAAAGATTAACTGCATTACCACAATTTTATGGTTATTATCTTGCAATTTGGTGCGCAATACCAGCCTTTATAATTTTTTCTTTATGGGCAATTTTTGAGCCTACAATTGTAAAGTTATTAGTCTTAAGCGATTATTCAAATCAAGGTTATCTTGATGATGAATTAAATTTAATATACGAAAAAACAAAATCATTGTCGCGAGGACAATTTACCGGAGAAATTACACCTTTTATTGAGGCTTCAGCAGAAAAATATTTAAGTCTTCGATCAATAGCTCAAAGTTCAAAAGCTGTTATAGTATTATCTATAATCATTGCTTCAGTTGCTTATGCGTATAAAAGAATTTCATCTAATTCTAGAACAAGAGAACCAGTTGAAAAATTTTTGAATGCAGTTTTATTTACAGCCTCTTTAGCTGCAATATTAACTACTGTTGGAATAGTTTTCTCACTTATATTTCAAACTATAGATTTTTTTAAAGTAATTCCATTATTTGATTTTGTCTTTGGAACTCATTGGTATCCAGCAAAAGCTTTTGTAAGAGATTCTTCTGAGGCTTTAGATCCATCAATGTATTCAGATACTTTTGGAGCGGTCCCTATTTTTGCAGGTACTTTTTTTATTGCATTTATTGCTATGTGCGTTGCTATCCCAATTGGATTAATGAGTGGAATTTATTTAGCTGAATATGCATCTAGCAAAGTTAGACAATATGCAAAACCTTTAATTGAAATTTTAGCTGGTATACCAACAGTTGTTTATGGTTTTTTTGCTGCCCTAACAGTTGGACCATTTTTGAAAGAATTAGGAACCTCAATGGGTCTTGAAGTTTCAGCTGAAAGTGCTTTAGCAGCAGGAGGGGTAATGGGTATTATGATCATACCATTTATTTCAAGTTTAAGTGACGATGTAATTACAAGTGTGCCTCAAAGTTTAAGAGATGGAAGTTACGCTATGGGAGCGACTAAATCAGAAACAATTAAGAGAGTTATTTTTCCCGCAGCTTTGCCCGGGATAGTTGGATCTATTTTACTTGGCGTTTCAAGAGCTATTGGAGAAACAATGATAGTTGTTATGGCCTCGGGTTTAGCTGCTAACTTAACTTTAAATCCATTAGAATCTACTTCAACAATTACAGCGCAAATTGTGGTAATTTTAATTGGAGACCAAGCTTTTGGCGACCCAAAAACGCAAGCCGCTTTTGCTTTAGGTATGTCATTATTTCTAGTAACGCTTTGTTTAAATATCGTGGCCTTAAGAGTAGTTAAAAAATATAGAGAGAAATATGAATAAAAGTAAAGAACAATTATTAAATAAAAGATACAAAGCTGAACAGAGATTTCGCTTATACGGTCTGAGTGCAATTTTTATGGCACTTTTATTTTTAACAATCTTTATTTTTAAAATTTTTTCAACTGGCTATTCTGCTTTTCAAAAAACGTGGCTCATTGTTCCAGTAACTTTTGATGCTGAATTAATGATGTTAGAACAAAATCCTTCTAATGAGGATTTACAGGATGCTGATTATTACGATATAGCATTAAAATCAATGGCTGACCTAGATCCAAATGCCAATGAAGATCAAGAAAATGAATTGAAGAGAATGGTGTCTTATTTTTTTGAAAAAGAAATTAAAAATGAACTTATAAATAACCCTGGTTTAATAGGAAAAACAAAAGAAGTTTATCTAACCGCTTCAGATGATTTAGATCAAGTCTTTAAAGGAAATTATCCAAGAGATTTACCGGAAGATCAAAGAAGGGTAAGCGATTATCAATTAAAAATTTTCGACCAACTTGTTGCAAAAGGCAAAGTTGAAAGTAAATTTAATATCAGTTTTTTTACATATGCTGACTCTAGAGAACCAGAACTTGCTGGTATAGCTAGTTCATTTATGGGCTCAATTTTTTCTATACTTGTATGCTTAATGATAGCTTTTCCTGTGGCGGTGCTTGCAGCAATTTATCTTGAAGAGTTTGCACCTAAAAATAGATTTACTGATTTTATTGAAGTAAATATAAATAACTTGGCTGCAGTACCATCTATTGTCTTTGGGTTACTCGGATTAGGTGTTTTATTGGCTATATTTCACCTTCCTAGGTCTACCCCTTTAGTTGGAGGTATCACTTTATCATTGATGACTTTACCAACAATAATTATAGCTGCGAGGGCATCTTTAAAAGCGGTTCCTCCAAGTATAAGAGAGGCAGCACTTGCTATGGGCGCAAGTCGAATGCAAACCACAATGCATCATACCGTTCCTCTTTCAATGCCTGGGACTTTATCAGGTACAATAATTGGTTTAGCTCAAGCTTTAGGAGAAACTGCACCCCTAATTTTAATTGGAATGGTTGCTTTTGTTAACACGATACCTGGGTCACCAATGGATCCTGCAGCAAGTTTACCAGTTCAAATCTATATTTGGGCTGAAAGTGCTGAGAGAGGATTTGTTGAAAAAGTCTCGGCATGTATAATGGTTTTACTTGGTTTTTTAATAATAATGAATTTGTTTGCCCAAATAATTAGACATAAGTTTGAAAAAAAATGGAGTTAAAATGATAAAGATTAAAGCAAAAAATGTAGATGTTTTTTATGGAAAAAAACAGGCCCTCTATAATATAGGTTTAGATATTGAAGAAAACCAAGTAACTGCATTAATTGGTCCATCTGGTTGTGGTAAATCAACTTTTCTTAGATGTCTTAATAGAATGAATGATGTAATTGATATCTGTAGTGTTAAAGGAGAAATTTTAATTAATGACTTTAATATAAATGATAAAAGTTGCGATGTAGTAAGACTTAGAGAAAAAATTGGTATGGTTTTTCAAAAACCTAATCCTTTCCCAAAAACTGTATATGAAAATATATCATACGGCCCAACAATTCACGGTATGGCTCAATCAAAGCAAGAAATGGATGAAATTGTTGAAACTAGCTTAAAAAAGGCTGCACTATGGGAAGAGGTAAAAGATAGGTTACATGAACCTGGAACTGGTTTATCTGGAGGACAACAACAAAGACTTTGTATTGCTAGAGCAATTTCCGTAAGACCAGAAGTTATATTAATGGATGAGCCTTGTTCAGCATTAGATCCAATAGCAACAGCACAAATTGAAGAATTGATTGATGAGTTAAAAAAGGAGCATACAATAATAATTGTAACTCATTCTATGGCTCAAGCTGCACGTGTCTCTCAAAATACAGGTTTTTTTCACCTAGGACATTTGATTGAACATGGATCAACTGATAAGATATTTAAGAATCCTGATAACACAAAAACACAGGATTATATAACCGGGAGGTTTGGATAATGGGTGAAGCGCCACATACAGTTAAATCTTACGAAGAAGAACTCAAAAATCTTAATGCGAATATAATTAAAATGGGAAGTGCGTGTGAGGATGCTTTAGGTAAAGCTATTCAAGCCATTACAACAAGAAATAGCGATATTGCAGAAACTGTAATTCAAGACGATGAAAAAATAGATAAATTTGAGACTTTAGTTGAACAGCAAGTTGTAAATTTAATTGCATTGAGACAACCTATGGCAATTGATTTAAGAGAGACTGTAACGGCTCTGAAAATGTCTTCGGATTTAGAGAGAATAGGTGATTTAGCAAAAAATATATCCAAGAGAACACTTTTGCTTAATGAAAATCTTCCAAAGAATTTGGTAGATGCATTAAATAGAGTATCTACTAGTGTTCAAAAACAATTAAAATCAACATTAGACGCTTATCTAGAAAGATCTGCGTCAATGGCAGTAAATGTTTGGGAAAGTGACGAGCAAATAGATGATCTAACAAATCTTTGTATGCAAGAAGTTATAAAATATCTTAAAGAAAATGAAAAAAATTTAGAGGATGGAACTCACTTGTTGTTTGTGACCAAAAACGTTGAGCGTATTGGTGATCATACTACAAATGTTGCAGAACAAATTTATTATTTAGTTAAAGGTGAATATTTAGAAGGTGAAAGACCTAAGGGCACAGAGCCAATTGTAACTGGAGAAAAATGATTTATGTCAGCTCATGTTTTTATAGCTGAAGATGAAACATCAATTGTTAGTTTGTTAAAGTATAATCTTGAAAAAGAAGGTTATAAAGTTAGTCATTCAGAAAATGGAGAAGATGCTCTTAAACAAATAAAATTAAAAAACCCAGATTTAATATTAATGGATTGGATGTTACCTGAATTATCTGGTGTTGAAATTTGTAAAAATTTAAAAAAAAATAATAAGTTTAATGATATTCCTATCATTATGTTAACTGCAAAAGGGGAGGAAGAGGACAAATTAAAAGCATTTGATACTGGTGCAGATGATTATGTGACTAAACCTTTTAGTCAAAAAGAATTGAATGCTCGAATTAAATCTTTATTGAGAAGATCTAAACCTCAATCATCATCAGATATTGTAGAATTTACTGATTTAAAAATAGACCGGATTACAAAAAGAGTTTATAGAAAAGATAAAGAAATTACTTTAGGCCCAACTGAATTTAAACTTTTAGATTTTTTTATCAAAAATCCTAAAAGAGTTTATTCACGAGAACAGCTTTTAAACAATGTATGGGGAGAGAATATATACGTTGAGTCTAGAACAGTAGATGTCCATATTAGAAGATTAAGACAAGCTATAAATATTGAAAACGTAAAACCTTTAATTAGAACGGTTAGATCTGCAGGTTATTCTTTAGAGTCTTGAAGATCTTTGGGTCTTATAAATTTTTTTAACATTCCTTTTTTTTCTATTTCGTCCCAACCTTTAATATCAAACTTAATTTTAGCGAATGCCGCTGTAGGAAATTTATAATTCATTAATTTGAAATTATTGGTTTCATGATTTTTGGTTAGATACCTTACTAAATTTTTAACTGTGGGTTCATGATTTATTAATAAAATTGATTTGTAGTTACTCGATATTTTTTTAATTTTATTTATAATTGTAAATTCATCTGCTAAGTATAAACTCTTTGAATATTCTGTTGTTTTTGGCTCAGGAATTCCTTTTGACAAAATTTCAAAAGTACTTCGGGTTCTTTTAGCTGATGATATCAAAGCAAATTCAAATCTGTATTTTCTTTTAACAAAAAATTCACAAATTTTTTTTGCACTTTTTTTACCTCTTTTATTCAGCGGTCTCTCAAAATCATTAATATTCAAATCTTCCCAACTGGATTTTGCGTGTCTCATGACGTATAATTCAAACATAAATTCTAAATACATGACTGCTTTAAAAAAACAACAAAAAGAAGAACTTAAGAATAAATATATCAATAGAGAACTTTCGTGGTTAAAATTTAATGATAGAGTACTTTTTGAATCACAAAATATTGAAAATCCCTTATATGAAAGGGTAAAATTTTTATCAATTGCGGGTTCTAATCTTGATGAATTTTTTATGGTTCGTGTAGCTGGTCTATATAGTCAAATAAAACAAGAAGTTGACTCATTAAGTTCTGATGGCTTGACACCTGATGAACAAATGGATGAAGTAGTTCTTGAAACTAAGAATCTATTAAAAAAACAGAACAAAATTTTTATTCAACTGATTATGGAATTAAAAAAAAATAATATCAGTTTAGTAAAACCAGTTAATTTAAATACTAAGGATAAAAAAAAACTTCTAGAAATATTTATAGAAGAGATTTATCCTTTATTAACACCATCAGCTATTGATCCTGCCCACCCATTTCCGTTTATAATCAACCAGGGAAGAGCACTTGTAATGAAGCTAAGGAAGAAAAATAGAAAGAGGATTTTAAACTCGATAATTGTAATACCAAAAGCATTATCTAGATTTATTGAAATAGAGTCTTCCAAAAATCATAAGAAGTTTGTTATTTTAGATGACGTAATAAGTTTTTTTGCTAATGAAATTTTTCCAGATCATGATTTAGAAAAGAAAATGATTTTTAGAGTAATAAGAGATAGCGATGTAGAGATTCAAGAGGAAGCAGAAGATTTAGTTAGATCTTTTGAATTGGCTTTAAAAAGACGTAGAACGGGTGATATTGTTCGTTTAGAGGTCCTTGAAAATAGTGATAATGAATTGATAAGATTTATTACAAATAAATTAGATATAAATCCTGACTATATTTATAATGTAGCTGGCCTTGTTGGAATTCAAGATATAGATCAAATATGTAAAGTAAAAAATCCAAAATTAAGATTCAAACATTTTATACCTAGAGAAGTTGAAAGATTAAAAGAATATAATGATAATTTTTTTGAAACTATCAAAAAGAAAGATTTAGTTGTGCATCACCCTTTTGAAACATTTGATGCTGTAATTGAATTTTTAAACCAAGCAGCAAATGATAAAAAAGTTATAGCTATTAAACAAACTTTATATAGAACAACTCTAGACTCACCTATTGTTAAAGCTTTAATAACAGCTGCAGAAAACGGAAAAACAGTTACCGCTTTAATTGAAATTAAAGCTAGATTTGATGAGGAGGCTAATATTCAACTATCAAGAAGTTTAGAAAAAGTAGGTGTTCAAATTGTTTATGGTTTTGCTAAATATAAAACTCATGCAAAATCATCATTAGTTTTAAGAAGAGAACAAGGAAAAATACAAACTTATTTTCATTTAGGAACTGGTAATTATCATCCTGTAAATGCTAAAATTTATACTGATCTATCTTTATTTAGTTGTGATAAGAAAATGGCATCAGATGTTGAAAAGTTTTTCAATTATGTAACAGGATACGCAAAACCAAAAAATTTAAATAAAATTTCTATTTCGCCAATAAATATGAGGCAAACCTTAAATGAAAATATTGATGCTGAAATTAAGAATTCTAAAAATGGTAAATTTGCAGCTATTTGGGCAAAAATGAATTCATTAGTAGATCCAGAAATTATTGATAAATTTTATGAAGCTTCGAATGCTGGTGTAAAAATTCATTTATTTGTAAGGGGTGTTTGTTGTTTAAGACCAGGAGTTAAAGATAGATCTGAAAACATAGTTGTAAAAAGTATAATAGGAAGATTTTTAGAGCATTCTAGAATTTATTGTTTTAGTAACGGTACAAAAAAAATGCCTAATAGAAATGCAAAAGTATATATTTCTTCAGCTGATTTAATGCCGAGAAATTTAAATAGAAGAGTAGAACTTCTAGTTCCAATTGAAAATGAAACTGTTCATGAACAGATTTTAGATCAAATAATGTTAGCAAATTATCTTGATACTAATCAGAGTTGGGAACTTAAAGCTGATGGTAATTATAAAAAAATTAAATATAGTAAGTACGATTCCTTTTCAGCTCATGAATATTTTATGAATAATCCGAGCTTATCTGGAAGAGGTAAAGCTAAACTAACTATGCAACCTAAAAAATTGCATCTAAAACTAATTAAAAGTGGAAGTAATTAATACAAAACAACAATCTGCTTCAAAATATTTAAAATTAGCCATTATTGATATTGGTTCAAATTCTATAAGAATGTTGATTTATGATGATTTTAGCTCAACAAGAGTCCCGTCATTTAATGAAAAAGCAGTATGTGAACTTGGAAAAAATTTAGACAAATCAAGAAAGCTTCATAAATCTGGATCAGAATATGCATTAAAAGTTTTAAAAAGATTTTCAGAAATTTTGAATGTATCAAAAATTACAAATTTGAAAATAATTGCGACTGCTGTTTTGCGAGAGGCTACAGATGCAAAACAATTTATCAGTGAAGTAGAAACTCTTTTTAAAACAAAAATTAATATTCTGAGTGGTGAAGAAGAAGCAAATTGTTCTGCAGAAGGTGTAAAAATTGGTTTTGATAATGTTGATGGATTAGTAGCAGATCTTGGTGGTGGAAGTTTAGAATTAGCTAGAGTTGAAAATAATGTTGTTACGAACAAAACTTCTTTGCCAATTGGTGTTCTTAGATTAATAAATAATCCAATTGTTAAAAAAAGAAATTTACCTAAGTATGTAAAGAAATTATTAAGAGAGGAAAAATGGTTATCTAAAAAAAAATTTAATAATTTATATCTAGTGGGAGGAACATGGAGATCTTTATTTAAACTACATCTTTTCCAAAATAACCATCCTGTTCATATTATTCATCAATATTCTATAAATAGATCTACATTGACAAAATTTGTTGAAAAAATTTCAAACTTTAACAAATCAAAACTTAAAACTGTGGAATATATTTCAAAATCTAGAACACAATATTTACCGTATAGTTCTATTATTTTAAATGAGATAATGACTATAACAAATCCAAAAAAAATATTATGTTCAATAAGTGGTTTGAGGGAAGGTTCTTTATCAATTGATCATTTAAAAAATACAAAAGAGACAGAAATTTTTAATAAATCAATTGAATATATTGCATCAAAAAGGGGGGATTTAGGATCTACCTACCAAAAATATTTTAAATTTATACTACCTGTATTTGATGGTAATGAGCACTATAACAAAAAATTATTATATCTAGCTTGTGTTTTAAGTCATATGGATTGGGGTCTTGGTGCTTTTCAAAAAGCAGAACTAGTGTTTCAAGAAACCCTTAATACGCCTTTGCTAAGACTTACACATAAAGAAAGGATACAACTAGCTCTCTCTTGTTATTGGAGATACTGTAGTATTAAATACAATCCAAAATTTGAATATCTTACTTTTTTAAATAATAACGAAATATTTTCAAGTAAACAAGTTGGTGCTGCTTTGAGATTCTCACAATCTTTAACATCTATATCAACAATTTTTCTTGAGGAATTTAAATTGTATAAAAGAGGTAATTCAATTTTTCTAAAAATTCCATCTCAACATCAAGAAATTATTTCCAAACAGGTAACAAAAAGATTTAAGGCTCTTGCTAGAGAATTATTTTTAGAACCAAGAGTTATTTATTCAAATAATTCAAAATGAATTTATATTAATCAAATTGTAATAATAGGTAAATATTTTTGTAACAAAAATATCTTAAAGTTTATCTACAAAATTATTCTTTAATTATATTTATTCTTCCTCTAAAGATTTAATTTTGTTAACTTCCTTCTTTCTTCCTTGTCTTTGTCGATGGGGAAGAAAGACCCCATACAAGTTGTTAATTGTTTAAAGATGCAGTGCTTTCACTAGCTTGTTTTTTTGCCATTTTTCTTGCTTTTTTTTCTGCAACCTTTTTTTCTAAATCAGCAATTTTAACATTAATATTAGATAGTTTTTTTTCTTTAGCAGTTATTTTATTTTTCAATCCATCTATTGTTTTTAAAATCTTCAGTCTTTTCTTTTCTCTTTTTTTCAATTTTTTTTTCATTACACCCCCCAAAAATTTAATTTAGATTATTTAACCATAAAATTCATAAATCTAAAAGTTATTTTAATACAACTTTAAGTTTAAAAATTTTTATGATTTCTGATTAAATATAAAAACATTGCTATATGAGAACTATTATTAAACTTTTGTTTTAATATTAATTTAAATATATCGTTTTGACTTAACAGATGAACTTTAATACCTTTTTCTGGCTTTGAAATTTTAATCAATTTTTCTGTATAATAACCAGTAATTTTAGTAGTTAATCGTCCAGGCTCAGTATAAAATGTTATCATTTTAATCAATTTTGATCTTGATTTGTATCCTGTTTCTTCTGTTAATTCTTTTTGAGCTGATCGCAAGGTTGTTTCATTTTTTTCTACTATACCGGAAGGAAACTCATAATTAATTTTATTAATCGGAACTCTTTTTTGAGAAACTAATATATATTTATTTTTTATCTTTGCAATTACTAATGAAAGATTAGAAGTTTTAAAATAATGATAAAATTCTTTTTTCTTAAATTTTTTGTTAATTAAACTTATTTGATTGGTAAGCTTTAAGTCTTTCAATTTTTCTCTAAAAATAACTTTTTAACAATAAATACAGCAATTAACATTCCGATAAGCTCAGCCAAGATATAATAAGGAGTGTTTAAATAACTAATACCTGTAAAAGACTCTGTAAATGTTCTAGCAATTGCAACAGCTGGATTTGCAAAAGAAGTCGAAGAAGTAAACCAATAACCGGCAGTAATATAAAGACCAACACTAGCAGCAACAGCAATTTTACCTGAACTCATTGAACCAAAAATTATCACTATAAGTCCTAATGTAGCTATTGTCTCTGAGGTTAAAATATAAATTCCATCTCTTGACTTAGTAGATAATTCATAAATTTCATTTTCAAAAAAGAAATTAGCTAAACCAACACCAATCAAGCAACCAATCAATTGAGCAATGATATAGTAGGGTAACAGTTTCTTTTTTAATTTACCTGTTATTGTCATAGCTATACTTACAAATGGATTAAAATGAGCTCCTGATACATCAGCAAATACTGTAATAAGCACAAATAAACCTGCTCCTGTAGCTATTGTGTTAGCAATCAACATCACAGCAACGTCATTAGTTAAGTTTTCAGCCATTAAACCTGAGCCAACAATAATCATTACTAAAAAACAACTGCCTAACAGTTCAGCAAGAAAATAACGATTTTTATTTTTCATTTATAAGTTCCTTTATTCTTTTATGAATATTATTGTAAACTTTTTCTATTATTTCATCTTTTTTATTTAAGTCATTTGTTTCATTAAGTATTTTAACAGGATCCTCTATATCCCAATGAATTATCTTATCTTTATTTGGCCAAATAGGGCAGACTTCGTTATTGGCGTTATTACAAACTGTAATTACGTAATCCATTTTAATTTGACCATTAATAAATTCATTAAAATTTTTAGATTTATAATTTGAAAGATCATAATGTTTTGATAATAAATAATTCTTCACATCTTCGTTAATTTTTCCTGTCGGATTACTCCCAGCACTAAAACCTTTATACAAATCGTCATACTCATTATTTATAATACTTTCAGCAATAATACTTCTTGCTGAATTACCTGTGCATACGAACAATATATTCTTCATTTAAAAAATAACTTTATAAATACCAATCACGAATAGCGGTATTTGCAGACCAAAGTTAGTTAAAATTGCCTTATCCTTACTTATAAATCCAGCTATAGTCCATCCAACAACTCCCAAACCATGAAAATATATATTTAATGGATATATATTTAAATTTGTTAGCAGTATTCCTACTAAAACTAAAAAC
This sequence comes from uncultured Pelagibacteraceae bacterium, assembly GCA_902610315.1. GTDB lineage: Bacteria > Pseudomonadota > Alphaproteobacteria > Pelagibacterales > Pelagibacteraceae > Pelagibacter. The sequence continues at coordinate 70,823 of CACLVA010000002.1, forward strand.
GTACTAATCCATTTTAGGTATTTTTTTATAAACATAAAATTTCCTTTCATTATTATTATTTCAGTTATGTTAAGAATTTATTAAAATAAAGGATTATTTACACTTTTTACAAATACCAAAAAACTCAAGATTGTATTTGTTGTATTTCATACCTTCTTTGTCTTGAAAATTTGATAGGTATTTCGATAACTTTGAGCTACTAATTTCTTTTACATCTTCGCATGACTCACAAATAGAAAATGCTGTAGCATTTGCAATTGTACAAGCAGAATTTCTACAGGCAATAAATGCATTTCTGCTTTCAATTTTATGAATTTTTCCTATTTCTACCAATTTATCTAAAGCTCTATAAACCTGAGGAGGTGCTTTTAAACCTTTTTTCTGGACATTAAACAATATTGAATATGCTTTCATAGGTTGAGCAGATTTTTCAATGATATCTAAAACTATTTTTTGATTTTTTGATAAATTTTCCTGTTTTTGTGCCATGTTCTTTTTTATCAATTTATAGTTAGTTATTCAATTGTGATTTTTTTTTTATTTTAGTTAATGATAATATAAACAATATTAAACCTGAGGTTATTATCGATGGACCCGACGGAGTATTTATCTCCAATGATGCAAATAATCCTATAAAAACTGATAACAAACCACCAATAATTGAAAATATTACCATTTGATTTGGATTATCCGATAAATTTCTTGCCATCGCTGCTGGTATAATGAGCATTCCGGTAATTAATAATAAACCTACCATCTTAATGGAAATAGCAATAATTGCTGCTAACAGTATTGTAAAGATTGCATTATATTTTTCAGGTTTCATTCCTTCAGCTTCTGCTAATTCATAATTTACAGTTGATGCAAACAAAGGTTTCCATATTATTTTTAATACCATTAAAATTATGGCACCACCTATCCAAACAACAGCTATATCATTAACATTGACTGCAAGTATGTCTCCAAACAAAAGCCCCATTAGATCAAACCTGATGGTAGCTAAAAGACCAATAACCACTAATCCTATTGCTAATGATGAATGAGCCAACAGACCAAGTAAAGCATCTGCAGGTAAATTTGTTTTTTTTTGTAACTTTAGTAATATTAAAGCAACAATAGATGAAATAACAAAAACAGAAAGAGCCATATTAATTTCAGTCGTATAAGATAAAGTAACTCCTAACAATGCTGAATGAGCTAATGTATCTCCAAAAAATGATAATCTTCTCCAAACTACAAAACATCCAAGAGGCCCTGTAACTAAAGCCATTCCAATGCCAACTAACAAAGCCCTTACAAAAAAATCGTCTAACATTAGTTTTCTTTTTTTTCTATTGTTCCGTCAATTTTGTGAATATGATCATGTGAATGTTCGTAGACAGATAATATTTTAGAAATATCTTTACCAAATAACTCCTGATATTTTTCATTGTTAGCAACATCTATCGGTGTACCAGAGCAGCAAACATGTCCATTCAAACATACAACATGATCGGTTTTAGACATAACTACATGTAGATTATGAGAAATTAGTAATATTCCACAATTTAATGTATCTGATATTTTTTTTATCAGCTCGTATAAAGCTATCTCACCATTGAAATCAACACCTTGAACAGGCTCATCTAACACTAAAAGCTCCGGTTTTTTTGCTATTGCCCTAGCCATAAGAACCCTTTGAAATTCTCCTCCAGATAAACTTTTTAAATCTTTATTTTTTAAATGTGGCGTCCCCGTAGTTTCTAAAGCAGTTTCTATTTCTTCTTTTTTTAAATTACTTGTTAAATTCATAAAATCATTAACTCTTATAGGCAAAGTCCAATCAATATTAATTTTTTGAGGCACATAGGCTATTTTGTTAGTGAATTTTTCGACCCTGCCTTCTATATTTTTATACAATCCTAAAGTGATTTTTGCTGTAGTTGATTTCCCCGAACCATTTGGACCTATTAAAGTTATTATCTTTCCTTTTTTGATTTCTAGAGAAACGCCTCTAACCAGCCATTTTTCATTAACTAGTACTCCAGCATTTTCTAATTTTACCAGTGTCTGATTTTGTTGCGTCATTTAATAAAATATCTCTTGTTTTTCTTACGTTATATTATTACAAAGTTATATTATAACAATTAATTATAAAGGTATTCAAACATGAAAAATATTATCAGAAATAAATTATTTGCACCAATCATAAGCTTTTTTTTAATTTTTACCCCACTAAAAGCAGAAGTTAATGTCGTAACTTCAATTAAACCTCTCCATTCATTAACTAGTTATATTATGGACGGCGTTGGAGAGCCTGGTTTAATTATTGATGGCGTTGCTTCTCCCCATAATTTCCAAATTAAACCTTCACATGCTAAAATGCTACAAAAAGCTGACTTAGTTATATGGGTAGGTGAGGACCTTGAAAGTTTTTTACCAACAGCGCTTAAATCAATTCCTAAAAATTCAGTAGTTCTTGAACTTTTAGATCAAAGTGGATTGAAAAAATTAAAATTTAGAGAAAAGAATATCTTTGAGGGCCACGATGATCACGGACATGATGAACATGGTAAAAAAGAAGACGATCATGATGATCACGGAGATGAAGAACAAGCAAAAAAAGAGGAAGGTCATGATGACCACGGACATGATGAACATGGTCATGCTCATGGTGAATACGATCCACATATTTGGTTGGACCCTTTAAATGCAAAAGTAATAGTGAAAAAAATTACAAATCAATTGGTAAAAATTGATAGTGCCAATAGTTCAACTTATAAATCAAACTCGAAAAATTTATTAAAGGATTTAGACGCTTTAACAAAAACAATAAAAAAAGACTTAAATAAAAATGCAAGCTTTGTAGTGTTTCACGATGCTTATCAATATTTTGAAAAAAGATTTGGTCTATCTGTTATAGGCGCTTTAACAGTTAACCCAGACGTCATGCCAGGTGCCGAACAATTATCAGAAATTAGAGAAGTTATTGAGGAGAAAAAAGTAAAATGTATATTTTCAGAGCCTCAATTTAACCCAGCGATAATTAAATCTATTGCAAGTGATACAGGTGTTAAAACTGGCGTTCTTGATCCGTTAGGTGCAACTATAAATAAAAGTAAAAATATGTATTTTAATTTAATTGAAGATATGTCCAACGTATTAAAGGATTGTTCTTAATTAATTTTAATCGATTGTTATTTCTATAGGTGTATGATCTGAGGGTTTTTCTCTTCCTCTTGGATATTTATTTATCTTAACATCTTTAATACTATCTATTAAAGAGCTTGAGACCAAAAAATGATCAATTCTCATACCATTATTTTTTTGCCATGCTCCACTCATATAATCCCAGAAAGTATAGCCTTCTTTGTCAGGATAAATGTATCTATACGTGTCAAAGAAACCTAAATTGATTATTTCTCTAAATCTTTTCCTTATTTCTAATCTAAACAGAGCATCATTTTCATATGACTTTGGATTATGAACATCTTCAGCAGCAGGAATAATATTAAAATCTCCTCCTATAACAATATTACTATTTTCTTTTAAATTTTTTTTTATTGTTTTTATAAAACTATCTAACCAATATAATTTATAATCATACTTTTCTGTATCTACTGGATTTCCATTTGGAGTATAAATATTTATTAAATTAATTTTTTTCTTTTTATGAGTTAATTCACCTGAAATTATTCTCGATTGTTTCATTTTATCTTTAAAGATATTTTGTTTTATATTGTTTAATTTATTCTTTGATATGAAGGCAACACCGTTGTAACTTTTTTGTCCAAAAACATAACTTTCATATTTAAGGCTTTTAAATTCATCAAAAGGATAATTTTTTTCTTCAGTTTTTATTTCTTGCATCATTACAATCTCAGGAGAAGATTTTTTAAGATATTCTTTAATATTATTTATTCTAGCTCTTACAGAATTAACATTCCAAGAGCTTATTATCATTATAGAGAGAAAGAGACACCGCAACCACAAGATGACTTACTTTGTGGATTGCTGATTTTAAATTGTTCGCCAATTAATTCTTTAACAAAGTCAACCTCAGATCCTTTTAATAAATCAGCTGAAGTTTTATCAATTAGAATATTGTTATATTGAATATCATCATCCTCTTTTTCAGTATCAACTGAAAAATTGTATTGAAAACCAGAACACCCACCACCCTTGATAGCGATTCTAAAAAAAGATCCTTTTTCCTTTTTTGATAACAAATGGTTTATTTGTTTTATCGCATTATCAGTAAATTTAATTTCTTTAATCATCTCGTAAGGCTGTTAATAGTAATATAATTATAATTTAGCTTTTTTAAAGTATGAATAATTTCAAAAAACTTGGACAATTTAAGTCAACTGGAAGATTTTTTAATGAGAAAAATAGCTCATATAGAACGCCATTTCAAAGAGATAGAGACAGAATAATTCACTCTGCCTCTTTTAGAAGACTTAAGCATAAGACACAGGTTTTTGTTAATACAGAAGGTGATCACTTTAGAACCAGAATCACACACTCAATTGAAGTTTCACAGATAGCAAGATCAATTGCAAAATATTTGAAATTAAATGATGATCTTGCGGAAACACTAAGTCTTGCTCATGATCTTGGTCATACACCATTTGGTCACGCTGGAGAAAATAGCCTAAAAGAATGCATGATTAAACATGGAGGTTTTGATCATAACTTACAAACTTTAAGAATAGTAATGTTTCTTGAGAATAAATATTTAAAATTTAAAGGTCTTAACTTAACATTTGAAACTTTAGATGGCTTATTAAAACATAATGGACCTATATCAAATGTCAGTAGAGTAAATAATATAATAGGCATTAAAAATTTAAAAAATAAATTTAATTTTAATCAATATTCATCTTTAGAATCACAAATTTCAAATATCTCTGACGATATAGCTTATAATAATCATGATATTCAAGATGGATTAAACGCAAATTTATTTAAACTTGAGGAAATTTTAGAAATCAATTTTTTTAAAGAAATTTTTAAAAGATATAAAAATGTAAAAAAAAATAAGATTTTGATTTATCAAATAATAAGGGACTCTATAGATTTAATGGTAAAGGATATCATTTCTAACAGTAAAAAAAATCTCAAGAAACATAAAATTAAAAATTTGAGAGATATCAAAAAAAATAATTCTAAAATAATAAATTTTTCTGAAAATTTTCAACAAATTGATAGCGAAATTAAAAAATTTTTAAGAGTTAAAATGTATAATAATAAAAAGGTATTATCTAAAAATACCAAAGGCCAAAAAATTATAAAATATTTATTTGCTTATATCTGTAAAAATCCAAAAAAGTTTATTAAAAACCAAAAAATAAATAAGGATAAGTTCAGATCTGTTTCTGATTTTATTTCAGGAATGACAGACAGATATGCTATAAACCTTTACAATAATTTAAAATGAACATTTTCGACATTTATCTTAACAAAATTAAAAATAAAGTTACTATTAATTCCGCTAATTTAAAAATTCCTCAAAATTTATCAGGTATTAACGTAGATACAGCCCCGTCAAAATTTAAAGCTGATATATCAACAAATGTCTGCATGGTTCTTTCCTCATTAAATAAATTGCCGCCAACTGAAATTTATAAACAACTTAATTTAGATGATCTAAAAAATGATAAAGATATTGAAAATATTGAGTTTGTTAAACCAGGTTTTGTTAATATAAAATTTGTTAAGAAATTCTGGAATACTTTTTTAACAAAAATGCTCAATGATCAAAAATACGGAGCAAGTCTTAAAAATGATAAAAAAAATTATTTACTTGAATTTGTTTCTGCTAATCCAACAGGTCCCTTACATGTAGGCCATTGTCGTGGTGCTATATATGGAGATGCTTTGTGCAATCTTTTAAAATTTTGTGATCATAAAGTTACCAAAGAATATTATGTTAACGATCACGGTAATCAGATTAAAAACTTTTCTTTATCTGTATACTTTAGAATTAAGGAAAAACTATATAATGAAGAATACCCTAAGGATGAAAATTTATATCCAGGAGATTACATAATTGAAATAGCAGAACAAATTATTAATAAAAATTCTATTAAGAATTATGAAAATTATGAAAAAATTTCAGATGAACTCTCTAAATTGAGTGTTGTTGCTTCTTTAGAAATAATAAAAAAAAATCTAAATTCTTTAGGTGTTGTTCACGATAATTTTGTAAGCGAAAATAATATTATTAATTCGAAAGAAGTTGATGAAGCTATAGATAATTTAAAAAAGAATAATTTAGTATTTAAAGGCAAGATAGAGGCGCCTGAAGGTGAAGATAAGTCTAAATGGGTTGAGAGAGAGCAGCTACTATTTAAATCTACAAATTATGGTGACGATAAAGATAGAGCTTTAACAAAAAGTGATAATTCTTGGACATATTTTGCCGGAGACATTGCTTATCACAACAACAAATTAAAAAGAAATTTTGATGAATACATAAATATTCTTGGTGCAGACCATGCCGGTTATATTAAAAGAATTAATTCTGTTGTCGATGCTCTCTCTAATAAAAAAAAAAATCTAATTTGTAAAGTTACTCAGCTTGTAAAATTGATTAAAGACGGCAAACCCTTCAAAATGTCAAAAAGAAAAGGTGATTATATAATTGTTGATGACTTAGTTAACGAGGTAGGTAAGGATGCAACTCGTTTTATAATGTTGAGCAGAAGTAATGATGTCCAATTAGAGTTTGATTTTGAAAAAGTTAAAGAGAAATCAAAAGACAACCCCCTCTATTATGTTCAATATTGTTATGCAAGGATCTGTTCTGTTTTTAAAAATGCTGACGAAAAAATAGAAAATGACCTAACTGAAGTTGAAAAAAATTATGAATTTAACGATGAGGAAATAAAAATAATAAATAAAATTTCCGAATGGCCTAAATGTGTAGAGGTATCCTCACAAAAACTTGAGCCACACAGAATACCTATCTATTTATATCAACTGTCAGCTTTATTTCATTCATATTGGAATATGGGAAAAGATAATGAGTCTATGAGGTTCTTAGATAAGAGTAAAAAACTAAATAAAAACAAAGCGGTTCTATTAAATAGTGTTTTAAAAACTATTGGCACTGGAATGAAAATATTAGATGTAGAGACGCCGGAAACCATGTAATGATTAAAGAAATTAAATATATTTTTTTCGTATTTATAATTTCTTTATTTATTTTTTTTACTGTTAAATACTACATATCTGATGAGTTTGAAAAAAAGTATTATAAATCAATTAACAATCTAGACTCAAAATTAGATTTAAAGAAAAATAGTTTAATAAAGTTAGATAGTGATACTGATAATATTATTGAATATATTGACGAAAAAGAAAATAAGGAAAAAAAATTATCATTTTGGGACCTGATCAAAAATGAAGATTAGTCAAAAGAGGGCATTTATATCTGGTTTGAAATCTACAAATTTGTCAAATAAAGAAATTTTATTTCTTAAAAAATATAAACCATGGGGAATAATATTATTTGAGAGAAATATTAAAAGTTTAGATCAGACCAAAAAGCTGGTCCAATCAATTAAAAAGATATTTAAAGATCAAAACTACCCCATTCTTATTGATGAAGAAGGTGGGAGAGTTAATAGGTTAAAAAAAATAATAGACACTAAATTACATTCTTCAAAATTTTTTGGTGATATGTATAAAAAAAATAAAAAAAAATCACTTCTTTATTATAAAATTTATATTGATCAAATAAGCTATTTATTGAACAACTTAGGCATAAATATTAATACTGTTCCTGTTCTGGATATAGCTAGAGAAAAAACTTCTAAAGTAATAGGTGATAGGTCATTTTCAAAAAATAAAAAAATAGTTAATATTTTTGGTAATTTTACGATCAATCAATTTCATAAGAATAATATAGCAACTGTAATTAAACATATACCAGGTCACGGTCTGGGCAAAGTTGACTCACACTATAAGCTCCCAATTGTGAACAATAGTAATCAATATTTACTAAAAAATGATTTTTTGACTTTTAAAAATAAAAACTCTCTTTTTGCTATGACTGGCCATTTACTTTTTAAAAAAATTGATAATCTAAATTCTGTAACCCATTCAAAAAAAATAATTAAATTAATAAGAAATAAAATAAATTTCAAAAATTTAATAATGTCAGATGATATATCAATGAAAGCTCTACCATATGGTATTAAAACTAATGTTATTAAAGCATTTACCGCAGGTTGTGATTTAGTTTTACATTGTAATGCAAATTTAAAAGAAATGCATATAGTTGCAGAAAATTCACCAAAATTGAGTAAATTTATAATAAAAATAACAAATAAATATTATAAGCTAGTGTCCAATGGAGAATCAAGATTCAACTAATAGTTTTCAGGTAAATCTAGATCAATTTAATGGTCCTTTAGATTTACTTTTAGATTTAGCAAAATCTCAAAAAGTTAATTTAGAAAACATATCAATTACTTTATTGGCTGATCAATTTTTAGAATATATTAATAAGGTTAAAGATATTAATTTAGATATTGCATCAGAATATTTAGTAATGGCAACTTGGCTTGCGTATTTAAAATCAAAATTACTACTTCCAATAACTGATGAAGAAGAGTTTAAAGTCCACGAAGTTGCTGAAAGATTAAAATTACAATTAAAAAAATTAGAATTAATAAGATTGCTGTCTGATCAAATGCTTAAGAGAAAAAGACTTGGAAAAGATATCTTTGTAAGAGGTATTAAAGGTAGAATTCGTTCTATTTATAGTTCTACATATAAATTATCTTTATACGAACTTCTAAAAACTTATTCTGCAATTGTCATGCAAAAGGATTTTCAAAGAATGAATATTCCGAAATTACCAGTTTGTACAACAGAAGAAGGTATAAAATTAATTAAAAGCATTATAAAAAAACTAGAAGATTGGAAAAACCTTGAGGACATTATTCCGAAAGCCTTTAAAAAATCAAATTTAAAAAAAACTGGACGTGCTAGTATTTTTGCTGGATCATTAGAATTAGTAAAAGAGGGGACCGTTATTTTAAAACAAGACAAATTATTTGATGAGATTTATATTAAACAAAAATGAAGAACGAAAAGAAAAAAAATAACGTAATTTCATTTCCAGGCCAATTATCTACTGGAGAGAGGGAAGTTGAAGCTATTTTATTTGCTGCAGCAGAACCTTTAGAAATAGAAACCATAGAAGATAGAATTTCAAAAAAAATTGATGTTAAGAAAATTTTAAAAAAATTAGAAGATGTTTATAAAAATAGGGGAATTAATTTAGTTTGCATCTCAAATAAATGGTCATTTAGAACAGCATCAAATTTGTCGTCTTTAATGTCCAAACAAAAAACAGTTGAGAAAAAACTTTCCAAAGCTGCTATTGAGACACTATCTATTATTGTATATCACCAACCGGTAACTAGAGCCGAAATAGAGGAAATAAGAGGTGTCGCTTTTGGTACAAATACTCTTGATATTCTAATGGAGCTTAATTGGGTAAAACCAATGGGCAGAAAAGAAATTCCTGGTAAACCAATACAGTATGGAACAACTGAGGATTTTTTGAGCCATTTTAATTTGCAAAAATTGTCTGATTTACCAACTGTAGATGAACTAGGATCAGCAGGATTGATTGACAGCTCAACTATTGACTCATCTATATTTGGAACTGGAAAATTTTATAAAGAGAAACAAGATGAGAAAAAAGAAAATATTTATTCTAATATTGATGAAATGCTCAATAGCACCTTAAATGATGACGCTAAGGAGTAAAATTCTACTTTAAAATCAGCTACAAAGAGGTTATATATATTTTATGAGTATAGGTTTTTGGCAAATTGCAATTGTAGTTATCTTAGTAGTTCTTCTTTTTGGAAGAGGAAAAATTTCAAGCTTAATGGGAGATGTTGCAAAAGGCATTAAGAGTTTTAAAAAGGGAATGGCTACTGACCCTGGAGATGAAAAACCAAAAAATATTTCAGAAAATACTGAAGACAACAACAATCAAGATTCTCCAAATAAAGAATAAAAATGCCACAAATTGGCTGGCTAGAACTTATTATAATAATCGGTCTTTCAATCGTAATAATTGGACCTAAAGATTTTCCTGTCGTTTTGAAAAAAATTGGATCTTGGTTTGGCTCTGTAAAAAGATACGTAAATAACTTGCAAAACGAAATGACAAATTTGGAGGAAAACAGTATTGAGATTAATAATCAAACCTTTGACATAAATAATCCAAGCGAAAATGAGGAAAAAAAAATAGATAAAAATGAAGGAAAATAAAGAAGAGGGATTCATAAGTCATTTAACTGAATTAAGAAAAAGGTTAATTCACTCCTTTATATTTTTAACTATTTTATTTGTTGTATGTTACATTTTTTCTGAGGAGATTTATGGTTTTCTAGTTTCTCCTTATGCAGAAGCTGTTAAAGATAGTCAAATAGAAAGAAGATTAATATTTACTGCGTTACAAGAAACTTTTTTAACTTATATCAAAGTTGCTTTTTTCGCAGCATTTTTTTTAACTTGTCCATATATTTTAATTCAAATATGGAAATTCATTGCACCAGGTCTATATGAGCATGAAAAATCTGCTTTAATGCCTTATCTGGTTCTTACACCAATTCTTTTTTTATTAGGTGGAATGCTTGTTTATTATTTAATAATGCCTCTTGCTATTAAATTTTTTCTTTCTTTTGAAAGCACTGGTTTAACTACAGCTCTACCAATACAACTTGAAGCAAAAGTTAATGAATACTTATCATTAGTTATGAAGCTAATATTTGCATTTGGTATAAGTTTTCAGCTTCCAGTTATTCTATCTTTATTAGCAAGGATTGGATTTATTGATTCGATTTTTTTAAGAGAAAGACGTAAATATGTTGTGATTATTATTTTTGCCGTTGCCGCTGTACTGACTCCGCCAGATCCTGTCACTCAAATTGGATTAGCGGTTCCATTGTTATTATTGTATGAATTATCAATAATATCTGTAAAAGTTATAGAAAAAAAGGCAGAAAAAAAAGATGCATGATATTAAATATATTAGAAACAATTTTTCTGAATTTAAAAAACAAGTAAATAATAGGAATACAGAAGTTAATCTTGATAAAATTTTAGAATTAGACAGCAAAAACAGATCTTTGATACAAGAAAAAGAAAAACTTGAGTCAGAAAAAAAAACCCTTTCAAAACAAAATGACAAAAGTTTATTTGCTAAATCGAAAGATTTATCTAAAAAAATAGATAAAATTAGTGAGGATCAAGTAAATGAAAGCAAAAAGCTAAACCAAATTTTATCTCAAATTCCCAATATAGCTCTTGAAGATGTACCTGTTGGCAAAGATGAAAAATCTAATAAAGAAATAAAGAAAAGCGGCAACATTTCTAATTTTAAATTTAAACCTAAATCACATTACGAATTAGGAGAAAATTTGAATATGCTTGATTTTGAACTAGCTACCAAGACAACTGGATCAAGATTTGTATTTGTTAAAGATAAATTGGCTCAATTGGAAAGAGCAATATCAAATTTTATGATCGATACACATATAAATGAAAATGGTTATAAAGAAATTTCCCCACCATTATTCGCAAATGAAAATAGCATGTTTGGTACAGGACAAATGCCAAAATTTGAGGAAGATCAATTTGAAATAAAACTTGATAATAAATCTGAAAGAAAATTTCTAATACCAACTGCTGAAGTAATATTAACTAATATGGTTAATGATACTATACTAAATCATTCTGATTTACCTTTAAGATTTGTTGCATCAACACCATGTTTTAGAAAAGAAGCTGGGAGTTACGGAAAAGACACCAAAGGAATGATAAGGCAGCATCAATTTTATAAAGTTGAGTTAGTTAGTATTGTTGACCCAGTAAATTGCAAAGATGAACTTGAAAGGATGACTAGTTCAGCTTGTAAAATATTAGATAAACTTAAATTACCTTATAGGGTAATAACACTTTGCACAGGAGATATGGGTTTTAGTGCCCAAAAAACTTACGATATAGAAGTATGGTTGCCATCAGAAAATATTTATAGAGAAATTTCTAGCTGCTCTACATGTGGAACTTTTCAGGCTAGAAGAATGAAAGCAAGATTTAAAAAATCTAATAATGAAAAAGAATTCTTAGGCACTCTAAATGGTAGTGGTCTTGCAGTAGGGAGAACTTTGATTGCAATATTAGAAAACTATCAGCAAGAGGATGGGTCTATTCTAATTCCTGATATTCTAAGACCATATATGAACAATTTGGAAGTTATTTCTAAGATTTAGAGTTGTTAAAATAATATTAATGGTATAATAGGTACTTTAACAAAATTTAATTTATGTCAGAGTCTGGAATAGCACAACTAATACCTTTAATACTAATTTTTATAATTTTTTATTTCTTTTTAATTAGGCCACAACAAAAAAAAGTAAAAGAACATAAAGTCATGGTCGAAGGTTTAAAACGTGGCGACAAAGTAATTACTTCAGGTGGTATAGTTGGTACAGTAGAAAGAATTATAGAAAACGATAGAGCAGAAATACTTATAGCAGACAATGTAAAAGTTGAAGTGATCAAATCTACAGGCGTACAAGCCTTGATTAGTGGAACAGAACCAAAAAAATAGTCAATTTAAGTGTTATATTTTTCGAGATTAAAAATAATTTCAATAATAGTTTTTTGTCTTTCTTTAATATTTTTTAGTATTTCTAACTTTATTAATAACGAGGATTTCTTTTTGAAAAAAAAAGTAAACCTGGGTCTTGATTTACAAGGTGGATCATATTTGCTTTTGGAAGTAGATAAAAACCCAGTTATTAATCAAACTCTTCAATCAAAACTTACACAAGTACGTAATTATTTCAAAAAAAAAGAAATTAAAACCTTTGATTATAAATTAGGAAAACAAAAAGTTTTATTTAAGTCTGATACAAATGATCAAGAAAAAATATTAGAATTATTTAAAAATGATAACGAATTAAATCCTTATTTTGATGTTTATAAGTCTTATCAATACAATGTTGAATTAATTGATAATATATTTGAATTAACTCTTACAAAATACGGTATTATTGAAATTGAGCAATCTTTGTTAGATCAAGCAATAGAGATTGTTAGAAAAAGAGTGGACGAGGTTGGAACTAACGAACCTAGTATTACAAAAAGTGGTTCAAATAGAATTGCTGTAGAGTTACCTGGTTTAGATAATCCCGATAGAATAAAATCGTTATTAGGAAGGACTGCAAATTTAACATTTAGATTTGTAACTCAAAATACTGACGCCTCATTTGGTTCTGAAAAATTAAAAGATCTTGATACAGGTGAAGAACTGAATGTTAGTAAAAGAATTATTATAAGTGGTGACAATTTAATAGATGCTAAACCTCAGATGGACAATATTAATAATGAAACGGTTGTAAGTTTTACTTTAGATAGGTTAGGTGCAAGAAAATTTGGAAGAGCCACAAAAAACGGTATTGGTAAACAATTAGCAATAGTATTAGATAATCAGATTATTAGTGCACCTGTAATTAGAGATGTAATAGCAAGCGGATCAGGTCAAATTTCAGGTGGATTTACATTCCAGTCAGCAACTGATCTTGCATTATTACTTAGGTCAGGTGCTTTGCCAGCCCCTTTAGATATAATTGAAGAGCGAACTGTTGGACCAGATTTAGGAGAGGACTCTATTAAAGCTGGAGTTTTATCTCTGGTAATTGGATTTATTTTAGTGATTTTATATATGATTTATAAGTATAGGTTATTTGGCTTAATTTCAAATTTTGCTCTAATAATAAATTTATTCATGTTACTTGGTTTCTTAACCATATTTGAAGCTACATTAACATTACCCGGTATCGCTGGCATTATTCTTACAGTTGGTATGGCTGTTGATGCTAACGTTTTGATTTTTGAGAGAATTAAGGAAGAATTAAAAAAAGAAAAAAATAAAGTAATTGCATTTGATAACGGATACACATTATCAAGAACCGCCATCCTAGATGCAAATATAACAACAATAATTGCAGCATTAATTCTATTTGTTTTTGGCTCTGGTCCTGTAAAGGGCTTTTCAGTAACACTATCAATTGGAATTTTAACAACATTATTCTCCGTTTATTACGTTGCGCGATTACTTACATCTCTTTATGTGATTAAAAATAAAAATAATGAGGTGACTATCAAATGACTGGAAAATACTTGTTTAACAAATATTATAATTTATCAAATATTATTTCATTAATAATATTTATAATATCTATTTTCTTACTAATATTTAAAGGTTTAAATTATGGAGTAGATTTTAAAGGAGGAACTTTAATTGAACTAAGATCTGATAATACTAATTATAAAACTGAAGATATTAGAGGTGCGTTTAATAAACTTAATTTCGATGATCTTTCTGTTAAAAAATTTGGTGCTGAAGGAGATTATGTAATTAAATTTAAAAGATCAGATCTTAATAAACCTGACTTTATTAAAAATTTAAAAAATGATTTAGATAATTATCTTGAGGATTATAGTTTTAGACGTGTTGAAAATGTTGGACCAAAAGTAAGTGCAGAACTATTGCAAGATGGTGTAACGGCGATAGCAATAGCGTTAGCCGCTATGTTAATTTATATTTGGTTTAGATTTGAATGGCAATTCAGCATTGGCGCAATAGTAGCTATATTCCATGATGTTATAATAACACTTGGTATATTTTCTCTTTTGAGTTTAGAGATAAATTTATCAATTGTGGCTGCCGTATTAACAATTGTTGGTTATTCAATGAACGATACTGTTGTAATTTTTGATAGAGTAAGAGAAAACTTAAAAAAATATGCAGATATAAAAATTTTTGATTTAACAAACCTATCTATTAACGAAACATTATCTAGAACCTTAATAACATCAGTCACTACACTTTTAGCACTCTTATCTATTTTCTTTTTTGGAGGAGAAATCCTTAAAGGTTTTTCTTTTGCAATGATCCTTGGCGTTATACTTGGAACTTACTCATCTATTTTTATTGCAAATCCAGTGCTTGTTTACTTTAAGGTATCTCAAAAAACTTTAATTAAAGAGGAAGATTAGTAAAGGTTTTGCGCTACAACCATGCTTAAAAGCATAGGTAACGAAAGCAAAGTATTTGTTCTAGAAAACAACATTGCAACCCTAGCTGATTTAGCTTTAGTGTCTGCATCTACCTCAACAATTCCTAATGCTTTTTTTTGATTTGGCCAGATAACAAACCAAACATTGAATGCCATTATTATACCCAGCCACATTCCAATACCTATCGCAGTACTTTTTCCACCTCCTGACATAATACCTAATGTCATGGCATCATGAATATAACCGTTTATATAACCTAATATTAACCCTGAAATGATTGTTGCAAGAGCCGCCCATCTAAACCAAAATAGGGCTGCTGGAGCAATTACTTTACTAATCGCAGGTTTATGCTCATCTGGAATTTTTGCCATGTTTGGTATTTGAACAAAGTTAAAATACCATAGCAAACCTATCCACATTATTCCGACTAAAACGTGTATATATCTAAATAACCAACTCCAGAATAGAGTATCAAAGTCAAATCCGCCATTTTGGAAAAATAAAATCAAAAACAATACAACAGATAGAATAAGCGAAAGATGAACAGTTCTTGATAATGAGCTTAAAATATTTCCCATATATAAATATAACAAAAATTAATTATTTATGCAATTTTTTTAAATTTACCGTTAAGCAAATTTTTTAAAAATTTACCTGTATAGCTTTTAGAAACATTGCAAATGCTCTCTGGATTTCCCTCTGCGATAATTTCTCCACCCTTTACACCACCGTCAGGGCCCATATCTATAATATGATCTGCTGTTTTTATCACATCCAAATTATGCTCTATAACTATAACTGTATTGCCCGTTGCAACAAATGTATGTAAGATTTCTAAAAGTTTTTTAATGTCATGTTGATGTAATCCTGTAGTAGGTTCATCAAGAATATATATTGTTCTACCTGTTGATCTTTTAGATAATTCTTTAGCTAGTTTAATTCTTTGTGCTTCTCCACCAGATAATGTGGTTGCCTGTTGACCAATTTTTATATAACCAAGTCCTACCTTTTTAAGTGTCAGTAATTTTGATCTAATATTTGATATATTTTCAAAAAAATCACAACCTTCGTCAACAGTCATGTTCAATACATCGGCTATACTTTTATTTTTAAATTTAATTTCTAAAGTTTCCCTATTGTATCTACTTCCTTTACATTCATCACATGTTACATATACGTCAGGAAGGAAATGCATTTCATAAGTTATAACACCATCTCCTTCACAAGCTTCACATCGACCGCCTTTAACGTTAAATGAAAATCTACCAGGTTTATATCCTCTACTTTTAGACTCTGGTAAATTAGTAAACCAATCTCTTATCGGTCCGAAAGCAGCTGTGTAAGTAGCAGGGTTAGATCTTGGAGTTCGACCTATTGGTGATTGATCAATATCAATTACTTTATCTATCAGTTCAATTCCTTTAAATCCCTTAAATGGCATAGGAATTTTTCTAGATTTGTTATTATTCAAACTCATATTCAAAGCATTAAATAAAGTTTGTAAAATTAAAGTAGATTTACCACTACCTGAAACTCCAGTGATACAAGTAAAAGTCCCAAAAGGAATTTTTAGATCAACATTTTTTAAATTATTACCTGAGGCACCAAGAATTTGTAAAAATCTTCCATTCTTACTCAATCTTCTCTTTTTTGGTATTGGTATATAAAATTTATTGCATAAGTATTTACCAGTTATACTTTTATCATTTTTCTTTATTTCATCTAATCCGCCATGAGCTATAACTTCTCCACCTTTGCTTCCAGCCTCTGGGCCTAAGTCAATGATGTAATCCGAGTTTTCAATTGTCTCAGTATCATGCTCTACTACAATTACAGTGTTACCTAAATCTCTTAATCTTTTTAAAGCATTAATTAATTTTACATTATCTTTCTGATGAAGACCAATAGATGGTTCATCAAGTACATAAAGAACACCGGTTAGACCAGAACCAATTTGCGATGCCAACCTTATCCTTTGTGATTCTCCACCAGATAAAGTTCCTGACTCTCTTGATAAAGTTAAATAATCCAATCCAACATTCAATAAAAAATTGAGTCTTTCATTTATTTCTTTCAGTATGTGTTCTGCAATTTTTATTTGCCTTGCATCTAATTTCTCGTTTAAAGACTTAAACCATTTTTCAGCATCTATAATAGATTTTTCAGATATTTCACTTATGTGTTGATTATCTATTTTTACACATAATGCCTCTTCTTTTAATCTATACCCGTTACAAGCCTCACATTTAGTATCTGACTGATATTGTGATATTTCCTCTCTTTTCCAATCACTATCAGTCTCTAAATATCTTCTTTCAAGATTATTTACTACACCCTCAAAAGTTTTTTTATGCGAATATTTTTCATATCCATCATCGTAAGAAAATTTAATTTCCTCTTCATCTGAACCATATAAAATTATATCTCTAATCTTTTTTGGTAATTTTGACCATTTTTCATCTAAAGAAAAGTTATAGTGTTTTGCTAAAGACGATAAAGTTTGAGCATAATATAGTGAGCTTGATTTAGACCATGGTTCAATCGCACCCTCTGCAATAGTCTTTTTTTCATTTGGAACAACAAGGTTAGGGTCCACATTTAATTTTATACCAATACCATCACATTCAACACATGCTCCATAAGGACTATTAAATGAGAATAATCGTGGCTCAATTTCTTCTATAGTAAAACCACTTTCAGGACATGCAAATTTAGACGAAAATATTATTTTTTCTTTTTTTCTAAATTTAGCTGGCAATGTTTCATTTTCGTATTCTACATATAATAATCCATTGGACAAATTAAGTGAGGTTTCGATACTTTCAGCCAAACGATTGCCTAAATCAGAATTTAGTATTATCCTATCAACTAATATTTCTATTTCATGCTTTATTTTTTTATTTAATTCTGGGATGTTATCTATCTCATAAATTTTCCCATCAATCTTAATTTTTCGAAAACCTCTTTTTTTATAAGATAAAATTTCTTTTTTATATTCACCTTTACGACCTCTTACAATTGGTGAAAAAAGATAAATAGTACTTTTTTTAGGTAATGTTTTAATTTTATCTACAATTTGAGTTACTGTTTGTGATTTTATTTCTTTACCAGTAAATGGTGAGTAGGGGATACCAACTCTAGCAAACAATACTCTCATATAATCATATATTTCAGTAACTGTCGCTACTGTTGATCTAGGATTTTTTGATGTATTTTTTTGTTCAATAGATATTGCAGGACTTAGACCCTCGATTAAATCAACTTTAGGCTTTTTCATTTTATCTAAAAATTGTCTTGCATAAGCTGATAAACTTTCAACATACCTTCTTTGACCTTCAGCATAGATAGTATCAAAAGCTAGAGATGATTTTCCTGATCCTGACAGACCAGTTATTACTACAAATTTATCTTTTGGAATATCCAAAGAAATATTCCTCAAATTATGTTCTTTTGCCCCTTTAATAACTATCTTTTTAATCATCTTTTTTGTTGCTTTACTTCAATATTATTAATAATCAAACCTTTTCTATGATATAATAAAATCATTAAAATATTATGGCTGGAAGTTTAAATAAAGTACTATTAATTGGACGATTAGGCGCAGATCCTGAAATTAAACAAATGGTTAATGGTAAAAGTGTTGCTAGACTTAGTTTAGCTACCAGCCAAAGCTGGAAAGATAAAAACACTGGAGAAAAAAAAGAAAAAACTGAATGGCACCGTGTGGTTGTATTTAATGAGGGCTTAGTAAACGTGGTTCAACAATATCTGAAAAAAGGTGCTCAAATTTATGTTGAAGGTCAATTGACAACTAGAAAATGGAAAGATGAACAATCTGGCCAAGATAAGTATTCTACTGAAATTGTTATACAAGGTTACAACTCATCACTGACAATGTTAGGAGGTGGTGGTGGTACTTCTAATTTAACTTCATCAAATAACAATCAAGAAGTATCGCAAATAACAGATAGCAATCTTGACGATGATATACCTTTTTAACTTTTATGGACAAAAGTGAAATAGATCAAAAATCTAAAATAAAACCTATTGCTATGTACGACGAGATGAGCTCGTCATACTTATCATACGCGATGAGCGTTATTGTTAGCAGAGCATTACCAGATATTAGAGATGGATTAAAACCAGTACACAGAAGAATAATTTATGCCATGTACAAAGGAGGTTTTGATTGGTCAAAACAATTTAGAAAATCTGCCAGAATTGTTGGTGATGTTATTGGTAAATATCACCCTCATGGAGATCAAGCTGTTTATGATGCTTTAGTTAGAATGGTACAAGATTTTTCAATGAGTGTTCCACTTATTGATGGACAAGGAAACTTTGGTTCTGTCGACGGAGATCCACCTGCTGCGATGAGATATACAGAAACAAGACTTTCTAAAATAGCTGAGTATTTAATTGAGGATATAGAAAAAAATACTGTAGATTTTAAAAGCAATTATGATGAAACAGAAAAAGAACCGGTTGTTTTACCAGCTCAATATCCAAATTTATTAGTTAATGGTGCTGGAGGAATTGCGGTGGGAATGGCGACTAGTATACCGCCACATAATCTTGGTGAAGTAATAAATGCCACACAAGCTTTAATTAATAATAAAGATATTAAAATTAATGAATTAATGAAACATATACCTGGCCCAGATTTTCCAACTGGTGGAACAATCATTGGTAAAGATATAATAAAAACAGGTTATAAAACAGGCAGAGGTTCTTTTAAAATTAGAGGTGATATCAATATAGAGCAGTTAAAAAATGGCAAAGAAAGATTAGTAATTACAAATATTCCCTATCAAATAAACAAATCTGTATTAAATGAAAAGATTGTAGAATTAATAAGAGATAAAAAGATTGAAGGTATAAGCGATATTAGAGATGAGTCGAATAGGGAAGGGATTAGAGTTGCAATAGATTTAAAAAGAAACACTGAACCAGAAACTGTTAAAAGACAACTTTATAAATACACATCTTTAGAGTCTTCATTTAGTTTTAATACTTTAGCAATCGTAGACAAGAAACCAAAGAATTGTAATTTAAAAGACTTTTTAGAATCTTTTCTAAAATTTAGAGAAGACGTAGTAACAAAAAAAACAAAATTTGATTTAAAAAAAGCAGAAGACAGAGCTCACATTTTAATCGGTCTTTCCGTAGCTGTTGAAAATATTGATAAGATTATTAAGATAATTAGAAATTCAAAAAATCCTGAAATCGCAAAAGAAACATTAATTAAAACAAAATGGAAAATTAAATCAACTCAAAAATTTATAAAACTTATAGAGAAAAAAAATACTATCACAGCATATTCTTTTTCAATAGATCAGGTAAATTCTATTTTAGAATTAAGATTACAAAAGCTTACAGCACTGGGTATCAATGAAATAGAAACTGAGATTAAAAAATTGTCTGACTTAATTATCCAATATAAAAAGATTCTAACTTCTAGAAAAGAATTATTAAAAGTAATCAATAACGATTTGAATTTAATAAAAGAAAAATACTCTAATCCAAGGAGAACAAAAATAATTGATGCTATATTAAATTATGATATTGAAGAAACTATTCAAAAAGAATCTGTGATTATAACTGTAACTCTACAAGGTTACATTAAACGAGGTGCTTTAAGCAGTGTAAGAGCACAGAAAAGAGGTGGTAAGGGAAAGGCTGGAATTAAAACAAGAGAACAAGACTCTGTTGTGCAAACTTTATCCGTAAACACACATACATCAGTTCTCTTTTTTTCAACAGAAGGATTAGTATATAAATTAAAAGCGTGGAAAATACCTGAGGGCACTTCTATTTCAAGAGGTAAGTCCTTGTACAACATTTTACCTTTAAAAAACCATCAATCTATAAGCTCTATAATGCCTTTGCCTGAAGAAAAATCAGAGTGGAAAAATCTTAATATAGTTTTTGCAACCTCAAAAGGCAAAATAAGAAAAAACTCTCTTGAAGATTTTATTAATATAAACGCATCTGGAAAAATTGCGATGAAACTTGATCCTGACGACAAAATTATCGGTGTAAAAATATGTAGAGAGGATCAAGATATTATACTTAGTTCACTAAACGGTAAATCTATAAGATTTAATGTTGAAAAGATTAGATTATTTAAAGGCAGATCTTCTAAGGGAATAAGAGGTATAAACCTAAAAGAAAAAGATATGATCGTATCGTTGTCTACTATTGATAAAGATACAAAAAATGGAAAAAAAGGTGATAAATTTATTTTATCAATCACCGAAAACGGCTTTGGAAAAAGAACAGCTTCAAATGACTTTAGAGTAACAAATAGAGGAGGAAAAGGAATAATAGGTATAGTTAATTCCTCTAGAAATGGAAATGTGTCTTCTTCGTTCCCAGTTTATGAGGGTGATGAAATTTTGATATCTACAAACAAGGGAAGAGTAATTAGAGTTGCGGTTAAAGAAATAAGAATTGCTGGACGTAATACACAAGGAGTTAGAATAATCAGATTATCAGGAGATGAAAAAGTTGTTTCAGCAATAAAAATTGATGATAACTTAATATAATGAAAAAAGTTATTTATCCAGGAACATTTGACCCAATTACTTTTGGACATATAGATTTAATTAAAAAAGCATTAAATATTTTTGATAATCTTATAATTGCGATTTCAGACGGTAATAATAAAGAATATTTATTTTCAGCTGAAGAGAGAGAATATTTAGTGAAAAAATCCCTTTTTAGTGATCTTAAATTTAAAAAGAAGCAAATAAAAGTAGTAACATTTAATACTTTAACGACTGATTTTTGTAAAAAAATGAAATGCAACGTGATCCTTAGAGGACTTAGAGCAACATCAGATTTTGAATATGAGTTTCAACTTTCTGGAATGAATAAAAAATTAAATGATAAAATTGAAACTGTATTTTTAATGTCTGACCCTCAGAATCAAATTATTTCATCTAAATTAGTAAAAGAGATTGCCGATTTAAAAGGAAATGTGAAAAAATTTACTACAAAAAGTGTATTAAAACATTTAAAAATAAAATTAAATGATTAGAGTATTAATCTTAATATTTTTATTTATTAGTTCTAATTTATCAGCGGAGGAAAATACTATGATTTTAAAATTAAAAGACGGTGAAGTGAAAATTGAATTATTTCCAGATGTAGCTCCAGGCCATGTTAAGAGAATAAAAGAATTAGCAAATTCTGGAAAATATAACGGTGTTGTATTTCATAGAGTAATAGATGGATTTATGGCTCAAACAGGTGATGTACAATTTGGTAATTCGGACAGCAAAGAATTTAATTTGAGTAGAGCAGGTATGGGCGGTTCTGATTTACCAGATTTAAAAGCTGAATTTAATAATTTACCACATGAAAGAGGAACATTGTCTATGGCCAGATCTCAAAATCCAGATAGCGCTAATAGTCAATTCTTTATTTGTTTTCAACCAGCTCCATTTTTAGACAGACAATATACTGTATTCGGTAAAGTAATTAGTGGAATGGAATTTGTTGATAAAATTAAAAGAGGCGACTCGAATAATAACGGAGCTGTGACTGATCCAGATAAGATAATATCTTTTAAATCAGAATAATTTTAATTAATGACATTAAAAAAATTTAATTTTAATGTTCTTAAAAAAGAAAAATTTGCAAGACTTGGAAAAATAATTACTAGCCGTGGTACAATAGATACTCCAGTATTTATGCCAGTTGGAACCCAGGCAACTGTTAAAGGTACATTTATTAAAGATGTTATTAAGGCTGGAAGTCAAATTGTTTTATCTAATACCTATCATTTAATGATTAGACCCGGTGCAGATAGAGTTAAAAAAGCTGGTGGTCTACATAATTTTATGAACTGCAAAGTACCAATCTTAACTGATTCTGGCGGCTATCAAATTATGTCATTATCTAAGTTAAACAAAATTGATAGATCTAAAGGTGCAATATTTAATTCCCATATTGATGGAAAAAAATTCATATTAAGCCCAGAACAAAGTATTAAAATACAAAAAAAGCTAAACTCAGATATTGTTATGGTGCTAGATGAATGCCCAAGGAAAACATTAAGCTATGACACGATTTTAAATGCTGTAAATCTATCAACAGAATGGGCGAAACGATCAAAAAAAGAATTTGGAAGAAATAAACACAAAGCCCTCTTTGGTATTGTTCAAGGAGGTTTATTTAATGATCTTAGATTAAAGTCATTAAAAGAACTAACAAAAATCGGGTTTGATGGATATGCTATAGGTGGATTGGCCGTAGGAGACTCTCAAAAAGAGATGTTTAAGGTTTTAGATTATCTTAAGAACTACATGCCTATCAATAAACCTAGATATTTAATGGGTGTAGGAACACCTTCAGATATACTTGGATCTGTAATGCGCGGCGTTGATATGTTTGATTGTGTATTACCAACTAGGGCTGGAAGAACAGGCCTAGCGTTTACTTGGAATGGAAAAGTGAATATTAGAAACTCAAAATACAAAAAAGACAACAAACCACTCGATGAATCAGTAAAAATATTTGATTTAAATAAATACTCTAAAAATTATATTAATCACTTATTCAACACTAATGAAATGTTGGGCTCTATGATTCTTACATTAAATAATATTAATTTTTATCAAGAATTAATGAGTGAAATTAGAGAGAATATTAAAAGAGGCACTTTTATCAAGTTTTATAGGAAATATGCTAATAAGTTATAAAATTTCGCATTGATAATTAAAAAATAATCACTATAAAAGTCAATTCTTTATGGGCCGTTAGCTCAGTTGGTAGAGCAATTCCCTTTTAACATAGTGTACACATTAAATTTTATGTTTTTAAAGCAAAAAAAAGCTGATTCTATTTCGGTGTGCACAGAGTGTGCATAGAATCTTGCATACCTTTCCTTGCGCAAAATTACACAGTTAAAATAATTGTGCGTGTTTGTTTGATAAAAGTGCACATATAGATTTATTTTATATTGAATAATTAAGGTTTATTTACTATATAAACGTCTTCATTGCATTTATTATAGCTATGCAAAGATTTGTGGGCCGTTAGCTCAGTTGGTAGAGCAATTCCCTTTTAAGGAATGGGTCGTTGGTTCGAGTCCAACACGGCTCACCATTAATCAATGATATCAACATTAATATTCAGTGTGTAAATACATCTTTTAAAAAAAATTGATTTTTTTCGTGCACACTGTGTGCACACCCAATATAATTTGTTAGTTTTGGATTATGAAAAAATTTTTGAAAATACTTGTTATGGTTTTTTTTTGGTATAACACAGCAACTGCTGAGAATGAGTCACCTCCTTGTCAAGGTGTGGATCATTTGCAATGGACAAATTGTTTCGGAACTTTTACCTTTTCAACTGGAGAAACTTATGTTGGTGAATGGAAAAATGGGATGAGTAATGGTCGAGGAACTGATACCTGGCCAGATGGAGGAACTTATGTTGGAGAATTTAAAGATAACCTTCCAAACGGACAAGGAACTGAGACCTGGCCAGATGGGCAAACTTATGTTGGAGAATGGAAAGATGGAAGGAAAAACGGACAAGGTAATATAACTTTTGCAGATGGAGGAACTTACGTTGGAGAATTTAAAGATGATATGAAAAACGGACAAGGTACTTATACTTATCCAGATGGAGGAACTTACGTTGGAGAATTTAAAGATGATATGAGAAACGGACAAGGTACTTATACTTGGCTAGATGGAGAAATTTATGTTGGAGAATTTAAAGATGGAGACAAAAACGGACAAGGTACTTATACTTGGCCAGATGGGCAAACTTATGTTGGGGAATGGAAAGATGACTGGGAGAATGGACAAGGTAGGATTACTTATCCAGATGGAGGAACTTATGTTGGAGAATGGAAAGATGGTAAGAGAAATGGAAAAGGAACTCTTACCTGTCCAGATAAAGGAACTTATGTTGGAGAATATAAAGATGGTAAGAGAAATGGAAAAGGAACTTTAAACAGACCAGCTCAAGGAACTTACGTTGGAGAATATAAAGATGGTAAGAGAAATGGACAAGGAACTGAGACCTATCCAGATGGAAGTACTTATGTTGGCAAATTTAAAGATGGAAAGAAAAATGGTCACGGAACTTATACAAGAACAGCAGGTCAAGGAACTTACGTTGGAAAATGGAAAAATGACCTTCCGAATGGACAAGGAACTGAGACCTATCCAGATGGAAGTACTTATGTTGGAGTATATAAAGATGGAGAGTTAAACGGTCGAGGAACTTTTACCAGATCAGATGGATCGAAAGAAGTTGCAGAGTTCAAGGATGGTGAGTTAGTCAGAACAATTAGCAGCACTAAAAAAAAAGAAAGTTCTGGTGGAGAAAAAATTTTTATAGGTTATACTTACATAACAATGATGGATAAAGGAATAGCAGATAATGGTATTTGGGGTACACGTTGCAATTACTCAGATGGTAGTTACAGAGAAATAAAATCATCAGATCCGGGTGGACCACCACCAAGATGTTAGGTGAGTAATTAATGGAAAAGAAATTTTCAGCTTCATTTAAAAAAAAGGGTAAAGATTTATATAATATAGCATTAGAAGCTATTTTAAATTTAGATCTCAAACTTGTATCAGAAGATGATAAGAATTTAACAATTGATGCTAAAACACGAATGAATTGGGAAAATTTTGGCCTTAATCTAAATCTTTCTATTAATGGTTCAAAAATCAAATTGAATAGTAGTACTTTTCAAGTGACTGACTGGGGCGAAAGTGAAAAAATTTCAAAGAAAATCTTTAATGAAATAAAAAAACTTTCTTTAAGTAAAAAAAAGAAAAAACCTGTTAAAAAAGAAAAAATTGAACAAAGTATACAAAAAACAAAAGAATCATCACAATCAAATTTAATTTGGTGGATTTCAGGTGTTGTAGGTTTTGTTATTTTGTTAATGGTTATAGGCTCAGGTGGTAACAATTCAGGTACAAATGCAAATTCACAAACATATAGCTTTTCAAGTAAAAGAGTTGTCTGTACAGGAAATGGATGTGTAATAAAATGTTCTTACAGTGGGAGTAGCTTAGATTATTGGACAAAGTTTTATGATGATGGATATCACGTTCGTCTTCCTCGTTGGGGTTGTCCTTTGAGATTAGACAAGAATGGTTATCCAGCTAATTAATTCCTACAAAATAACTGCACACCACAGATTTGAACACACCTTTAAATTTAATTAAATTTTATATGTGTGCACAGAATGTGCAAAAAAGTGTGTAAATTTTTAAAAAGACTCCATTAAAATAACCAGATTTTTGTGCACATTTTTGCACACTATAAAAAAATTCCATAAAAAGGGAATGTCACTTCGTATGTAGTGCTTTTAAGGAATGGGTCGTTGGTTCGAGTCCAACACGGCTCACCATTTTAGTAAATAACTAAATTGGTGGGTACTCATATCTTATTTTATCAATCCACCCATCAATATTTTCAATTCTTTGTTTCGATGATGGATGTGTATTCATAAAAACAGGCGGCTCCTTACCTTTGTTAGCTTCTTTCATTCTTTCCCAGATTTTTATAGTTTCTCTAATATCATATCCTGAAAGTGATGAAAAAATTAAACCCAGGTAATCTGCTTCAGACTCTTGTTTACGAGTAAAAGGGTTCATAATTCCAATTTTGGATAACAGTCCAACAGTATCCATACCTGTTGTTCTATTTACTTGTGAGAGTTTTCCACCAGAAAAAATGTCTAATAATTGGGTACCTGTTTGCAAAACAACACCTCTGCTTGCTCTCTCAACAGAATGTTTAGCTACTGCATGGGCAACTTCATGACCCATCACAGCTGCTAGCCCATCTTCATTTTTTGTAATTTCTAGCATACCTGTATAAACAGCTATTTTTCCTCCTGGCATACACCAAGCATTTTTCATTTTTTTATTATCTATTAATATATATTCCCATTGAAAATTAGATGTTGGGTCTGGAATATCTTTACTCTCAAAATAACGGCTAATCGAGTCTTCCATTTTTTTTCCAATTTCCTTAATAAGATTTAGTGATTTTATATCATCACTTAATTTCTCTTTTTCTTTAACTTTCTCGTATAATTGAGCTGCTTGTGCATTTAGTTTTGCTTCTGGTATTAGCTTTAATTGTTTTCTATCTGTTATTGGTACTGATCCACATGATGTAAGAAAATAACCACAGCATCCACAACCAACTAAATTTAGAAATTTTCTTCTATCCATAATAATTATTTTCTTGTATTAATGTTAATTTATAAAATATATATGAATTTAAACAATAAAATATTGTTATTTTTGTTTATTATCGCATTAATTTTCGTTATTTATTCATCTTATAACTAATATGTCTGATAAAAAAAAAATCTCTATTTTGGCTAGATTAAGAAATTATTTTTTAGCTGGCATTGTGGTTCTTGTACCAATTGGATTTACTTTATATTTAACAATTTTTTTAATTAAAATTTCATCCAAACTTCTTCCGAATGAAATTAATCCAAATAATTATTTACCTTTTTCGATACCAGGCTTAGAAATTTTATTATCCGTTATTATAATAATTATTGTTGGTGGAATTTCTTTATCCTTTTTTGGAAAAAGAATAGTTTCATTAATTAATGATATATTTAAAAAGATACCTATTCTGAGAACTATATATTCTGCAATAGGTCAAATGACACAAAGTTTTACTTCAACAGGTAAAGATAAAAAAAGTGTTGTTTTAGTTGAATATCCAAAAAAAGGCTCTTGGGCAGTTGGGTTTGCAACAAAAGAAAATGAAGGTGAAATTAGCAAAAAAGTCAACAAGCAAATGATCAATGTATTTGTACCAACCACTCCTAATCCTACAAGTGGATTTTTACTAATGTATCCTAAAGATGAAGTGATCTATTTAGATATGTCATTCGAAGAAGCTTCAAAATTTATAGTTTCTGCAGGAACATCAGACCCATCAAATTAAACTAGGTCGTTGAGAATATCAGCCCTATCATACATTTTTAATAAGGGCATATAGTTATCAATATTTTCATTTGTAACTTCAATTCTTTTAACTTCTTGCTCAGCCAGAAAAAAAAGATCTTCATTTAGTATTGGATCAGCAATTCTAAAACTTTGTATTCCACTTTGTTTGAACCCTAACAAATCTCCATAGCCTCTTAGCTTCATATCTTCTTCCGATATCTTGAAACCATCATTACTGCTTTTTAATATTTTAATTCTTTTTTTTGCATTCTCGCTCAAGTTAGATTTAAACATTAATATACAATAGGCTTCTTTATCACCACGACCAACTCTACCTCTTAATTGATGTAATTGCGATAACCCAAATTTGTTTGCATTTTCTATTACTATTACATTAGCGTTTGGAAAATCTATGCCAACTTCAATAACAGTTGTAGAAACTAAAATATCGATTTTTTTATTTAAAAAATCATTTAAAATTTTTTCTTTTCTATCTTTATCTAAATTTCCATGAAGTATGCCAACTTTATTTGAAAAGTTTTTTTTTAAATATTCGTATCTACTAACAGATGATTGATGATCTACTTTTTTTGACTCTTCGATCAATGGACACACCCAAAAAATTTGATTTCCATTTTTTACTTGTTTTTTTAAAAATGCTAATATTTCTTCAATTTTTTTATCTAATTTACTTAATGTAGTTATTTCTTTACGATTTTTAGGTTTGCTTTTTATAATTGAAACATCCATATCACCAAAAATAGTCATAATCATAGTTCTTGGAATTGGCGTTGCTGACATAACTAGTATATCACAATTTTTACCACCTTTGTCAGATAGCTTCTTTCTTTGTTTTACCCCAAATTTGTGCTGTTCATCAATAATAATTAATCCTAATTTTTTGTAATTAATTTTATTTTGGAATAAAGAATGTGTTCCTATTAATAAATCAATTTGATGATTTTCAAGATTATTAATAATTTTTTTTCGAATTTTATTATCAGTTTTACTTGTTAATATATCAATTTTTACATTATCAGGCAGTAAGCTTTTAGCTAAGTTATAATGTTGTTGCGCCAATATTTCGGTTGGAGCCATAAAAGCAACCTGAAATTTGCTTTTTATAACATTTAAAATAGACGTTAAAGCGACTATTGTTTTTCCACTACCTACATCACCTTGTAAAAGTCTGAACATTTTTTGCTCAGATCTCAAATCATCGTTAATTTCATTTATTGCTTTTAACTGATCCTTTGTTAGTTCAAAATCTATTTTGTTTGTTATATGTTCTATGTTATTTGAACTAAATTTTTTTTTAGTTTTCTTCAGTTTCTTTACAGATTTTCTTATTTTAGAATTAATTAAAAAACTTGATAAAATTTCATCAAAAACTAATCTTTTGTAAAAAGAACCCTTCTTATTCAAGTTTTTTGGATCATGTAGTTGAATAATTGCATCTTTCCATTTTATATTTTCAAATTTATTACTAATATTTATATTTAACCATTCATTTAAATCTGGAATTTTATTCAAAACTTCACTAATAATTTTGTTATATTTTTTTTCATTTAATCCTTCTGTTAAGCTATATTTTGTATCAACCTTCTTGATACTATTTATGTTATTATCTAAGTATGTTGGATTTGTAATTTGATATCTGTTTTTATAAAAATTAATTTTACCACTTATAATTACCCTTGAGTTTAAAGGTAGTATTTTCCTGATGTATCCTTCGTAACTATTAAAAAAAATACAATCTAATTTTCCTGTTTCGTCTTCACATAATACCCTGTTAGGTAAATTCCTAACTCTGGGAAAATTATATTTCCTTACATTTACTGATATAGTTTGTATTTTACCTATTTGAAGTTGATTTATTTTTCTTAAGTCACTTCTATCTATTATATCTCTTGGCAAATTCCATAATAAGTCAAAAATTGTATTAATATTTTTTTTTCTAAATAATTTGGCTGTTTTGGTACCAATGCCATTAATTTTATTGATATCTGATAACAAGTATTCATAATTAGACATAATTACTTATATATCCATGTCACAAAATAAAGAAGATCTTAAAAATAAAATTATTTATAGAGCTTCTTATAGAGGCACAAAAGAAATGGACATATTAATGACCGCTTTTGTTAAATCTTTTATAGACGAGTTGAATGAAGATACATTAAAAATATTAGACGCGTTTGTTAATATGGATGATGAAACATTAATTTCTTTTAAAAAAAAAGAATCATTAGATAATATCAAAGACAAAAATTTGCTAGATATAATTGATAGGTTTAAAAAATTTTAATGGCGGAGAGACTGGGATTCGAACCCAGGAAAGAGTTGCCCCTTTGCCGGTTTTCAAGACCGGTGCTTTCAACCGCTCAGCCATCTCTCCACTCCAGACATTTATATTTAAAAAAAATATTTCTACAACATAATAAGTTTTTTACTATATCTTAAGATATTTTAAGTGTAATTGTCCCTAATAAGTCATAATTATATGAAAAAATTTAATCAAGGTATCATTCTCAGTAGTTTAGGATCTTTTTGGTGGGGTGTAATTGGAGTAATTTATTTTAGATCTTTATCTTTTGTAGGTCCGCTCGAATTAGTCATACATAGATGTTTATGGACAACAATATTTTTATTAATTACAACTTTTTTTTTATTTAAATGGCAAAAGTTTCTTATTATTTTAAAATCATCTAAAAAAATATTTATATTATTTTTATCTTCAATTTTAATTCTTACAAATTGGTCCGTTTGGATATATGCAGTTTCAACTAATCAAATTATAAATGCTAGTTTTGGCTATTTCATAATGCCTATTATGAGTGTTTTTTTTGGTTACTTATTTTTTAAGGAAAAACTAAATTTTAAAATAATCTTATCAATCATATTAGTTTTATGCTCAATATTTTATATGCTATATGAATTTAAGACTATACCCTGGATAGGTTTAACAGTTGCTATATCTTGGTCACTATATAATGTTTGTAGAAAATTAATTAAAGTTGATACAGATATTGGTTTATTGGTAGAAAGTTTTTTTATATTCCCCTTTGCACTTATAGCCCTAATTTATTTATTTAATATTGAGGTTAATTATTTTTCTACAAATAATATTTCAATGATGTTTTTATTAGTTTTAGCTGGACCTATAACTGTTATACCACTATTTTTGTATGTTAAAGGTGTTGAGTTATCTGGTCTTGGACCCACAGGTATGATATTTTATATAACACCAACCTTTCAATTTTTGTTAGGATACTTTTATTATGGAGAGATATTTTCTTTTGAAAAGTTTATTAGTTTTATAATAATATGGATTGCCGTATTGATTTATTTAAATAATTTATATGAGAAAAATTAGTATTATAATCTCGTCATTACTTTTAATGTTGATAACTTTTACCAAGGTTAATTCTGATGAAAAATTTAGCTCTTGGATTATAGAATTTAAAAAAAAAGCTATTAATGAAGGTATTTCAGAAAAAACTGTTGATGCAGTCATGAATAATGCAATTTTTCTCCCTAAAGTAATTGAGTATGACAGATA
Source organism: uncultured Pelagibacteraceae bacterium (assembly GCA_902610315.1). Lineage (GTDB taxonomy): Bacteria > Pseudomonadota > Alphaproteobacteria > Pelagibacterales > Pelagibacteraceae > Pelagibacter. Next base: position 102,449 of record CACLVA010000002.1, read on the forward strand.
TCAACCAGAATTTTATGAAGATACAAAAACCTATGTTTCAAAAAGAACATCTAAAGATAAAGTCAAAAAAGGTAAAAGAATTTATAAAAAAAATAAAAATTTAATTAATATTGTTGACAAAGAATTCAAAGTTGAAAAAGAACTTTTGCTGGCCTTAATGGGCATTGAGACAAACTACGGTACGTATTTAGGTAAAATGGATATAATTTCATCTTTGGCAACTTTAAGTTACGACAAACGGAGAAGTGAATTTTTTTCAAATGAATTAATTACAATACTGAAGTTGATTGACCAAAACAAAGTTGATAAAGACATTTTATTTGGCTCATGGGCTGGTGCCTTTGGTAATTTTCAGTTTATGCCAACTACAATCTCTAATTATGCCATAGACTATAATAATAATTCGATTATTGAATTAAAAGAAGCCGAAGATTCTTTTGCCTCTGCCGCAAATTATTTAAATAAAATTGGTTGGAGAAAAAATGAGCCGTGTTTTTTTAATATTGAGTTAAATGAAAATATCCCTAGAAAATTATTAAATACGTCAGCAAAAAAAATTAAACATAAAAGAAAATTCAAATATTATAAAAAATATATTAAAGAATTTGAAAATTTGAACATAGGTGATAACGTAAAAGTAGCTGTAATAACACCTGATAGTGATATTGTTAAAAATAATAATAAGTTAAGACCCGCTTTTTTGGTATTTCCAAATTATGATAGAGTTTTGAAATGGAATAGGTCTCTAAGATTTGCAATTGCTGTGTGCACATTAAAAAACAAATTTGAAAATGAATTATAAAATTTTTATAATTTTAATATTTTTTATATTTTCAGGATGTAAATTAGAAACTGTTAATAAAAAAGTTAATTATGACAATAATATTTATGTTAACAAAGGATTTACACTAATCTACTCAGATGAACTTATAAAAGATAAAATAACAAAAAAAAAAATTGATGTAAGAAGTTTAGATATTCATCATAGCTATTTATCTAGAGGTACAAAAGTTAAAATTACCAATCTCTTAAACAATAAATCTCTAGTTGGAAATGTTTCAAGAAAAATAAAAAATTTGGACTTTTATAATTCAATTGTGTCTAAACGTATTTCAGATGAGTTAAACATAAATTATGACCAACCTTATATTGAGATAAAAGAAATTAAAAACAATTCAATTTTTTTAGCAAAGAAATCTAAAACTTTTGAAGAAGAAAAAAATGTAGCCAATAAAGCTCCAGTCGACACAATAAGTATTAATGATTTAAACTCATCTAAAAAAGAAAAAGTAAAAGATACAAAAGTTAGCAAGTTTTCATATGTAATTAAAGTAGCTGAATTTTACTTTTTTGAAAATGCCAAAGATCTAAAAAAAAGAATAATAAAAGAAACAGACATACAAATTGTGAATATTTTGTCTATCTCTAAGAATACACATAGAATTATATTAGGTCCTTATAATAATATTAATTCTCTACAAAAGGCATTTTATAGTATAAGAACTTTAGGCTTTGAAAATATTGAAATTATTAAAAATGGATAAATTTAAAAAATTTTTATTTTATTGTTTTTTATCTTACTTTTGGTTAACGAATGCCTCTATTTCTGCTTTTGATATAAACGCTAGAACTGCAATTTTACAAGATTATTTGTCAGGAGAAATTCTTTATGAAAAAGATATTCAAAGATCCATTTATCCTGCGTCAATGACAAAAATAATGACGTCAATAGTTGTATTTGATTTGTTAAAAAGTGGGGATCTAAATCTTGATGACAAAGTAATGGTTTCAGAAAATGCATGGAGACTTTCACAATCAGGATATTCATCGATGTTTATTATGGTTGGAGATGAAGTATCAATAGAAGATTTATTAAAAGGAATAATAATTGCATCTGGTAATGATGCCTGTGTTGCTTTAGCGGAAGGTGTTGCTGGTACGGAGGAAGAATTTGCGATAATGATGAATTCTAAAGCTGCAGAAATTGGAATGATAAATACTAATTTTACAAACTCCTCTGGAATAAATGATCCAGATAATTATTCTACTGTTGAAGATATTCTATTAATGTCAAATTATTTAATTAAAAACTATCCTGTTTATTATTCTTATTTTAAGGAAAAAACTTTTACATGGGATCGAACTGGGGGAGATCCAATTACGCAAGGAAATAGAAATCCTTTATTGTATAAAAATTATGGTGCTGATGGTATTAAAACCGGCTACCTTGCTGTAGAAAAATATTCATTAGCTAGCTCTATTAAAAAAGGAGAGAGAAGATTAATAGCAGTAGGTAGTGGATTTGAAACTAAAAATTCAAGATCTAGACAATCGAAAAAACTTTTAACATGGGGTTTAACTAACTTTGATACAATTCAAATAGCTAAAACTGATGAAGAAATTTCCAATTTAGATGTATGGTTAGGTAAAAAAGATAAAGTTCAAGTTTACGTAAAAAACGATATATATAAAACAATTCCAAAAGCTAGAAAAAAACACCTAGAGGCATATATTGAATACAATGGACCCATACTTGCACCAATAGAAAAGGATCAAGAGTTAGGAATTTTAAAAATTTTATATAAGGATGAAATTATTAATGAATTTAAAGTTTATGCATTTGAAGATATAAAAAAACTCAATGTTATTTCTAGAATTATAAAATCTATAAACTATCTTATCTGGGGTGATGTATAAGAAAATAATAGTTTTCGAAGGTATAGATGGGTCTGGAAAAACATTTCATCTCAATGAGGTAGCAAAGTACTTATCTAAAAAAAAAATAAAATTTATAAAAATAAGAGAACCAGGTGGCACTAAAAATTCAGAAATTATAAGAAATATTATATTAAATAAAAAATCAACTTTTAAAAAAAAAACAGATTTATTACTTTATTTAGCTGCTAGAAATGAAAATTATGAAAATTTGATTAAGCCATATTTAAATAGAAAAGTTATACTTATTGATAGATTTATAGACTCAACCATAGCGTACCAGCATTATGGTTTTAAGATAAATAAAAGAGTTATAAAGGAATTAAACAATTTCATACTAGGTAATCTAAAACCTAATTTTACTTTTTTTCATTATGTGCCAATTAAAAGAATAAAAAAGAATATTTCAGGAAAAAAGAATAAATACGACAGTTTTAGCAAAAATTTTTATAATAAAGTACAAAATGGATTTTTGAATATTTTAAAAAAAAATAAGAATAAGTTATTAATAGATTCGTCTAAAAATAAGAAATACAATATAGAATTAATTAAAAATAGAATAAATAAAATATTAAAAATTAATGGGTGAAGAAATTTTTAGCAAAGAACTATCTACATTTAAAAAAGAAATAAATTTTATTTCTAATTTATATATTAATAGAAAATTACCACAAACAATATTATTTACTGGAGAAAAAGGTATTGGCAAATTAAACGTGGCTTACCATTTAATTAATTTCATATTGTCAAAAGATGAGGATAATGAATATTGTATAACTACTAACAAAATTAATTCTAATAACAAAACTTATAATCTTTTGCTCAAAAATATTCACCCAAATCTATTTCTAATTTCATTAAAAGATAAAAAAAAGAATATTGATATTGAACAAATCAAAAATATGAAAAATTTTCTAAATATAACATCATTCAGCAATAAGCCAAAGATTGTGTTGATAGATGGAAGTGAATATTTGAATTTGTCTTCCTCAAATTCTTTACTTAAATCGTTAGAGGAAAATTTAAATAATGTTTTTTTTATATTGGTTCATGACATTAAAAAAAAACTGTTAACTACAATCAAATCCAGATGTATACAATTTAAATTTTTTCTGAATAATGAGGGTCGTGAAAAAAGAATAAATGAAATACTAAATAATCAATTTAATGATTTAAGTTCTGATTTTAAAAATAAATATATCAGCCCTCTTTTTTTTAAAAGTTTGTTAGAATATTGTAATAAAAATAATTTACAGATAAACGATATTAATCTAGATAATCTTTTATCCGATATACTTAAAAAAAAAGATTATAAAAAAAATGAATTTGTCTTAAAAAATTTTTTTTTATTAGTTCAATTATTTCTGTATAAAAAAATTAGAAATGAACAAAATAATAATAAATATTTTTATTTATTGAAGTATTTTACACAAAGATTTGATGATGTTACTAAATTTAATCTAGACTTTGAGTCGTATGTTTTAGAATTTAAGAATTTAATTTATAATGAAAAATAACTATTATATCACTACACCAATTTATTATCCATCTGCAAAACCTCATATGGGACATGCATACTCAAGTATAGTTGCTGATTTTTTTGCAAGATTTAAAAGAATCAGCGAACATAATGTTTTTTTTTTAACTGGTACAGATGAGCATGGCCAAAAAATCCAAAGAGCAGCATTAGAAGCAAAAAAAGATCCCTTAGATTTTTGTAATGAAATAAGCTCAAATTTTAAAGATTTGTCTGCTATTTTAAATCTTTCAAATGATGATTTTATTAGAACAACTGAAAAACGTCATAAAATGGCAGTTGAAAATTTATGGAATATTTTAGAAAAAAAAAATGAAATATATTTATCTAAATATTCAGGTTGGTATTCTGTATCTGATGAAGCCTTTTATTCTGAAAATGAAATTGAAGACAAAGATAATGTTAAAGTAAACAAATTATCAGGTTCAAAAGTTGAATGGGTTGAAGAAGAGTCTTTTTTCTTTAAATTATCAAATTGGGAAAAAAAATTACTGGATTATTATGATAAAAATCCTGAATTTATAAGACCGGAAAGTAGAAGAAATGAAGTTATCAGTTTTGTTAAAGGAGGACTTAAAGATTTATCTGTAAGTAGAAAATCTATATCTTGGGGGATAAATGTTCCCTCCCACAAAAACCATATTATTTACGTATGGTTAGATGCACTAACAAATTATTTGAGCGCACTTGATTATCCTAATATTGATAATGATAAATATAAGAATTTCTGGCCTGCATCTGTCCACATAATTGGTAAAGACATATTAAGGTTTCACGCTGTTTACTGGCCAGCTTTTTTGTTAGCAGCAAATTTACCTTTACCTAAAACTATATACGGTCATGGTTGGATTTTATCTAATGAGGAAAAAATGTCTAAATCGAAAGGAAATATATTAGACCCCTTAGAAATTATTGATAAATATGGTCTTGATCCTTTAAGATTTTATTTATTAAAAGAAGTTTCTTTTGGCAACGATGGCAATATATCAAAAGAAAAATTAGAAAATTCTATCAATAGTGATCTTGCTAACAATTACGGTAACTTATGTCAGAGAGTAATATCTTTTAATGAAAAAAATTTAAATTTAGAAATCCCAAAAAATATAAAATTTAATAATGAAGATTTAAATATATTAAATAGATTTAAAGAAAATTACAGTAAAATTGAAAATGCGGTAAATAAACAAGATATAAATTTTTATATGAATTTTTTAATGGAGACTTTGTTTGGAGCTAATAAATATTTTAATGACCAAGAACCCTGGAATAAAAAAAACGATATTAATAGATTAAATACTATTATCTATGTTAGCTTAGAATTAATTAGAAAAATTTCTATTTTAATGTATCCAATTATACCTGAAACTTCTTTAAAAGCTTTAAATATTTTTAATATTAAAGAAAAAGATATCATCTTTAATTCATTGCTAAATAATGAGTTTTTAAAACAAGGTATGAAAATAAATAAAATTAATATACTTATTAAAAAGATAATAAATGATTGACTCTCATTGCCATTTAGACCGTGAACCATTGATTAATAATTTTGAAGAAGTTATGCAAAGGGCTAAAAATGTTGGTATAGAAAAAATTTTAACTATTTGCACAACTAACAAAAACTTTTCTGAAGTAGAAAATTTGGTAAAAAAAGATCAAATAATATACGGCACATTTGGTATACACCCCCATGAAGCTAATACTAACAGTATAAGTAAGGACCAAATAATTAAAAATGTTTCTAAGAATAAAAAAATTATTGGGGTAGGGGAAACAGGTTTAGATTTTTACTACAACAATAGTGACAAAGTTTCACAAATTAATAGTTTTGAAGAACATATACTTGCATCCATTGAATTGAATAAACCAATTATTATACACTCTAGAAATGCAGAAGATGAAACATTTGAATTATTAAACAAATATAAAAATAAAAATATAAAAATTTTGATGCACTGTTATACTGGAAGTTTAGAACTTGCAAAAAAAATGCTTGATTTGAATTCATATTTTTCTGCAAGTGGTATTATAACTTTTAAAAAGAGCGCAGATCTAAATAATACCTTTAATTTTATCCCTTCAGATAAAATATTAATTGAAACAGATAGCCCATTTCTTGCTCCGGTACCCAAAAGGGGAAAAACTAATGAACCTAGTTATTTAAAGTATACTTTAGAACATATGGCAAAAATAAAGAATATTTCTCCACAAGAAATAGAATTGATAACTTCACAAAATTTCAAAAAATTATTTGAAGTAAATTAATGTCCATAAAATTTATAATTTTAGGGTGCGGTAGTTCATTAGGAGTTCCTAGAATTGATGGTTTTTTTGGTAATTGTGATCCAAAAAATAAAAAAAATTATAGAACTAGATGTTGTGCATTAATAAAATCTAAAAATAAAAATGTTTTGATCGATACATCACCTGATTTAAAACAGCAATTAATCAAGAATAAAATTAATAATATTGATAAAGTTTTTTATACCCATCATCATGCAGATCAAACTCATGGTATAAATGAACTACGTTTTTTTTATTTAAAGAATAGAAAAAAAATAGATATATATACTAATAATTTAACAAAAAAGTATTTACTCAATTCATTTGGATATTGTTTTAAAAAAAATAGAGAGTATCCACCTATATTACAGAATAATTCTTTAAAAAAAAAACATTCATATAAAGATAATGGAAAGATTATTAGTCTCAAATCTATAAAGGTCGAACATGGAAATATTGACAGTATATGTTATGTAATTAACAATAAATTAGCTTATGCTAGTGATGTAAGTAAAATACATGAAAAGGATTTAAAATCACTTATTAATCTTAAATATCTAGTAATTGATTGCCTTCAATATAATCAACATCCATCACATTATTGTCTAACAGATATTCTATTACTAATTAAAAATATAAAGCCAAAAAAAACAATTTTAACAAATTTAGCAAGTTCTATTGACTACAACCAGATTAAAAAAAAGTTACCTAAAAATGTTATACCAGCTTATGATGGTTTAACTCTAAATATTTAGCAAAGTTTCTATTTTAGAAATAATTTTATTTGAAGTAGGGTTTGTAAAAGATGAAAATGTATCCTCAACTTTTCCCTCATTATTAATTAAAATTTTATGAAAATTCCACTTAGGTATTGCTGATTTTCCATGATTTTCTTTTGCCCATTTAAATATATCATGTGCACTATCACCTTTAACATCATAAATAGAAGTAATTGGAAAAGTGATATTAAAATTCACTTCACAAAATTCTTTTACCTCTTTTTCTGTTTTTTTTTCTTGATTAAATGAATTCGATGGAACAGCTAAAACTAATAGACCTTTATTCTGATATTTCTCCCAAATATTTTGCATATCATTATATTGTTTTGTAAAACCACAATAACTCGCAGTGTTTACCAATAATATTGCTTTTTTATTTTTATATTCTTTTAAATCAATTAATTTTCCATTAACAAGTTCAACAGAAAAATCAAAAAAAACCTTTTCATAATTCGCTAAGGTTTTTGTAGAAAAAAAAGAGATCATTAAAAATACAATTGCTAATAATTTAGTAAAATTTGAAAATTTCATTTCTTTGGAGATAATAATATAAGAAAATATCCAAATAATGTTGATAATAATGACCCACCTAAAACTCCAATTTTAACACCATCCATATAACTCATGTTATCTATAAATGCTAAATTACCTACGAACAAACTCATAGTAAATCCGATACCAGTTAAAACCCCTACACCGTAAAAATTAATCCAGTTAGCTTTCGATGGCATTTGCGCTAATTTAAATTTAATTGAAAGGTATGAAAAAATAAAAACACCAAATTGTTTTCCTAAAAATAATCCTAATAAAATACCCAATGGAACTTTTGACATGAAGGATGATAAAGACAATCCTTCTAAAGAAACACCTGCATTGGCAAAAGCAAACAATGGCATTATACCAAATGCAACATAAGGACTTATTGCATGTTCAATCTTGATTAATAATGAGAATTCCTTAGGTTTTTTTCTATGAGGAATAGTTGTTGCTAATAAAACTCCAGCTATTGTGGCATGTATACCTGATTGATGAGTAAAATCCCACATTACAATACCGATTAAAAGATAAAGTATAAAGTTTTTAACGTTAAATTTATTTAAAATTAATAATAATATGAAAGCTACAACAATTAATCCCAAATAATGAATTTTCAAGTCACCTGTATAGAAAAAAGCAATTATAATGATTGCTCCTAAGTCATCAATTATTGCTAAAGCTGTTAAAAAAACTTTTAATGATATAGGAACTCTCGATCCTAATAATGACAAAACTCCTAAAGAAAAAGCAATATCTGTAGCTGATGGTATTGCCCATCCTCTTAATGTTTCCGTATCACCATAATTTATAAAAATATAGACTAGCGCTGGTACAACCATGCCTCCAATTGCACCCATTATTGGAAGCATTGCTTGTTTAAAATTAGACAATTCTCCTTCAATAAATTCTCTTTTAATTTCTAGAGTAACAAAAAAAAAGAATATCGCCATTAAGGCGTCATTAATCCAATGCAGAACAGATAATTTTATTCCGAAATTATTTATTCCAATAAATAAATATTTATCCAAGGTTTCAAAATAAATTTTGGATAAATCTGAGTTACTTACTATTAAAGCTAATATTGCACTTATTAATAAAACTAAACCACTTGCAGCTTCTAATTTAAAAAACCACTTAAACGGACTTGATAAGTATCTTAACATTTCTAATTAATTAAATTTATTGTAAATAATTTTATATCTATCAAACTTTGATATAAATTGTCTAAATAAAAGTTGATATTTGGAATTATATAGCCCAAGGGAACCTTAAAAGTGTCTATTAAGATAACAATAGCTATTATCGTTATTAAGAAAACCAAAAATAGCTTAGAAAAATTTTTGCTTTTCTCTCTCTTGATTGCTGGTAAATATTTTTTATTCTCTTTTGTTTTATCTACTTTTGGTTTTATGGCTTCTTTATTTTGTTTGACCCGTATAAACTCTCTGTTTTCTTCTTCCTTAATTGTTGTATTCGGTGTCGCAGAGTCTTGTTTTATTTCAATATTTTCCGATGGTTTAAAAAACCATGTATGATTACATACTCCACATTTTACCAAGCGACCTTCTTTGGGTATTAATTTATCATCAATATTAAAACTTTTTTGATCACAGGGACAAACAATAATCATAATTTCCTATATATCAGATTCTATTTAAAATACTTTTATTTTTGATCTCTTTATACTTTAAAAATTAGCTTATCTACTGTAATAGTATTCAAATTCGGGGCGTAGCGCAGCCTGGTAGCGCATCTGGTTTGGGACCAGAGGGTCGTAGGTTCAAATCCTACCGCCCCGACCATTTATGACAAAGAAAAAAGCAAAAATATATAAACCTACCAAAACATCAATGCAATCGGGTATTGGAAAAACTAAAATGTGGGTACTTGAATATATTGACGATTCGATATCTATTAACCCTTTAATGGGTTGGGAAAGCTCAACTAATACTCTATCTGAATTAAAACTTTTTTTTGATACTAAAGATCAAGCAATAGAATATGCAAATAAAAATAAAATTGAATTCGTTTTAATTGAAAATAATCAAAGATCTTTTGTTAAAAAATCGTATACTGACAATTTTTTAGAATAAATGTTTAAATTTTTTACAAATAGAAGATGGTATCCTTGGAGCATATTTGGTTCATTAATAATATTAGTTTCTACATGGTACCAAGTTCAACTTGATGTAATGATTAATGAATGGTTCGGCGAATTTTATGATACTTTACAAAAAGCCTTAACAACTCCTAACTCAGTATCAGAGAAAGAGTTTATATCTTATCTTTTAACATTTGCTAAAATTGCAGGTGTGTGGATGGTTATATCCGTAGCTACAGATTATTTTACTAGTCATTGGACTTTTAGATGGAGAACAGCAATGGCTGATTATTACCATGAAAATTGGTATAAAGCGCGTTTAACAGAAGGGGCTTCACAGAGAGTTCAAGAAGACACTTTAAAATTTGCTAGAATTATGGAAGGTTTGGGTGTGGAGCTTCTAAGAAGTTTAATGACACTTGTTGCATTTTTACCAATATTGTGGGGACTATCCAAGCAAATAACTATGTTACCTTTTTTCGGCGAAGTTAATCACGCTTTAGTTTGGGTAGCTATAATATCAGCCTTAGGTGGAACGTTATTACTAGCTGCTGTTGGTTTTAAATTACCTGGAATTGAATATGATATTCAAAAAGAAGAGGCTGCTTATAGAAAAGAGCTAGTATTAGGTGAAGATAATATAAATAATGCAGGATCAAGTAGTGTAAATTTTTTGTATGGAAACGTTCGTAAAATTCATTTTAAAATGTATTTTCACTATTTGTATTTTAATGCAGTTAAATGGAGTTATTTACAAGGCATGGTAATTGTTCCATATGTAGCTTTAGCCCCAACAATAGTCACTGGAGCTATCACGTTGGGATTTGTTCAACAAATTGCAAGAGCCTTTAACAAAGTAGAAAACTCATTACAATATTTAGTAAGAAGTTGGCCAATAATAGTAGAATTAATTTCTGTTCAAAGAAGATTGTCAGAATTTGAAACTAAATTGAATAATGTTCCTGATGAAGTAAAAGCTTAATGGAGATTGACGAAAAATTTCTAAAAGAATTTGTTAAAGTTACACAACAAGCATCAATAGCGACACTTCCTAAAATTGGAAAAAAGGATAAAAATGAAGTGGACAAGCTTGCAACAGACGCCATGAGAAAAGTATTAAACAATATTGAAATGAAGGGAAGAGTAGTAATAGGAGAGGGCGAAATAGATGAAGCCCCAATGTTATATATTGGTGAAAATTTAGGAAATAATAATGGCCCAGATATTGATATTGCTGTTGACCCTTTAGAGGGAACAAATTTTGCTGCTAATAATTTACCTGGAGCATTATCCGTTATTGCAGTTTCATATAAGAATAATTTATTAAATGCTCCAGAAACTTATATGAATAAAATAGCTTATGGTTCTGATATAGAAAAAGGCGTTGTTGATTTAGACTATGATTTTTCAAAAAACATAAAAAATTTGGCTGATTTTAAAAATAAAAAACTTGAGGACATTACAATATGTATTTTAGACAGACCTAGACATAAAGAAATTATTGAAGAGGCTAAAAAATTAAGAATTAAAACAAAATTAATTTCTGACGGTGATGTTTCAGGCGCACTATTAGTAACAGACAATAAATATGATGTAGACCTTTTTTTAGGTATAGGTGGTGGACCAGAAGGTGTTTTAGCTACATGTGCACTTGATGCTTATAATTGTGGTTTTCAAGGACGATTTATATTTGATGATGATATTGCAACTAAAAGAGCAAAAGATATGGGAATTGTTGATCTAAAAAAAAAATATGAACTAAAAGATATTATTAAAGGAGACAGTATATTCTGTGCTACTGGAATTACAAATGGCGAACTGGTCAAAGGTATAGAAATGTTTGATGATTACTTTATGACAGATACTTTTGTTACTCACAAGAGTAGAAATATTAAAAAAAATATACAAGAGAAAGTTCAAAAAATTACATGATATCTGTCTCGGGAAATAAATGGTCTGAGAAGAAATCAAATAATAGAATTATTGAAAAAATATCTGTAGATAATAATTTGTCATATGATTTATCAAAACTTATTTTAAACAGAAATTATTCATTAGATGAGATAAATGAACTAGAAAATGAATTTCAACTTAATAATCCTTTTTTTAACAATAAAGACTTTTTGAAAGCAAGAAATTTATTAATAAAAATTATTAAAAAAAAGGAACTAGTTTTAGTTTATGGCGATTATGATGTTGATGGAGTTTCTTCTACAGCAATATTAGTAAATTTTTTTAATTACATTAAAAATCCAAATTATTATTTAATTCCAAATAGATTCAATGATGGATATGGTCCTAATTTAGACTTAATAAAAAAAAACTTAAAAAAAAAAACAAAAATTGTAATTTTTGTCGATTGCGGGAGTAATTCTATAGAAATAGTAAAATTTTTAAGAAAAAACAACATAGAAGTATTAATAATAGATCATCATCATATTAATCATAAATTAGCTCCAAACTTTAATATTATAAATCCAATGAAAAATCCCAAAGATTATATGGGACAGAATATTTGTGCTGCAGCATTAACTTTCTATTTAGTAAAATTTGTGAATGATAAATTAAAAAAAAAAATAAATATTTATGATTTTCTTTTTTTTGCACTATTAGGAACTATTTGTGACCTTATGCCCTTAAGACATTCAAATAAACATATTTCGAAGATTGCTTTAAATAAATTTAATAAAGTTGAAAATCCTGGTATTAAACAATTGTTGAATTTCTTATCTTTGAAAAGATCAATCAGCTTTGCAGATATATCTTATACTATAGGTCCAATGATTAATTCACCAGGTAGATTAAAAGATGCAAAACTTTCTGTTGAATTACTTTGTACAATGAATCTAAATAAAATTAAAAAAATTGTTGAAGAAATACAAATTTTAAATATTAAAAGAAAAAAAATTGAAGATTTTTGTATTAACCTTATAGATTAAAAAAAATATGAAAATAATGAAAAGGTTATATTCGAGGTAAATAAATTATTCCATGAAGGTATTTTAGGTATTATCGCAGGTAAATTAAAAGATAAATTTAATAGACCTGCTTTTATAATAACAGAATCTTTTAATTTTTATAAAGGCTCAGTTAGATCTACTGGTCAATTTAAATTGAATATTTTATTAAATAAATTATTAAATTTTAAACTAATAGAAAGTGGTGGAGGTCATAATATGGCTGCTGGTTTTGTTGTAAAAAAAGAAAATTTAATTAAATTAAAAGAATTTATTGATAAAGAATTTCGAATGTCAAAAAAAAAAGACACTTTTTATTATGATTTTAAAAAATTATTGCCTAAAGATGATTCTTCTATTTTTAAAGATTTAAAGAAATTAGAACCTTTTGGCCACGATAACCAACAACCGTTATTTTTATTTGAAAACCTTAAGTCTATTAAAACAAAAATTATTAATAATCGGCATATAAATTGTATTTTAAAAAATAGAGAAAATAGATCATTCCAATCGATCGCATTTGACGCAGTTAATACATCAATTGGTGATTATTTAGTTAATTATAAAAAAAAATTTAGTTTAATCGGGACTATTGATCAATATTTTTGGGATGGTAAAAAAAAAAATCAAATCATTATAAAAGATCTATTGATATAAATTCTTTAAACTTGATTAATATTTTTTTTTGCAATAAAAGACTGTTTTTTGGTCCCTTCGTCTATCGGTTAGGACACATGGTTTTCATCCATGAAAGAGGGGTTCGATTCCCCTAGGGACCGCCAATATGAAATACTTTGTTTATTTAATTGTAAGCACTCAAGCAAAATATAAAAATGGAATTTCTTACGTCGGATACACAAATAATATAAAAAAAAGACTACTTTTACATAACAATTCAAAAGGTGCCAAATTCACAAGAGGTAGATTATGGAAACTAGCATATTCAAAAGGGTACCAATCTAAAAATATTGCTTTAAAAGAAGAATATATGCTTAAACATAATTATAAATTAAGAAATAAAATCAAAAAAAATTTTTTAGATAGATGAAGATATCTGTACTGCTTCCATATAAAGAAAATTTTTCCCCCGCAAATGCTGGTGCTGTTTCATTATTTGTTAAGGATACTATTCAAAATAGTAAATTTTCAAAAAACTCTTTTGTTTTTGGTAATATGACTAATAAAAAACCATTTTTAAATAATTATGTAAACATTGAATTAAAAAGATCGTTGATAAGAAGTAATTCAAAAAATTATGTGTTAAATTTTTTAGAAAAAGAAAAAATAATAAATTCCGATATTATAGAAATACATAACAGACCTAATTACATAAAATTTTTAAATAATTTGCAAAATAAAAAAATTATTTTATATTTTCATAACGATCCATTATCAATGAACGGATCAAAATCTACAGAGGACAGATTATTTCTTATAAATAAAATCGATAAAATACTATTCAATAGTGAATGGTCTCAAGAAAGATTTTTTATTGGAATTGACAATAAAAAACTATTAAAACAAAAAACATTTGTCTGTTATCAATCTACAAATAGAACCAAAGTCAATTTTAATAATAAAAAAAAATTAATTTCCTTTATTGGTAAATTAAATAGTGCAAAAGGTTACGATATTTTTGGCAAAACAATTATTAAAATTTTAAATAAACATAAAAAATGGAAAGCTGTGGTAATAGGTGATGAGCCAAGAGAAAAACTTTATTTTGAACATAAAAATTTAAAAATTCTTGGATATGTAAAACATGACAATGTGTTGAATCTGTTAAAAAAAGTAAGTATATCTGTTGTTTGCTCTAGATGGGAAGAGCCTTTCGGTAGAACGAGTTTAGAGGCAGCGAGTAGGGGTTGTGCAGTAATTATAAGTAACAGAGGTGGTCTACCAGAAACTTCTAATAATGCGATTATTTTAAAAAATTTATCATCGGATGAACTTTATAAAACAATAGAAAATCTAATATTAAATAAAAGGCTATTACAAAAGTCCCAAAGACTTAATTATAAAAATTTTATTTTTGACCATAAATATATTTCTAATTTAATTGATGAAATTAGAGCTACTTTTGCAGCTAGAAAAATATTTTATACCAAAAAAAATAAATCTTTTAAAATCATGCATATTACCAATTTGAATGAGAGATTTGATGGTAGATTACATTATAATACAGGACGTAGATTAAATAATGGTTTTATTAGAAATGGACATAACGTACTAACTTTAAGCGATAGAGATATTATTCATAATTATAAAAGTATTAAAGATTTTTCAGGTAAACAAACACTACAAAACAAAATAATAGAGGCATTTAACAACTTTAAACCAGATATAGTTATTTTAGGTCACGCTGATAGAGTTTTAAATTCTACATTATCAAAAATGAAAGATATAAATAAAGATATAGTTTTTTCACAGTGGTTTTTAGACCCTCTTTCTAAGTATGGACCTGATCATAAAAGTAATTCAAAAAGAATTTTAGATAAGAAGGAATTTTTAAATACCACTTTTTTAACAACTGATCCTTCTTCTTTATCTATAAATATTCCTAACTCATATTTTATGCCTAATCCCGCAGACAAGTCTTTTGAAACATTAAATAATTTTAACAAGAATTGTCCTTATGATGTTTTTTTTGCAATGAGCCACGGTGTTCATAGAGGTCAATTAAAGTCTGGAAAGGGTGATGATAGAGAAAATTTTATTAATAAACTAATTAATTTAAATAAAGACATCAAATTTGATGTTTATGGCATGAATAATGTTCAGCCGATTTGGGCAGACCAGTTTATAAAAAAAATTGCTAATTCATATATGGGCCTTAATTTAAGCAGAGGAAAACCGATTAAGTATTATAGTAGTGATAGAATAGTACAATTAGTTGGCAATGGTTTATTAACATTTATAGATGAAAATACTTTACTTACTGATTTCTTCAGTAATAAAGAAATTGTATTTTATAAAAACATTAATGACCTTAGTTACAAGTTAAATAAATATAAAAAAGATAAAAAGTCAGGAAAACAAATAGCTAAAAGAGGTAAATTGAAATACTTAAAATATTTTAATTCGGATATCATATCTGAATATATTTTATCTAAGTCATTTGATTATAAATTAAAACAAAAAGTTATTTGGGAATAAATTTGATTAATGAAATTAGAAGAAAAACTAAAAAATAAATTTCTATATAAAAAAAAAAGAAATTTATTTAAGATTATTTATTTTTTTTACCAGTATATAAAATCAATGAAATTTTTAAAAAAAAGAATTTTCCATTCAAATTGGGGAATAGACGTGATGGCTGAGGATTTTTTTAAACAAAAAAAAACAGGTTTTTTTGTTGATGTTGGTTGCCATCAACCCTTTTTAAACAATAATACATACCTTCTATATAAAAGAGGATGGAGGGGCATTAATATTGATTTAGATTTTGGCTCTATTGATATGTTTAATTTTTTTAGAAAAGAAGATACAAATATTCAAGCTGCAATCTCAAATTCTTCTGAGGAAAAAAATCTTTATTTCTTTCATAACAAATCAGCTATTAATACTCTATCAATAAAAGAAGGATCAAAAGCAGCAGAAGTAAAAAAAGTTATTACTTCGACTTTAAATGAAATAATTGCAAACAGTATTTACAAAAACATAGAAATTGATTTTTTGAGTATTGATGTTGAAGGTTATGAAATTGAGGTTTTAAAGGGTTTAGATTTTAATAAATATAAACCTAAACTTGTAGTTTTAGAGTTTATAGATCACGAAATTAAAGAATTTTATAATCAAAAAATTAATAATATTTTAAACTCACAATTAAATAAATTCATGGAAAATCAAAATTATAAATTAGTTAATTGGATACATGATGATCTAGTTTACGTTCCAAACAAATAAATGGAAATATATATAAAATTATTTGAAGTATTATTTCCTGTTTTTTTTATTGTTGGTATTGGTTATTATTTGGGTAAAACCAACCCAAAAATAGATACCACTTTTATTACTAGTTTTGCTGCAAACATAGGCACACCTGCAATGATTATTTATGCAATAACATCAACTGGTATAACCTTTAAAATTTTTCAAGAGTATTTTTGGTATTATCTATTAGCAATATGTTTATTTTCTTTTGTAGGTTCAATAACATTATATTTATTAAATACTAAAGATATAATTAGAGAACTACCTCCCTTAATTCTCCCTAATACTGGAAATATGGGTTTGCCCATTTGTATGTTTGCTTATGGATCAAAAGGTCTAGGTGTATCAGCCTCTATAAGTTCATTAATAATCTTGCTACATTTCACTTTAGGTGTATTTTTGGCAGATCGAAAATTTAATCTTAATGTCATACTAAAAAATCCACCTTTTTATGCAATTATATTTTCTATAATTACACTTTTTTATGAAATAAAAATGCCTGTTTTTGTTGTTAACACAACAGAATGGTTAATGTATGTTACTATTTTTCTTATACTTATGTCTCTGGGTATTGCCCTAACACGATTAAAAGTTATTTCTTTATCCAATGCTTTAATCTCATCTTTTACAAGAATGATAATTGGTCCTGCTATTGGTTTTTTGCTAATTTTTATATTTGATCTCAAAGGATATGCTGCAGGAGTACTTCTAATTCAATGTTCAATGCCAAGCGCAGTTTTAAATTATTTAGTTGGCTCAATATATTCACCTAAAAAAATAGTTGATAGCATAGCTAGCACCATTGTTGTTTCTACTTTAATTTCTTTTGTAACAATACCGATAGTAGTTTATATAGCGTTAAGATTTTTTTCTTAATGAAAGCAATAATTTTTAACTTATTAGCCTGGGTAATGTTACCCATCATGGATGGTTTTGCAAAATATTTAAGTGCCGACCTTCCAGTTCTTCAAATAACTTGGGCTAGATATTTTTTCACAGTATTATTTATTTATCCTTTAATGTTTTTTTTCTTTAAAAAGTATTTAGTTTGGACTGACAAACCAAAATTACAATTAATCAGAGGTTTGATTTTATTAACTGCGAACATAAGTTTTTTTTACTCAATTTCAGTTATTTCGCTTCCTAAAGCATTAACACTTGCATTTGTGGCTCCACTAGTTGTAACCGCTTTCTCCTCCTTTTTCTTGGGTGAGTCTGTAGGCTACAGAAGATGGACAGCAGTTATTATTGGTTTTTTAGGGTCTCTAGTTGTCATTAGACCAGGTTTCCTAGAAATAAATTTAGCAAGTTTAGCAGCACTTGGAACTGGTATTATGTATGGTTTTTATTTAATAATCACTCGTAAGCTTAGTACTTCAGATAACCCATTGTTAACTTTATTATTAACAGGTGTAGTAGGGGTCATTATCGCTACAACATTTATGCCTTTTGTTTGGATTTCTCCAACTTTTAATCAATGGTCTATAATGGCTGCAATCGGATTATTTGCTTGCATAGGCCATCTATTTATTATTTTATCTTTAAAGTATGCTGATGCTTCCAAATTAGCTCCATTTAGCTATTTTGAGATCGTAACTAATATCATTATTGCTTATTATTTTTTTGGTGATTTTCCTGATAGTTGGACTTTTTTAGGCTTGTTTATTATAGTTTTAAGTGGAATATATATTTCTAGAAGAGAGAATATTGTTAAGAACATAAAAATATAGGTAAATTAAGTTTACTAATTCTTAAAGTTTTACTTTAATACTAATATGTATACTATTGTTTTTATTAAATATATTTACTTATTATAGCTTGATAAATTTGTACAATTAATTATGTAATAATACTAATAAATTAATTGTGTTATTTATTAATATTATAAAAACACTGAATATAAGACTTTTAAATCAAAAATATCGATTGCAAACCAAAAAATAGAGTTTTCTAGAAGTGTTGATATTCTTAAATAGTGTAGAGATGCAGTATCTGAATATGCTATTTAAACGAGCATAGAAGGGTCAAATTTAAGCAAATTGTTTTATATGGTACAACTAAAGGGTGAAATATAATAATTTCTTGTAAAAATAAAAAATTGATTAATAATTGTTGATTTTATAAGCTTTTTTAACAATTATATCGAATAAAAAGGGTTAAATTTGAACTTTTTCAGACCTTAATAAACTTACTTTTTTTTTTACCCCACCTCTGCCAGAATAGCCACCAAGACCTCCATCTGACCTAATTACTCTATGACAGGGTATTTTTGGGGCATATGGGTTCTTAGCACAGGCATTTGCTACAGCTCGCGCTGCTTTTGGCTGATTTATGGCTATTGCAACATCTTTATATGTTTTAACTGATCCTTTGGGGATCTTTTTAAGATATGTCCAGACTTTGATTTGAAATTTAGTACCTTTCATGAAAAAAAACCCCTGTTTCTCTGCACTTTTTACGGTGCAAAGAACAGTAGTTTTGGCACGTCGTTGTATGCGCTACCGCCATGCCTTCCGCCTTACGATTTTAGCGCTACTCCGTAAGACTTTCTGCCCCCTGGGCTTGGTCCTCTCGGCCTTTCCCCAGTCGGCCAGTTAAGGGTTGCCCCTTAATTAATTAAACTTAACAAATAATAATGGTTGTATGTATCACTTTTTGATTGATTTAAGGGTCCTATGTGGATTGTGTTAATAACTTTTGTTATTGACAAAGTATTTTTAATAATATATTACTATTGATAATTAATTGTTATCAATAGTAATTATATGAATGAACTGACAACAGATCTAAAATCGCTTCATGAGGCAACTTTAAATAACCTCAAAAATTCTAAATCAAATAACACTTTAAGGGCTTATAAATCAGACTTTAAAGATTTTGCAGCTTTTTGTGCTAAGCATGGTTTAAACTCATTGCCATCAGAACCTAAAATTGTTTCTTTATACCTTACTCATCTTTCTAAAAATTCAAAAATCAGCACTTTAAGAAGAAGATTAGTCTCAATTAGCATGGTGCATAAACTAAAAGGTCATTATTTAGATACAAAACATCCAATCATTATTGAAAACTTAATGGGAATAAGAAGGGTAAAAGGAAGTATTCAAAAAGGTAAAAAACCTATATTAATCAATCATTTACGATCTATAATTAATGTAATAAATGTACAAAAAATTGAGGATATTAAGAAGTTTAGAGACAAATCAATTATATTAGTTGGCTTTGGAGGTGGATTTAGACGAACTGAATTAATTTCAATCGATCATGAAGATTTGGAATTTGTACCTGAGGGTCTTAAAATTACAATTAAAAGATCAAAAACTGATCAATTCGGTGAAGGGATGATTAAAGGTCTACCCTACTTCACTAATGAAACTTATTGTCCGATTGTCAATCTTAAAAAATGGCTAGAAATTTCTAAAATTAAATCTGGACCTATTTTTAGAAGATTTTCTAAAGGTTTATCTCTAACAGAAAAAAGATTAACCGACCAATCTGTAGTTTTATTAATGAAAGAATATTTAAATTTAGCAGGTATTGAAAATAAAAATTTTGCAGGTCATAGTTTAAGATCTGGTTTTGCAACTGTTGCAGCAGAATCTGGTGCTGATGAACGTAGTATTATGGCAATGACTGGTCATAAAACAACTCAAATGGTAAGAAGATATATTAAAGAAGCCAATATATTTAAGAATAACGCTTTAAATAAACTAAAGATTTAAATCTTATTTAGTGTATCTTCATAGTCCAAAATATTCATAAATTCTTTATAATTATAGTAATAGTCTTTAAATTTTAATTTACTAAAATCATTAATATCCAATTTTAACAGTTTTTTATTTTCTGAAATTTGTATTATAGCAACACCAAAATCTATTTGAGATGTAAATATATTAAGATTATTTTTAGTTCTTAATTCAACAATAGCTTTCCACACATCACCATTCCATGATGCTCTATATCTTGGCACAGCTTGTTGAGCTAAAGATCTAGGCAAACAATCATGAACTAATATAAAACCATTTTTGTTTAATATTTTAAGAGAATTGTTTATATCTTTAAGGACTTGTGAATAAAGATGAAGACCATCTATAAAGATAATGTCAAAATTATTTTTGTTTTGTTCAAAGAATTCATCGCTAGTTGATCTGATAGTGCCACCTTCAATAGGATCAACTCCTATTTTATTATCAATTTTAATTTTAGAGAATGATTGGTTTTTATCGCATCCAATTTCTAAATAATCCTTGAAATTATATTTATCGATAATATACTGTATTAAATCCCATCTATATATATTTGGTGGAAATTCTAATTTTAATTTTTTGTCAAATCTTTCAACAAATAAAAAATAATAAATTCGATTAAATAACATTTTTATAATATTTAATTTTTCCATAAGCTTTAGTATAAAAATATATAAAGTTTTGAAATGTACAAAATTATAGATAAAATACGCAATAAGTTTTTAAAAGATTTATTAAATTTAAATTTTATAATATTAATAAAAAATCTTTGAAAATAATCAAAAAAATTAACAAGTATTTTTTTATTTAACTTAAAAAAATTAGTTTTTTTTTTATAATATATATATTCAGAAATCTTATGTATTATTGATAATTTACAGTTTTGTAAAAAAGAGTTATCTGCAGACAAACCTTGTAAATGTATCATTTTTGACTCCGGTATTTCTATAATTGACTTATTCTTTTCAACAGTTTTGTCACATAAATCATTATCTTCAAAATACATAAATAAATCTTTGTCAAAACCACCTATTTCATCAAAAAATTCTTTTTTGATTAAAAGAGCACAACCTACTGCAAATTGGTAACAAGTATTACCCTCAGCTTTTTGATTATTTAAAATATTTTTCTTATTTATCTTTTCTCTATTAATATAGGAAAGACTGCCATTACTTCTTCTGTTATTACTATTATCGTATAACGCAGGAGCTAAAATTCCGATATTCTCATAACTAAAATATGACTTGTACAAAATTTCAATAGAGGCACTGTTAACCAAAATATCTGGATTTAAAATAAGAATGAATGGCGTTTTACTCTCTGATACACCTAAATTATTACCCTTTCCGTATCCTAAATTCTTTTTTGTTTTTATATATTTTATGTTTTTTACTTCCTGCACTAGTGAACGAATTTCATCAGACTTTGAATTATCTACAATAATTGTTTTAAATTTACTTATTTCTGATAAATTTTTTTGGATCAATTTATAACTGTTAAAGCAAACTATTATAAGTGTTATGTCATTATAGATATTCATTTGTTATTAAACAACTTTATCCACTTTTTTTTTATCTTATTAAAATGATATTTTTTTGAACTCTTAATTGAATTATTTATGTATTTATTTTTATTAGCCATGTTTTTGTTTATTAATTCTAAGATTTTAAATGATAAAGATTTATAATCTTTCACGATAAAACCATTATAATTATTCTTAATTATATCTTTCAATACAGTTTCGCCAAAAGTTATAACAGGTAAACCACATGCATTAGCTTCTATGGCGTTAAGACAAAAAGTTTCATCATATCCAAGACATATCATGCCTAAAGATGTTTTGTATGCTCTTTTTAATTTATCTTTTTTAACCCTTCCTAAAAAAATTATATTATATTTTTTGTAATAATTTTTTAATTTTTTAAATTTGCTTTTATCAATGCCAAAAATAAATAATTTAGTTTTTTTATTTTTGGGATAAATATAATTTACCCATGCATCTAAGGTCTCTTTTAAGCCCTTTTCTCTCTGTACAGACCATATAAAATTATTTTTTCTTTTATAATTATATTTTTCATTAATAAATTTATTTGACAAGAAGTTAGGTATAATAATCTTTTTATTAAAAAAATATAAATTTGATGTCTTTCTTTCAAGATATTTACTTACAAAAACTGCGGTTATCTTATTTTTTATAATTGATAATAATTTTTTTTTTCTTAAAGCTTTTTCTATAGCTAAAGTATTATGCATCCATAATATTTTTTTTGAATCTTTAAATAAATTAAAAATATTAGGATCATTTGAACTTACTACATAGTTAAATTTAAAATTATGTTTCTCTTTCTTTAATTTAGATATTGGAAGATTTGTTAAATTTTTTCTTTTAATGACTTTTTTACATACGGTCGAAAGATAAATATTATGATCTTTTGATGAAAGATTATTGCATAGTTCCAAGTTGAGTGTTTCTATACCACCTAACTTGCTATTATTTATTGAATTTAAATCAAATTTTGTTGGACAGTGGAATAATATATTCATCAATTAAAAAGTCTTAATAACACAGGCCTCTTAAGAATCTTTTTGTTTTTTTTTAATGATTTTAGACAATTATCTGAATTAAGTTGTTTAGTTTTATGAGTAATAATCACTATAGATGCAGTTTTAAGTTTATTGTCAGGTATTTGTATCATTCTTTGAATGGATATGTGATTTTTTGCTAAACTTTTTGTTATTTCAGAAAGTACACCAGGTTTGTCTTTAACCTCAAATCTTAGGTAAAGAGAATTTTCGTAGTTATTTATATTAAATGGAGATATAAATTTTCTTTTATCACTAGAAGCTCCTAATGGATTTTTAATATTTCCTCTTAAGATAGAAAGAAGATCTGACATTAAAGCAGATGATGTGGGTCCGGGTCCAGCACCCTCCCCTTGTAATATGCTTTCACCTACAGGTTTACCTTCTAATATAACTGCATTCATAACACCATCTACATTACCAATATAGCTTTTTTTTTTAACTAAACATGGATGAACTCTTTCAAATAATTTGTTGTTTATGATCTCTGTTATACCTAGTAATTTTATTTTCAGATTTAATTGATTTGCTATTTCAAAATCTTTTGGTTCAATAAATTCAATGCCCTCCATAAGTAGATTATTTCTAGAAATTTTCTTTTTAAAAGCCAGAGAAGATAAAATTCTTACTTTTGCTAAAGTATCGTAACCGTTTATATCTAATTTTGGATCACCAGGTTCTGCATATCCTAAAGATTGTGCTTTTTTTAACACATTTTTAAAATTATCATTTGTCTTGTCCATCTCTGATAAAATATAATTACATGTACCGTTTAATATTCCATAAACTTTTGTGATTACATTTGTTGATAATCCTTCTTTAATAGTTCTTAATATTGGTATTCCACCTCCTACAGATGCTTCAAATTCAAGATTTACTTTTTTGTTTTCTGCGATTTTGCTTAAATAATCTCCATGTTTTGATATTAATGCTTTATTTGGTGTTATTACATGTATTTTATTTTTGAGTGCTTTTTCGACAATTTTTTTTGATATGCCATCTGATTGACCAATACATTCAAATAAAATATCTATTCTTTTATGGTTTAAAATTTTAAACGGATTTTTGTAAAAAATATTTTTATTAATTTTAAATTTTCTTTTTTTATTTTTGTTTTTAGCAGATATGGCTACAACATTTATATTTTTACCAGTTAGTAATTTTATCTCTTTTTTTTTATTTTTAAGCTCGTTTAAAAGATAATTTCCAATTTGACCTAATCCTACGACAGCAATATTTATATCTTTTTTCATTTGTTTATATCTGGATAATCTTTTTCTAAACCTTTATTCTCTATTAACATTTTAAACTCATCAAATGTTAAATCTTCATTAATATCAAATTTAATCGATTTATTTTTAGAGTAGTTATTACTACATGATAATAAAATCGCGAAAATAAATAGTAATATAATTCTCATTAGATTAAACCCTCATCAATTTTAAAGCCAAATTTAATATTTAAATTCTGTATTGCTTGACCTGCACCACCTTTTATCAAATTATCTATAGCAGATAAAATCACTAATCTATTACTATCATTTGTTTCACAAATCGAAATATCACAATAATTAGTATTTATTACATTTTTAGTACCAATAAGAGTATTTTTTTTGTAAATTCGAATAAACTTATGTTTTTTATAAAATTTTATCAAAAAATTTAGAATTTTTTTAGTACTTATTGTCTCTTTTTTTTCAACATATATTGTAGATAAAATTCCTCTGAACATAGGTAAAATATGAGGAGTAAAATTAAATTTATTCTTATTTGATAAATAAGAAAGCTCCTGACTAATTTCAGCATTATGTCGATGATTAGGTATTCCGTAGGCACTTAAAGATTTAAATAAATTTATTTTTTTGGCTTTTTTTAAAATTCCTCTACCCGCACCTGAATATCCTGATTTTGAGTCGATTATAACCTTATTTTTTTTTAAATATTTAGCTTTAAATAAAGGATAGAGCGGAACAATAATTGAAGTTGGATAACAACCAGGGCATGCAATAATTTTTTTATCTTTTATATTTTTTCGATTTAATTCAGATAATCCATATGCGCTTTTATTTAATAATTTTTTAGACTTATGTTTAATTTTATAAAATTTTTGATAAATATTAGCTTTTTTAAGTCGAAAATCAGCTGATAAATCTATTAGTATATTTTTTTCATTTAAATTATTTGCAATTGCTTGACTTTGTCCATTAGGTAAAGCTGTAAAGATTACATCTACTTCTTTAAAGTATTTATAGTCAATCTTAATAATTTTTGGCAAATTATATTTTTTTAATTCTTTATCATAAAAATGTATATTTTTACCAATTGACGAATTACCACAAAGATATTTTATCTTTATATATTTATGATTGCATAACAGTTTTACAAGTTGTACTCCTATGTAACCTGTGGATCCCGCAACTAAAACATTAAGTTTGTTCATATTGATTATATTAACAGTTGATATTTAAAAAGATATTATCTTTTAGAAAACTGAAAACTTCTTCTAGCTTTTCTATGACCGTATTTTTTACGTTCAACTGATCTAGAATCTCTGGTGGTAAGTTTTTCTTTTTTAAGTGTTGGCTTTAAAGTTGAGTCAAACTGTAATAATGCTTTAGAAATTCCATGTATCATAGCACCAACTTGTCCACTATGACCACCACCTTTAACTGAACATCTTACATCATAAGAAGTTGACTGATTTATAATTTCAAATGGTTTGGTTAATTCACTCTTATGATTAACTCTTTTGAAGTACTGTTCATAATCTTTTCCATTAACTATTATTTTGCCCGAACCTTTTTTTAACCAAACTTTTGCGATTGATTTTTTTCTTCTTCCAGTAGCATATTTACTGTTTTTAAAATCTAAATTTTCAGTGCTAGAAGTTTGTGTCATTTTAATTTCTGATAATGTTTTTGTTATTTAAATTTTCTATCTTTATAATCTCAGGATTTTGTGCTGAATGAGGATGATTTTCGCCAATGTAAACTTTAAGTTTTGACAGTTGTTTTTTAGCGAGGGGTCCTCCAGGAAGCATTCTTTTTACTGCTAACTTCAAAATTTCTTCCGGTTTTTTTTTACTAATTTTTTCAGGTGTCGTCTCTTTTATACCACCTGGATAACCTGTATGTCTGTAATATTTTTTATTTTCAAATTTATTACCAGTAAATTTTATGTGTTCTATATTCTTAACAACAACAAAATCACCATGATCCATATGTGGTGTATATTTAGCGCTATTTTTACCTCTTAATATTTTTGTAATTATCGTAGCCAATCTACCAACAACCGCATTTTTAGCATCAATTTCGTACCACTTAGAATTGATTTCCTCTTTTTTAACAAACTTTGTCATATTGAGCCGGATTAATACTTAATAATATTACATTGTCAATTTATTATATTTAGCTTGTTTTATGCATTCTCACTATGATACGCTTAGTTATTTTTAAAAGGGTAATTTAACTTTATTGTGTGCCCTAGACATAAAAGAAACACAAAAAAAGGAGTAATATTATGAGTAAATCAAAAAATCCGGAAACGATAGCATTACATGGTGGAGAGTATAGAAGCGATCCTGCCACAACAGCTGTTGCTGTACCAATTTACAGAACAACTTCATATCAATTTAATAATACTGGCCATGCAGCAAATCTTTTTGCCTTAAAAGAATTTGGAAATATTTATACAAGAATAATGAACCCGACAAATGATGTACTAGAAAAAAGAGTAGCGGCTATAGAGAATGGATTAGCTTGTGTTACGGTAGGATCGGGTCAAGCAGCTTCTACATTCGCAATTGTTAACGTCTGCCAAGCTGGTGATAACTTTGTTAGCTCAACTGACTTATATGGTGGAACTGTTAACCTTTTTACTCATACATTAAAAAAATTAGGTATAGAAGTTAGATATGCTGATCCATCAGATCCAAAAAATTTCGAAAAAGCAATTGATGAGAGAACAAGATGTTTCTATGCAGAAACGTTACCAAATCCTGCATTGAGAGTTTTTCCAATTAAAGAGGTTTCAGATATAGGAAGAAAACATAACATTCCTTTAATTATGGATAATACCGCTGCTCCAATTATTTGTAAGCCATTAGATCATGGTGCTGCTGTAGTAGTTCACTCTTTAACTAAATTTATCGGAGGACATGGTACAGTAATTGGAGGATGTTTAGTTGATGGTGGTAATTTTGACTGGACAGCAGATCCAAAAAGACAACCATTGTTTAACGAACCAGATATGAGTTATGGAGGAGCAAAATGGGGTGAAGTAGTTCCACAATTAACTGGTGCAAATGTTTCCTTTGCAGTTAGAGCAAGAGTATGTTTGCTTCGTGACTTAGGTGCTCCTTTAGCTCCTGATAATGCTTGGGGAATTATACAAGGTTTAGAAACTGCTCCTTTAAGAATGAAGCAACATTGTTCTAATGCTGAAAAGGCAGTAGATTTTTTAACTAAACATAAAAATGTAGAGAGAGTTATATATCCTACCCTCCATAAAGGTGCTGTAGGCGATAGAACAAAAAAATATTTTTCTGGTGGAAATGGTGCTTTAATAGGTATTGAAGTTAAGGGAGGTGTTGAGGCTGGAAAAAAATTTATTGAAGCTCTTAAGATGTTTTATCATGTTGCTAATATTGGTGATGCAAGAAGTTTAGCTATTCACCCAGCTACAACTACTCATAGCCAATTAACAGAAGAAGAATTGTTAGCTGCAGGTGTTACACCTGGTTATGTTAGACTATCAATTGGAATTGAACATCCGGATGATATTATTGCTGACTTAAAACAAGCTTTAGATGCTTCAGGTAAACCTAGCCTAAAAGCTGTTAGTTAAGTTTTTTTGGTATTTAAAAATAAAAAATAAATACTAAAACTTATTAATGCTATAGAACTAATTTGGTGCATAGATGCAATTAACATTTGTGCACCATTTAAAATTGTTAAAATTCCCAAAATTATTTGAATTACAAGAATTGTACCTAGAATTTTAATAATTGAATAAAATTTCAATAATTTATAATTAAGCACAAAATATAAGATTGTAAAAAATATTAATAAAATAACGTATGCTAAATTTCTATGAAGAAATTGAACTAAAGATGGATCACTTAGTGCATTTAAATTGAACAGATTAAAAAAACTATTATCATCAGGAAAATAATTATTTCCCATCAATGGCCATGTGTTGTAAATTTTCCCAGCATCCATACCAGAAACGAAGGCACCAATAATTATTTGTAAAAAAATTGTAAATAAAAATATTGAAGGTAGATTGTATTTTATAAATTGATTTTGTTTTTCATTTGTTTTTTTAAGTTTTAAAATTTGCCACAATATTAAGGATAAAATAATAAAGGCTGTAGTTAAATGTAAAGACAGTCTAAAGTGGCTAACATCTACTCTATTCACTAATCCACTTGAAACCATAAACCATCCAATTACACCCTGACAACAAATTAAAAAAAAGATGATGTGAAATGAGAATGTTTTTTTTATACCCATTTTTAATGTAAAATAAATGAGTGGTATTAGAAAAAAAATACCAATTAATCTACCTAAAAATCTATGAAACCATTCCCACCAGAATATTATTTTAAATTCATCTAAAGTCATGTTGAAATTTTGAAGTTTGTATTCAGGTATTTTTTTATATAAATCAAAATAATAAATCCATTCAGAGGATGACAAAGGTGGCAATAAACCTTTAAATAGTTCCCATTCAGTAATTGATAAACCTGAATCAGTAAGTCTTGTTAAGCCACCAACTACAATTATTCCGGAAACAAGTCCAAACATGGTTATTAACCAATAATATAAATATTTTTTAGTGTTTTTATCGTTTAAGTACATAATTAAATAGATATAATATTTAATATTAATTCCAAAAGAATAAATGTCGCCTAATAATAAAAAAAAATTATTAATCTTAAGAAAAAAACTAGATGCTATTGATAATAAATTGCTTAATTTATTAAAAATTAGAGCCAATCATGTGAAAAAAGTGCTATCACTAAAAGAATTTAAAAAAGAAATAATTGATAAAAAACGCATAAATTTAATCCTTAAAAATATTAGATCTAAATCAATAAAAAAAGGCATTGATCCAAAAATAAGCAATAGAATTTGGAAAAACATGATTTATGCTTTTATAGAGTATGAATATAGAAATTTTAATAAACGAAATAAATAATTATTTACTGTGTGGTGGTAACTTTTTTTCTATAAAAATTTCATGTTTTCTTGTTACAGGATTATATTTTCTAGCCTTTAACTTTATTTTAGCTTTTTCACCACCAGATGGCTTTTTAACATAATAATAAAAAGCGCTATCAGGTTTTGCTTCTGGTACGAGTCTTACTTTTACGTGTGATTTTTTTGCCATTTAGTTTATTTTAAGTTTTTTATTAATTTATTTATTTTGTTCAATCTAAATTTAATATTATTTGCATTTATATTTTTTTTTTCATTAAGGTCAATATCTAAATTATTATTATCTAATGTTTTTTTTACACCACTTATGGTCATCCCTTGATTTTTAAGCAAGAATTGAATTTTTAATAAAGTGTCAATATTTTTATTATCGTAATATCGTCTATTATTAATTCTTTTAGGATTTAATTGCTTAAACTGTTTCTCCCAAAACCTAATGGTATGTAGTTCAATTTTTTTCTGAGTATCAATATTTGAATTCAATATTTCTAAAACCTCACCAATTGTTTTATATGTGCTGTTATTTTTTTTAGGCACTATTATTATTGATAAATTTTTTAAAGTCTTTTGAGGGTTTGAATAAAACTACATGTCTTTCCGAAATCAATTTCACTTCTTTTGTTTTTGGATTTCTACCTTCTCGCTGCTTTTTATATCTTATCTCAAAAGTTCCAAAATTAGAGATTTTAACTTTTTTTTTTTTTTTTAAATTATTTATAATCAACTTAAGTATATCATCTAAAATCAGATCTAATATATTCTTTGAATACCCAATTTGCATATAAATAGAGTTTATAACATCTTTTTTTGTTAAATTTATTCTCATTTAATAATATTATCCTTAATTTTCTGTATTAAATTATTTTTTACTATTTTAATGCACACATTTAACGAATGAGAAAAGCCAATATAATCTGTTGATCCATGACTTTTGACAACAGGTGAGTTCAATCCAATTAAAATTGCACCATTATAAAGTCTAGGATCTAATTTGTTTTTAACTTTTTTCAAATTTTTTATATTAATTAAACTTGATAATTTACCAAAAATATTTGCTGTCATAGAATTTTTAAACTCATTCATAATAAAATTTGCAGTTCCTTCTGCTGTTTTTAAAGCAATATTGCCTGTAAAACCATCTGTAACAATTACGTTAACTTTTCCATCCATTATTTGATTTCCCTCAACATATCCTTGAAAATTAAAATTTTTATTTTTATTAGTTTGTAAATTTTGGTACGCTTTTTTAATAATATCATTCCCTTTTAATTCTTCTGATCCTACATTCAATAGAGCTACTTCTGGATCATCATTTGGATATAAGGATTTAAATAATGAAGACCCCATAATTGAGAAGTCTACTAAATTTTTATCACTACACTCTATGTTTGCACCAAGATCCAGAACAACATTAAAATTTTTTTTATTTGGCCAAAGAGCTGATAATGCAGGTTTATCAATATTCTCAATCATTTTTAAATTTAATTTTGAAATTACAAAAAGTGCACCAGTATTTCCTGCTGATATAGCAACATCTGACTCATTATTTTTAACACTTTGTATAGTAAGCCACATACTTGTATCTTTACCTTTTTTAGCCGCTGACAACGGTGAGTCGGTATCTAAAATTTTATTTTTTGTGTCAGTAATATTAAAAATTTGTTTATTGTAATTGTTCGGTAGAAGAGATTTTATTTTTTCGTAATCTCCAAAAATATTATATATTATATCTTTATTTTGCTTGTAGTTTTCTAAAATTCCGTCAATCACTTTTTTTGGTGAATTTTCTCCACCCATTGCATCAACTGCAATTTTGATATTATCAAACATAACTAAAAATTATTCCTTCGGGTCTAAAATTTGTCTACCTTTGTAGGTACCTGTTTTTAGATCGATATGATGAGATAACCTATATTCTCCTGATTTTTTATCTTCAATTATATTTTTGGAGTTAAACTTAATATGTGATCTTCTCTTACCAGATCTCGATTTTGTTGTTTTTCGCTTAGGAACTGCCATAATCTAAAATTTATGTTCTATTACACTTTTTGTTAATGAATTTAAAGATATTTTTGATAAATAAATATAATACTTATCAAAATATTCAACAAATTTTTCTTCATTATCTTTAATTTCAATATAAAGATTAAATATTCTCGATTTCTCCTCATATCTATAAGTTTCCCATTTATCAATTTTATCTATTATAGAATAAAGCATATTTATATACGTTTTCATTTTTTTATTAACCGATTGGTCGCCATAACCAATTTCCCTAATATCAAGTTCTATTTGTCTAAAAGTGAAATCATAGAGATCTTGCATATATTTTTGGTCTATTTTTGATTTATAATTTTTAAAAAAAAAAGCTAGATGGAATAGAAAAATCAATAATCTATCAGAAAATGTATCTTTATTTGTAAAATAAGAAAATATATCTTTATTTCTAGAGAGATTAACTAAATTATTATATATATTTATAAATTCTGAATTCATGAAAATATTTTTTTTTATATCTATTTTTATTCTAATATCAAACTGTTCCTTTAATTTAGTTGATGACCATCACGGCGTTTTTTACTTAGACAAGAAAGAAAAAAAAATTAAAGTAAAAGAATCTAATACAAACGATATTTTGAGTATTTTAGGAGAACCCTCTACAAAAAGCACTTTTGACAATGATGTTTGGATTTATATAGAGAGAAAGATAACTAATTCGCATTTTTTTGGTAGAAGAAAACTTATAATAAATAATGTAATGGTGTTAGAAATTGATGAAAAAGGTATTTTAGCAAAAAAAGACTTTTACGATATTGAAGATATGAAAGAAATTGATTTTGATGAAAATAGGTCAGAAAGTTTAAAAAAAAGGAATTTTATATATAACTTCCTTTCAAGTTTAAGACAAAGAATTAATGATCCATTAGGTGTAAGAAAAAAGAAAAGAGAACAAGGATCAAGATAAAATAAATTTAACCAGCAATAACTGCTAATAGTAATAGAGCAACTATATTTGTGATCTTGATCATGGGGTTTACCGCAGGACCAGCAGTATCTTTATAAGGATCTCCTACCGTGTCACCAGTAACTGCAGCTTTATGCGCCTCCGAACCTTTGCCACCATAGTTTCCGTCCTCAATATATTTTTTTGCATTATCCCAAGCACCTCCACCAGCTGTCATGGAAACCGCAACAAATAAACCTGTAATAATAACTCCTAACAACATAGCTCCAACAGAGGCTAAAGCAGCAACTTGACCCCCAATTGACAGAATTATAAAATATAAAATTATTGGGGACAAAACTGGTAACAACGATGGCAAAATCATTTCTTTAATTGCCGCCACAGTTAACAAGTCAACAAGCTTTGCGTAGTCTGGTTTTTGCTTTCTTTTCATGATTCCAGGATATTTTTTAAATTGTCTTCTAACTTCTATTACAACAGCCCCACCTGCTCTGCCTACTGCTTGCATTCCCATTGATCCGAATAAATAAGGCAGCATACCACCTATAAGTAATCCAACTACTACATAAGGATTGGATAAATCAAATGTAACTATTATTCCCTCTAATTTCGAGCCAGCAACTTTAGAAAAATGTTTTATATCTTCAGTATATGCTGCAAATAATACTAATGCTCCTAAACCTGCTGAACCAATTGCATAACCTTTTGTTACAGCTTTAGTAGTATTGCCTACTGCATCTAATGCGTCAGTTGTTTTTCTAACATTATTAGGTAATTTTGACATTTCAGCAATTCCACCAGCATTATCTGTGACTGGACCATATGCATCCAAAGCCACAACCATACCAGCTAAAGCTAACATAGTAGTAACAGCTATTGCAATTCCATATAAACCAGCAATATTATTTGTTAAAAGTATACCAGCAACGATTATTAATGCTGGTATAGCAGTTGCCTCTAGAGAAATAGCCAAACCTTGGATTACATTTGTACCATGACCAGTTGTTGATGAATTAGCGACACTTCTAACCGGTCTGTAATTAGTGCCTGTATAATATTCTGTCACCCAAATTAATAATCCTGTAATAACTAGTCCTATTACCCCACAGTAATATAGATCTCTGCCAGTGAAAGAATTATCTTTTAGTTTGTAAATATTTTCTAATCCTAAAACGTAATCTGTAACAGGATATAAAATTATTAGAGAAGCTATAGCAGAAACTATAAAACCTTTATACAAAGCGTTCATAACATTTTTGCTGCTACCTAATCTAACAAAAAATGTTCCAATGATTGATGTTAGAATGCAAGCACCGCCTATCGTTAATGGATATATCATCATACTCATATCGTTAGGGAAAAATATTGATGATAACACCATAGTTGCAACAATAGTTACTGCGTATGTTTCGAATAAGTCAGCTGCCATACCTGCGCAATCTCCTACATTATCACCAACATTGTCAGCTATAACAGCCGGGTTTCTAGGATCATCTTCTGGAATTCCAGCCTCAACTTTTCCAACAAGATCTGCACCAACATCAGCGCCTTTTGTGAATATACCTCCACCTAATCTTGCAAAAATTGAGATTAAAGATGCACCAAAACCTAGTGCTACTAGAGCATTTACTATTTCCCTCTCATCAATTTCAAATTTTAATAAAAGATAATAATAGACTGCGATTGATAACAAAGCTAAACCAGCAACTAACATTCCTGTTACTGCTCCCGATTTGAATGCTACATTCAAACCACTGTCCAAACCTTTTCTTGATGCCTCTGCAGTTCTAACATTTGCTTGAACAGAAACTAACATACCTACATAACCCGCTATACCTGAAAGTGTTGCACCAACAAGATAGCCAAGACCAACTAGGATACTAAATGAAAAGCTTACAATTACTAATACTACAACTCCCACAATAGCAATAGTCTTATATTGTCTATTTAAATATGCCTTTGCACCAATTTGTATAGCAGAGGCAATTTCCTGCATTTTAGCATTACCTGCACTAGAACTTAAAATGCTTTTACCTGTAAAAAAACCATAAACTATTGATAAAAGTCCTGCTAATATTGTGTAAATTAATATTGTTTCAGTATTACTTGACATAATTTTGTTTTTTAAAAATCGGACAATACAAAATAAAACATAAAAGGCAATAAAATATTAAGTGAAAAGATGCTCATAGCCTGGGATTTTTGTGAAATTCAACACTTTATCAGCATTTAATAGCCTAAACTTGAATTTTTTTTTTGATAAAATTTTACCTATTCTGCTAATTTTTGTTTTGGTTATTCTTGAAATTTTATGAATTTTATCTCTGTTAGATTTCTTTGATGTAAATAAAATTTGATAATCATCACCATTAAAAATAAATTTACTTTTTTTTAAAGAATTTTCTCTTAAAAAAATTTTTAGTTTATTAGATATAGGTATTTTATCATAATAGATTTCTGATGATATTTTTTGGGTGTTAATCATTTTATTTAAATCAACTAAAAGACCATCAGAAATATCGATTGATGTATTTGCTAATTTCGTTAAGTATCTTGAAAATTTTAAATTAATTTTTGGTAAATAAAATTTGTTTTTAAAATATCTTTCGTGAATATTTCTATTAAATTTTTTTTTTTGTAAATATTTTAAACCTAAATAACTATCGCCTAATTCACCAGTTATATAAATATCGTCATTTATTTTGGCATTATTTCTTTTAACTATTTTATCACTGAAGCCTAATGAAACCACAGTGAATGAATTTATTTTAGAAAAAACTGTATCACCTCCAGATAATTTTATAGAAAATTTTTTTTGTTCAGATTTTAATGAATTGATTATTTTTTTTAGGTTTTTGTTATTAAAAGACTGTTTATTTCCACTTCCAGAAATAAAATAAAATTTAGGTATAACACCTTTGCATATTAGATCTGATATTGAAGATCTGATTATTTTTTTTATTAATAAATTTGGTTTATCAAAGTTCGGAAAATGTATTTTTTCTACATAAGTGTCAATTGAAATTACATTTTTATTTTTTTTGTCAAAAAAAACATCGTCATTTAATTTTAATGCAGATGGATTATTCTTAACTAGTCTAGCTAGATAATTCGTTATTAAAGTACTTTCATTCATTGGTAAATCTTAAATTTTTTGAAATTTTGTCAAGTAACGCATTTAAATATTTTGTCTTTGCATCTTCGATAAAAAAATTGGATGCGTTTAAATATTCTTTAATAATTATTTTTGATGAAGTAGCAGGTTTGTAAAGAAGTTCATAAATAGCACTTTTTAAAATAATTAAAAAAACATTATCATGTTTTTTTGAATTAATATCTACATCTAAGTATTTATCTATTTCGTTGATTATTACCTCGTTTCTTTCAATTGTACCAAGAACGACATCTTTTATAAATTTTTTGAACCTATGTTTAGGAATAATTATATTCTGATCATTATTATAATACTTCCCATATAAAATTTGTATAATTATTACTCTAGGATTGTTTTTTGGACTAAAAATTGGCTTCATTATATAACTGACTTATTTATATAGGATAGAATTTAACGCTATTGCCGCTTCTTTTCCTTTATTTTTTCTAACTAAAGCTTGTTTGTAATTAAAACAAGTCAAAATAGAGTTTCCCACAGGTTTTTTACTATATATGCTTATATTCATGATTGCATCGATCACAGATTTTGATATTAAATCAAAGTGAGCAGTTTTCCCTTTAATTACACAACCAATAGCCACAAAACCATCAAACTTTTTTATATTTTTTGAAATTATTACTGGTATCTCAAAAACACCAGGAACTTTAATAATTTCAAAATTAGTCCTTTTGTTAAGGTATTTTTTAGTGCTTTTTAACAAGGCATCACTAATGTCTTTATAATAATCTGATACAACTATAAGAACTTTTTTTTTCATTTAATAATTTCTTGTTTTACAATTTTTATATCAAATCCCTCTAGACCTACAACTTTTTTTGGGGATCTTGTAACTAAAATCATATTTTTAATCTTTAATGATTTTATTATTTGTGCACCTATCCCGTAATTTCTTATTAATTGATCCGGTCTTTTTTTAGTTTTCTCTGATTTTAAATCTCGTAAGGTTGAAGATACAGACTTAATGTTAGTATCTCTAATAAATATTAGAACACAATTATTAAATTTTTGAAAATATTTTAAAGTTTTGCTGAATGAATTTGGTAGATTTTTTCCCATAAGATAATTTTCAACAATATTTGAAGATATAACTCTGACCCTTATATTCTTATTAGACTTAATTTTACCTTTCACTAAAGCAAAATTCTCAGATCCATCTAATAAGTTCTCAAATACTTTAATTGAAAATTTTTGATTATTTATTGATATATGATCCTTTTTCTTTAATTTTATCAATTTTTCATTTTTAAGTCTGTAAGAAATCAAGTCTTCAATTTTACCGATTTTCAGATCATGCTTTTTTGCAAAATCAAAAAGTTCTTTTCCTTTTGCCATAACACCATCATCATTCATTATTTCACATATAACTGCTGATGGGTTTTTATTTGCAAGTTTTGAAATATCTACTGATGCTTCTGTGTGTCCTGCCCTAACTAATACACCGCCGTCTTTTGATATAATTGGAAAAATATGTCCAGGCGAAACAATTTCCTCTTTCTTAACCTTATCTTTAATAGCTGTTTTAATAGTTTTGGACCTATCTTTAGCAGAAATACCAGTTGTAACTCCCTTTTTTGCCTCAATAGAAACGGTAAAAGCGGTTTGATTTCTTGAATTATTAATTGGAGACATTAATGATAAATTTAATTTTTTCGCTTGTTTGTCTGTAATAGCTAAACAAATTAATCCCCTACCATATTTGGCCATAAAATTAATTTTATTAGATGATATATTTGATGCAGGAACAACTAAATCTCCTTCATTTTCACGATTTTCGTCATCTACAAGGATATACATTTCACCTTTTTTTGCAGACTTTATAATTTTATCTATTGGAGTGTAATTACTTTTTGCCATAATGTTTTTTTATATATTTTGATAAGATATCAATTTCAACATTGACAATTTGTCCCTTTTTAAGATCTGATAGGTTTGTAAGCTTTAAACTGTGAGGAATTAACCACACCTGAAATCCATTTTTTGTAACCTTGGATATTGTTAAAGATACACCATTTAAAAGAATAGATGCTTTAGGTATTAAATATGATAGATTATTTTTATCAATTGTGAAATCATAAATTCTTGATTTACCTTTCTTAATAATTTTATTTACTTTTGATGTGCAGTCAACATGGCCCTGGCATAAATGACCTGAGATTTTCTGACCATATTTTAAGGGCAACTCAAGATTTATCTTATCACCTATTGATATATTTTTAAATTTAGATCTATTCATTGTCTCTTTTAATAAATAAAATTCCATTACTTTATTCTTAAGAGATACCATTGTTAAACAAACGCCATCACAACATATTGAAACACCTAAGTCTTTGTTTTTAACTTTTAGATTGCTTTTAACAAAAATATTCACACCTTTAGTGCTTTTTTTAATCTTATTTACAATCCCTTTATTAAAAATAATACCATTAAACATAATTAACTATAATAAATAACCCTGTCTTCATTTAGATGAATATCTAAATTTATTTTGTTTTTAAATTTCTTATTTAACTGATTAACTATTTGCTTTATCTTCAATTGTCCATTTTTATTTAATTTTTTGCCACTTTTAAATAAAAAAAACTGATTAATATGTTTTTTTTGTATTAAAGATTTAGTTAACTCCTT
>CACLVA010000003.1 GCA_902610315.1 uncultured Pelagibacteraceae bacterium
TTTCTAACAGCGTATTTTTCTAGCAATCTTAAATTTGGTGTTGTTTTTCTTGTACAACAAATTTTCGTTTTATTTTTAACTTTGCTAACATATTGATTTGTGATGGTTGAAATACCTGAGGCATGATTAAGAAAATTAAGAGCAGTTCTCTCGGCAATCAAAATCGTTTTTGTTTTTGCAGTAATTTCAGCAATAATTTGATTTCTTTTAACTTTTTTACCATCTTTAATTCTTTGTAAAAATTTACTTTTTTTTTCCAAAAGTTTGAAAGCTGCCTTGCAAAAATTAATACCAGATATTATTCCATTCTGTTTTGATATTATTTTAGCTTGAACTATTTTATTTTTCGAATTTAAAAGTTTTGTTGTTATGTCACCATTTGGTTTTAAATCCTCTTCAAGCGCTTTAAAAACTAAATTATTTATATATTTTTGGTTTATTTTTTGCACTGATCTAACGACCAATTTCAGTCATTCTTTCAACAGATTTTCTAGCTTTTTCTATAGTCTCTTTGGACATTAAAATTTCGTTTGTTTCGTTTTTTAAACAATCTAAAATTTTTGGGAGAGTTATTCTCTTCATATGTGGACACAGGTTACAAGGTTTTATAAATTTTACATTAGGGTTATCAACTTGGACATTATCGCTCATTGAGCATTCTGTTACCATCATAACTTT
Organism: uncultured Pelagibacteraceae bacterium; assembly: GCA_902610315.1. Classification (GTDB taxonomy): domain Bacteria; phylum Pseudomonadota; class Alphaproteobacteria; order Pelagibacterales; family Pelagibacteraceae; genus Pelagibacter. The sequence goes on from CACLVA010000003.1 coordinate 679, forward strand.
CTCAGGCTGATTTTCTTTTACGTATTTAATCATACCACTAGTAGAACCTGTAAAATCGCTTGCATTAATAACATCTGGTGGACATTCAGGGTGAGCGATTACTTTAATGCCAGGATTATTTTTTCTGATTTCATTTATTTCTTGATCGTTGAATTGTTCATGTACTTCACAAGTACCTTTCCAAGAAATTATCTGAACATCTGTCTGAGTTGCTACATATTTTGCAAGGTAATCATCAGGTAAGAAAATAACTTTTTTAACACCAAGGGAGTTTACAATTTTTACAGCATTGGCAGAGGTACAACACACGTCAGTTTCTGCTTTAACATCTGCAGAGGTATTAACATATGATACAACCGGCACTCCTGGATATTTTTTTTTCAAGTTTCTAACGTCTTCTCCTGTTATCGAAGAGGATAAAGAACAGCCGGCACGCATATCGGGTAATAAAACTTTTTTGTTTGGGCTCATTAATTTTGCCGTTTCAGCCATGAAGTGCACTCCACACATAACAATTATGTCAGCTTTTGTTTTTGCTGCTTCAACTGCAAGCGCTAATGAGTCGGCTGAAAAATCTGAGATACCATGATAAATTTCTGGGGTCTGATAATTATGGGCAAGTATTACCGCATTTTTTTCTTTTTTTAGTTTGTTAATTTCATAAATATATGGAGCGTGAGTAGACCACTCTATTTCTGGCATTATGTCGGATATTTTTTCGTAAATCTGATTAGTTGCTTTTTTTACTTCTGAGTTAAATTCCATAATTAATCCTATCAACTTGAAAGAAGATTGTCATTCAATTAATGTGACGCATACGCGGCCGTGCTGAAACTGGTAGACAGGCTTGGTTGAGGGCCAAGTGGGGCTTCCCCATGAGAGTTCGAGTCTCTCCGGCCGCACCACAAAAGTTTACAATAATTTATTTTTTTTTCTCATGAAAACTAAAAGTTTACAACCTGTTTTTGTATAAGATGAATGACAAGTGCCAGGTTTATAACTTACAAAGTCTCCTTTGTTAAATTTAGTATTGTCTTTATCAATTAATTGCCCATCTAAAATATAAAACTCCTCATAATTTTTATGTTTGTGGAAAGGAGTTCGAGTATTAGGTTTTAATTTTAATATATAGCTTCCTTGGCCTGTTTTTTTATCATAAGTTATTTTGTGCCAATCCATGCCTTTAAAAACATTTCCATAATTATCAAATGGTTTAAATTTAATTTTAGAGGGTTTTGTTATTAACCTTTTTTTCATAAATTAAGCCAATCAGGTTTAAAGAATTTAATTTCTGCATTCCCACATTTAAAAATCTTATCAAAACTAAAAATATCATTATTTAATTTAACCAAACCAAAGTTATATTTTTTTGATATCAAAGCCTTTCCAATTTCTTTTTCGTTATATTTAATATTATCATCTTTTGACAATGAACCATTTAGAATTTTAAAAGGTAAAAGTCGTTTATTTAATTTGTTTTTAAGTTTTATTCTTGAAGTATTTTCTTGTCCTATATAACATCCTTTTTTAAAATCTATTGCATTGAGCTCTTCAAAATTACATTCAATTCCAAATAATTTTTCTTTTAACAAATTAGTTTGTAATTGAGGAATTCCCAGATTGAAACTATAATCATAATATATGTCAGGATCTTCCGATTTGAGATTTAATTTTTTTAAAGATAAATATAATTTTTCCAAATTAATTATTAATCTTCCCCCCAATTCTTTGTTTCTTGGATCTAGAAAGACCGGATCTTCTCTATATTTAGTGGTGAAACCAGGCAAGTCTTGAGATCCTTCAAATTCTAAAAATTTAGAATATGAAAAAGCAGCAACAACAAATTCGTTACTTAAATTTAAAATTTCAACTTTAGATCTTAATTTATAAGAGATTATTTTTTTATATAATTCTTCTGCAATACTTTTTTCACAATCTAAAAAAAAACCATTTTTATGTTTTACAACTATGAAGTCATATAAATACTTACCTTGAGGTGTTAACAATGAGGCATAACAACTGTTTTTATCATTAACTTTATAAATGTCGTTTGTTATTAAATTTTGGAGAAACTCATTTGTGTCAGATCCATTAATATACAAAACTCCTCTGTCCTCTAGAATAAATACAAATTTTTTATTAATCATAATTGATAACTTATATTTTATAATATAATAAGATTTTTAAAATAATGTTAGATTTAAAAATTATAAACGGCAATTGTTATATTAATGGAAAACTTGAAAAACAAGATATAGGCATTAAAGAAGGCAAAATTGTAAATATAGGAAGTTTCGAGCAAGAATCAAAAGAGACTTATGATGCGGAAAATTTAACAGTTCTTCCTGGTTGCATTGATACACAAGTTCATTTTAGAGAACCGGGCTCAACAGATACTGAAGATCTTAATTCTGGAAGTAAAGCAGCGGTCATGGGAGGCATAACTTCGGTTTTTGAAATGCCAAATACAAAACCACCTACCACTAATTTTGAGGAATTCGAAAAAAAAATAAATATTGCAAAAAAAATGTACTGTAATCACGCATTTTTTTTTGGAGCTACGGCTGAAAATTGTGAAACCTTAGAAAAATTACAAGATTTAAAAGGATGTTGTGGAATAAAACTTTTTGCGGGATCTTCAACAGGAAATTTATTAGTGGACAAAGAAGATGATATAGAAAAAGTGTTTAAGCATGCATCAAAAGTAGTTGCTGTACATTCGGAAGATGAGGAAATTCTTAAAATTAGAAAAAAATTAATTGAAAAAGGCAATGTGAAAACTCATCCTGTTTGGAGAAACGAAGAAGTGGCCATGTCTTCAACTAGAAAAATTGTCAAAATAGCAAAAAGATTTAATAAGAGGGCGCATATACTCCATATTACTACAAAAGAAGAAATAGATTTTCTGTCTCAAAACAAAGGTAACATTACATTTGAAATAACACCTCAACACCTAACTTTATGCGCACCTGATTGTTATGATAAAATTGGCACTTATGCTCAAATGAATCCACCCATTAGAGATAAAACCCATCAAGATCGTCTTTGGTACGCAATAAAAAATAATTACAATGATACAATTGGTTCAGATCATGCACCACACTTAAAGGTTAATAAAGATAAAACTTATCCAGACTCACCTTCAGGCATGCCTGGGGTACAAACATTGCTACCTGTTATGTTAAATCATATCAATAATGGAAAATTAAAATTAGAACAATTAATTAAATTTATTTGTGAAAACCCTGTTAAAATATTTGGTATTAAAAATAAAGGATACATTAAAAAAGAATTTGATGCCGATCTTACAATAGTAGATTTAAACAAAAAAATTACAATCGATAACAAGGATATGCAAAGCAAATGTAAATGGTCACCTTACCATGGTGAGACGTTTAAAGGTTCACCAGTAGCAACTATAATTGCTGGTAAAATAAAAATGAAAAATGGATCATTGATTGGAGAACCTGAGGGAACCCCGTTAGAATTTATTTAAATAGTCTTTTACTCAAATTAAGACAGTCTTTTTTCAAACTCTCTAAGTTATTAGGAATTTTTATTTTTGACATTAATTTTCTATTATTTAAATAAAAGTTTCCAGTGGGAACTTTATCATAATTAACAATTTTAAATTTATTTTTATTAGAATGATTAAGCCATTTAACTATATCATTTAGAAAAACTTTTCTACCAATTGATATATTATAAATGCCTCTTAAATTTTTACGAATAATCATATTAATAATTTCACAAAACTTTTGGATTGATATGAAGTCTTTATAATTTTGCTTATTATTATAAATTACACCTTTTTTTGCCTTCTCATAAAAAACATCTACAAATGTTTTATGTAAATTTTTACTGAACTTTGATTTATCACCTATTATATTTGATATTCTTAAAATAATTAAATTATTTTTAAATTTTCTATATAATATTTTCTCAGTCATTAATTTATTTTTTGAATAATTAGATTTTGGAGATAATTTATCTCCCTCATTAATATTTTGTTTTGCTTTGTAGACTTTTCTTGAACTCAAAAAAACATAAATTGTTTTTTTATTATTTATTCTTTCAGCTATCTTTAAGTCATTATCAAATTTTTTATTATATTTTTTTTCAATGTAACTTCTGTTTATTGAAGAATTAATAATAAAATTATACTTGTCAATTTGTTTAAAATTTAGGGCCTCCTTAAAACTTATTAATTTGACGTTATGTTTAAGTTTTAAAAATTTATTTAGACTTTTTCCTATAAATCCTCTTTTTCCAATAATTAAAACTTTCTTCATGATTAGATTAACGAACAAATAAATTTTGTTAATAAGTAGTCTATATTCTTTTTAAATTTAATATTATTATTAATACAAAATGAATGAAAATAATGATGTGCTTGACTTCTACGTTTCCACCAATTTTTGGAATATTTTTTAAATTTTGATGACACATTATTTTCTGTTCTTCTGTAGTAAGTAAGGTTTTCGTTTACTTTACTAAAATTTTTTAGAACATATTGTGCATATATGCAGACCCTTAGATCCATCCATACATCTGTAAAATCCTTAGATGATATTGCTGTAAACAATTCATCAAAAACTTCTTTTTTTATAGTTATGCAACTAGTAGGGTGGATGAAAGGCCAATAAGTCTTAAAAAAATTCTTATTTCCTTTTTCAATATGATTTGAATTTTCATATACGTTTATTGGAAGATCAAATACGATTTTGGTTTTGTCATTATTCTTAAAATAATTAACTATAGTCTCTATTTTTTTTTCGTGAAAATAATCATCACTATCTAGAAAAAATATTAAGTCACCAGTACTTTGATTGATAGATTCTCTAAAAGCATTTAATTGATTTAGAGATCCATACTTTGTTTGGGTTTTATTCTCTATAATTTTTATATTTGAAAATTTTTTTATATTATCTAACGAATTATCTGAAGAATTATCGTCAAAAAAAATTATTTCTAAATCTTTATAAGTTTGTAATTTTAGTGAATTAATACATTGCTCGATGTATTTTTCACTATTAAAATTTGCAATTACAACTGATGTTTTCAAATTTAAGCCTATTACCTATGTATAATCACTTTTTAAGAATTTTATTTTTAATTAATTCTTCTGTTATCTCAGTCAAAATAGCAGGATCATCAATAGTTGCAGGCATTTTATAATCTTCTTTATCAGCAATTTTTCTTATTGTTCCTCTCAAAACTTTACCCGACCTTGTTTTTGGAAGTCTTTTTACGACTATTGCAATTTTAAATGCTGCAACTGGTCCAACTTTATCTCTTACCATTTGAATACACTCTTTTGAGATTTCTTCATTTTCTTTTGTAACTCCAGCTTTTAAAGCTATCAATCCAATTGGTAATTGTCCTTTTAATTGATCTTTTATCCCAACAACTGCACATTCAGCAACTGACTGATGTTCAGATAATACTTCTTCAATTTGTCCTGTAGACAATCTGTGACCTGCAACATTTATTATATCGTCAGTCCTTGACATTATCCATATATAACCATCCTCATCAATATGCCCTGCATCATAGGTTTGATAATATCCTTTGTAATTTGACATGTAATTCTCCTCATATCTTTTATCTGCATTCCATAATGTTGGAAAAGTTCCTGGTGGCAAAGGTAATTTTACAACTATATCCCCCATCTCATTTGGTTTAGCTAAAGATTGATCTGGTTTAATAATTTTTACATTATAACCTGGAACAGCTTTACAGGCCGAACCATATTTTGTCTTTTGCATCTCAATTCCTGTACAATTCGAACTAATTGCCCAACTTGTTTCAGTTTGCCACCAATGATCAATAACAGGAACTTTTAGAAGGTTCTCAGCCCATTTTATAGTATCAGGATCTGCTCTCTCACCAGCTAGAAATAAAGACTCAAAAGAGCTTAAGTCATATTTAGAAAAAAATTTACCTTCCGGATCTTCTTTTTTAATGGCTCTAAAAGCAGTTGGTGCTGTAAATAAAGATTTAATTTTGTATTCAGATATTACTCTCCAAAATACACCTGCATCTGGAGTTCCCACTGGTTTCCCTTCAAAAAGAACAGTCGTGCATCCTTTAAACAATGGAGCGTATACAATATAAGAGTGACCAACAATCCAACCAATATCACTTGCTGACCACCACACGTCATCTATATCTATATTATATATATTTTTCATAGTCCATTTTAAAGCAACTATGTGACCCCCAATATCTCTAACGATACCTTTTGGTACTCCAGTTGTACCAGAAGTATATAGAATATATGCAAACTCGTTTGAGCCCATCTCTACACAATCTGTATCTTTGGCATTTGATAAGGACTCGTCCCAACTTATTTCTAGTGGAGAATTAAGTTTAATTTCATGACCTTGTCTTTGAAAAAAAATAACCTTTTCCACTTTATGCTTTGCTAGTTTTAGTGCTCCATCCACAAGAGGCCTATATTCTACTGTTCGACCTGGTTCAAAACCGCATGAAGCAGTCACCAGCAACTTTGCTTTGCTATCATCTATTCTGCTTGCAAGCTCATTTGATGCAAAACCACCAAAAACAACTGAGTGAATAGCTCCAACTCTACCGCAAGCTAGCATCGCAACAACTGCTTCAGGGACCATTGGCATATAAATGATTACTCTATCACCCTTTTTTACACCTTGATTTGACAACGCACCCGCAAACTTAGAAACTTTATCTTTTAATTGTTTAAATGAGAATTTAGCTTTGCTACCAGTTATAGGGCTGTCATAAATTAAGGCTGTTTTTTCGCCTCTACCTTCATCACAATGAATATCTAAAGCGTTGTAACAACTATTTGTAACTCCGTCCTCAAACCATTTATAGAAAGGAGGTTTATTTTTATTTAATATTTTAGTTGGCTTCTTAAACCAGAAGATATCATTTGAAATTTCTTTCCAAAATTCCTCAGGTTTGCTGATAGATTTTTGGTATAAGTCCTTAAAATCCATTTTTATTAAAATTGATTCATAATTAGTTAAAATTGAGCTTTATGTATCTATAAGTTGTATTAAATTTCAAAAACCTAGCAAAATCAACAAAAATAGCTTCAAATTTATACTTCTAATACCCTATTATATTTGATATTTAGACCCCAACTTTGGCTTTGGATAAAAGCCGTAGTTTAAATTTAAACTAAAAAAAACTAACTAAAGAGGGAGTTTTTTATGAAAACAATGAAAATGTTAGCTTTAGTGCTAGTTCTTTTCGGAGCTACTACAGCAGCTAACTCAGCAACAGCCTTCTTAGCTACAGATGATTTCGTAGGTATTTCATTTTGGCTAATTTCAATGGGTATGTTGGCAGCTACAGCATTTTTCTTTATGGAGCAAGCAAACGTTGGTGCTCAGTGGAGAAAATCAGTAAACGTAGCTGGATTAGTAACAGGTATTGCATTTATCCACTATATGTACATGAGAGCTGTTTGGGTTGAAACAGGTGATACCCCAACTGTTTACAGATACATCGATTGGTTAATTACTGTACCACTACAGTTAGTAGAATTTTATCTAATTCTATCTGCAGTTAAGAAAGTACCAACAGGAATATTCTGGAGAATTTTAATCGGTTCTTTAGTAATGTTAATTGGTGGTTATCTTGGAGAAGCAGGAATGATAAACGCTACTCTTGGTTTTGTAATCGGAATGGCTGGATGGATTTACATTTTATATGAAATCTTTTCTGGTGAAGCAGGTAAAGTTGCTGCTAAATCTGGTAACAAATCATTAGTAACAGCATTCAGCGCTTTAAGAATGATCGTTACTGTAGGTTGGGCTATTTACCCACTAGGTTATATCTTTGGATATTTAACTGGCGGTGTAGACGCTAACTCATTAAACGTAATTTACAACTTAGCAGACTTCGTTAATAAGATCGCTTTCGGTATTATTATCTGGTCTTGTGCAGTTGCAAACTCTGGAAGAAGAGCTTAATAAGCTTCGACCGAGTTAAGATTTTAAATAGGGCAAGTAGAAATACTTGCCCTATTTTTTTTTATAATTATATATAAATAAATGACAAAAGTTACTTACATAGAGCATAATGGGAAAGAACACACTATAGATGTGCAAAATGGACTCACAGTGATGGAAGGCGCTGTACAGAATGATATTCCCGGAATAGACGCTGATTGTGGAGGCAGTATGGCTTGCGCCACTTGTCATGTTTATGTCAAAGATGAATGGTATGATAAGTTAGATGAAAAAAGTGAAGGCGAAGACGATATGATAGATCAAGCTTATGAACCAAAAAAAAATAGTAGACTGAGTTGTCAAATAATAGTCTCAGACAAAACAGAAGGCTTGATAGTTTACTTACCTGAGAAACAAGTCTAATGATTAAAACAGATGCCTTAATAATTGGAGCAGGTCCAACAGGATTATTTACGGCACATCAATTAAAAATAATAGGACTAGACTGTCAGATAGTTGACAACCTGGATAAAATAGGCGGCCAGTGTATAGAACTTTATCCAGATAAACCTATTTATGATATTCCAGCAATACCTGAATGTACCGGAGAAGAGTTAACACAAAATTTAATTAAACAACTTGAACCTTTCAAAATAAAATTTCATTTAAATGAACGAGTTGATGAAGTTAAAAAAGATAACAATAATTGGGAAGTTAGAACTAGTAATGGTACAAAATTTAGTACTCCCAATGTTATAATTGCTGGCGGTGTAGGTTCTTTTGAGCCAAGAAAATTTTCTTTAAAAGAATGTGAGCAGTTTGAAAATAAGTCTATATTTTATTCTATAAAAGATAAAAAAATATTTGAGGGAAAAACTGTTACTATCTTTGGTGGTGGAGATAGTGCACTTGATTGGGCAGTAGAACTTTCAAAAACTTCAAAAGTTAATCTAATTCACAGAAGAGATGAGTTTAGAGGTGCAAATGCAACTGTTGACAAAGTTCATGAATTAACAAAATCAGGTAAAATAAATTTATATACCAAATATCAATTAAGTGGAATAAAAGGATCAAGCAATTTAGAAAGTGTGGAAATTACACACGAAAACAAAGAAGTTAAAGAATTTAAAACAGATTACATTCTTGGCTTTTTTGGACTGATCATGCAGCTTGGGCCAATCGCAAACTGGGGACTAAATCTTAATAAAAAAACTATTGAAGTTGATACAGAAAAATTTGAAACAAACCAAAAGGGTATATACGCTGTTGGCGATATATGTACTTACCCTGGTAAATTGAAACTTATTTTGTCAGGTTTTCATGAAGGCGCTTTAGCTGCAAGAGCTTGTTTTAAATTAGCAAGACCAAATGAAAAATATAGATTTGAATTCACCACATCTTCCAAAACTATAAAAAATAGGCTTGGTGTAAAAAGTGATTGAGTTATATACCGCCAATACTCCCAACGGCAAAAAAATATCTATTATGTTAGAGGAAATTGGTTACAAATATAATGTAAATACAATTGATTTAAATAAAGGTGATCAATTTAATTCTGAGTTTAAAAAGATTAGTCCATTTAGCAAAATACCAGTAATTAAAGATCAAGATAATAATGAGGTAATTTTTGAATCTGGAGCCATCCTTATATATCTTGCTGAAAAGAGTGGAAAATATTTTGATAATAAAAATATTATTACGCAATGGTTGATGGCTCAAATGGGATATGTTGGGCCAATCCTAGGTCAACATCATCAATTTCATCACTATAACCCAGGTAAAAGCGAATTTGGTGAGCAAAGATATTTTAAAATATCAACTTCAATTTATAAAAATTTGGATGAAAGATTATCAGTTTCCAAGTACCTTGCAGGAGAAAATTACACAATAGCAGATATTGCAACCTTCCCATGGATTGCAAGACATGATTGGCACGATATAGGGCTTAAAAATTACAAAAATCTTTGTAGATGGTATTTAGAAATTTCTGAAAGAGATGCTGTTATAAAGGGGTACGATTATTTGAATAAAGGAGAAAAAATTCCAAAACCTTAAATATCGTCTGCGTAAACTTTTTCCTCTTTTTCGTGTTTTTCCTGAGCAGCAATTGATAAAGTTGCAACTGGTCTGGCTATAAGTCTTTTAATTCCGATTGGTTCTCCAGTCTCTTCGCAAAATCCGTATGTCCCATCTTTAATCTTTCTTAAAGCCGAGTCGATTTTAGATATCAGTTTTATTTGCCTGTTGATTGCTCTCATCTCAACATTTTTATCTGTATATGAGCTGGCTTGGTCTACAATATCTGCAGAGGTACTATTATCATCCATAGAACTATTATATAAAGCTTCATTATTTGATCTAACCAAATCCTTCTTCCAAGCTAATAGTTTATTTTTGAAAAATACTTTATGTTTTTCACACATATACTTTTCTGATTCTTTTGGAACGTAAGTTTTAGAAATTCTAACCATTATCTAATTTAAAACGCTCGGAGTATATTCAGCAAATAGGTAGTGTCAAGCAAGGTTTAATTGTATAAATTCAAATAAATGGTGATTTATAAAAAGCAAATAAAAATTTATTTTTATATATTTTTGACAATCCATTTAATTTTATGGACTTTGATTCCATCTTTAACAAACAATAATCTTCCGCTTGATACAATCGAAGCTTTAGCCTGGGGAAGTAACTTAGATTGGGGTTTTAATAAACATCCTCCGATGAGCGCATTTATGGTAGAAATTTTTTATAGTATTTTTGGATCTAATGATTGGGCGTATTACTTACTAAGTCAGATTTTTATTATTTTTTCATTTTTTGTAATTTTTCAATTCAGTAAAGAAATTTTAAATAATGAAATTTTAGCACTTATATCTGTTTTATTATTAGAGGGTATTTATTTCTATAATTTCACAACACCAGAATTTAATGTGAACGTTTGTCAAATTCCTTTTTGGGTTTTAACAGTTTATTATTCATGGAAAGTCTTTAATCAAAAAATACCTAAATTAAAAGATTGTATTATTGTTGGAATTTTTGCTGTTGGTGGTTTTTTATCTAAATATCTATTTATTTATTTACTAATAGCAATTGATATACTTTTTATTTATTTAATATTTTTTAAGAAAGAAAAAAAATTTCATTTTAATTATATAATTTCTGTTGAAGTTTTTTTAGTTTTATTAATCCCACATATTATCTGGTTATTTAATAATGATTTTATTACAGTAACTTATGGGCTAGCGAGATCTAGTGTAGACAGTCCAACTTTTTTAAATCATCTTATTTATCCAGTAATATTTATATTTAAACAAATTGGAATATTAGTTCCATTTTTTGTTATGTTATATTTTCTCACAAAAAAAATTAAAATTAGTTATAATTTAAAAGATAAAAAACTTTTATTTTTATTAGCAATAAATCTTTTACCAATTTTTTTAATTCTTTTTACATCTATGATAATGGGTTCAAAAATACGAACAATGTGGATGACACCTTTTTATTTATTTTTTGGAACCTTATTGGTTTATATTTTCCAAAGATACATTGTAAAACAAAATTATAAAAGTTTTATGATAGCATTTTTAATTCTATTTCTTTTATCTCCCATTACTTATGCATACATTTCAATTACTGAAAACGATAAAAGAACTGATTATCCTGGAAAAGAAATTTCAGATAAAGTTCAATTAAGATGGAATGAAGAATTTAAGAAACCAATAAATGTTATTTTAGGAAATGAGTGGAATGCAGGAAATTTATCTTATCATTTAAAAACTAGACCAGTTTGGGATGGTGAAGTTGATCAAAATAAGTTAGACACTTATAATGTTTATATTTGTATCGATAGTATATGCCTAGGTAATAGATGAACGAATTTTTAGAAAAAAATAAAAAATTAATATTAATAATTTTTATAATTGCTGTGATAGAATTTTCAGGACACGGAATATTTGCATCCTTAATAAGATTTTTGAGTTCAATCAATTCAATATGAAAATTAAAATATTAATACCCCTTTATAACGACTGGCAATCCCTGCTTAAGCTTCTTGAAAATATCAACCATCATGTTAGTGATATAGATCATATTATTTCTATTGTGGTTGTAAACGATGGATCAACTGAAAAGGCTCCTAAGAGTTTTCCCAGTTACTCAAAGATAAATTCTTTAAAAATTATAAATTTAAAAGAAAATGTTGGTCATGCTAGGTCCATCGCAACCGGTCTAAAATATATTTTAGAAAATGATAATTTTGATTACGTTATACCTATGGATTCAGATGGTGAAGACAGACCTGACGAAATAAAAGATTTAATAAAAAAAATTGAACCGCAGTCTGATTTACCAATAGTTTGCGAAAGAGTTAAAAGATCAGAGGGATTTTTCTTTAAATTTTGTTACATTTTACACAAATTGATTACATTTACATTTACAGGAAGATCTATAAAATTTGGAAATTTCACATGCCTTCCAAAAGAGATAGTGAAAAGCATGACCAATGAAAGGGCCACATGGAGTAGTTTTTCAGGGGCTTTATCAAAAATTTCAAAACTTAAAATTGGGACACCTTCTGAAAGAGGCACTAGATACTTTGGACCGTCTAAAATGAGCTTTAAAAACCTTGTTGAACATTCTCTCTCAATAATAGCTGTTTTTAAATTTAATGTTTTAATTAGATCAATATTATTTTTTTTTATATATCTATTCTTAATTTATGAAAAAATTTCAGTTATTACTTTAATTCCTATTTTGCTGATAGTTATATTCAATTTATTGGTTATCTTAATTTCTAAAAGGGAAAATTTAGAAAAATATAGAAACTCAAATCAGAATATTTTTGATGTAAAAATTATTAAATAATACTAAAATTTTAAAATGGAGATTATTAATTTGGAGTCTGTAAAATCGTTTGTAGATACACTTTGGGTAATAAACTGTGCCATTTTAGTTTTTATTATGCAAGCTGGTTTTATGTGTATGGAAACCGGTCTATCCCGATATAAAAATAGCATAAATGTAGCCTTGAAAAATGCGGCTGATTTCGGGGTCTCCGTTGTAATTTTTTGGATATTTGGTTTTGGATTAATGTTTGGCAAAAGCTATAACGGTCTATTCGGTACTGACTTGTTTTTCTTTAAGACAGATGTTGCAGAGTATATGACATACTTTGTATTTCAAGCAATGTTTGTTGCTACAGCTGCAACTATTATATCTGGCGCAGTTGCAGAGCGTATGAAATTCAATGGCTACATAATTATAACTATATTAGCTACAGGAATAATTTATCCTATAGTTGGTCATTGGACTTGGTCATCAAGTTATTTAAATAATATGGACGTAGAGAGACAATTGCTAGACATTACTGGTCAGATAAATACTACAGGTTGGTTGAGCACAAAAGGGTTTGTAGATTTTGCCGGGAGTACAATTGTCCATTCAGTTGGAGGATGGATTGCACTTTCTGCTGTTTTAATATTAGGACCTAGAATTGGTAAATACTCAAAAGCAAACAAAGGTAAATTTACTGGATCTAGTTTTCCTTTGGCAGTTCTTGGTACTTTAATTCTTTGGTTTGGATGGTTTGGATTTAATGGAGGAAGCAATGGCGCAATGGATGAAGCTGTCCCACTTATATTGATCAACACTTTCTTATCAGCTTCTTTTGGTTTACTTACAGGTTTAGGTATATCTTTTTTATTATTTAAAAAACCAGACCCGTATTATGTCATACTTGGTCCTTTAGCTGGATTGGTTGCAATCACAGCGGGCTGTAATTCAATGACATCAGTAGTTTCAATATTTGTCGGAATTATTGGCGCTGTGGTAGCTATATTTGTAAATGAATTATTAAACAAATATGAAATCGACGATGTTGTAGGGGCAATCCCAGTTCATCTTGCTGCAGGAGTATGGGGAACTTTAGCAGTTGGTTTTTTTAGTAATTTAGAAACACTTGGCACTGATTTAAGTAGACTTGAGCAAATTAAAGTTCAGTTTATAGGCGTTATCGCAATAGGTTTGTTTGCTTTCTTAGGATCTTTTACAATATTAAAAATTTTAAATTCTTTTTATCCATTAAGAGTAAGTCTTATTCAAGAAGAATTAGGTCTAAATATTGCAGAACATAATGCAACATCAGTTGAGCATGATTTAATTTCTATATTAGACAAACAATCAGAGACTGGTGATTTGACAATTAGAGGGCCACAAGATCCTTTTACTGCAGGAGGTGTTATTGGATTATATTATAATAAACTAATGAGCAAATTAGAGACTAGCGAAATTGAGAAAAAAAAATGGCGTGATAGAATAACTGGAGAAGTTAAGCTCGCGGTTAAAGTACAAGAAAATTTCTTACCTAAAAGAAATTTAGACAATTACCCCGTACATGGCATTAATCTTGCGGCAAGAGAAGTCTCTGGGGATTTCTTTAGTTTTTATCCTCATAACGAAAGTGTTTATTTCATCATTGCAGATGTGGCTGGAAAAGGAATTCATGCAGGCATGGTTATGGCAAAAGCCTCAACTTTGTTTGAGATAATGTCTCGTGATAAGGTTGATGTAGATGAAATGGCCTTTCATATGAATAATGACTTACACTTAACTAAAACTGGCGGGATGTTTGTTACCTCAATTATTGGAAATTATAATATTATGACTGATGAAATTTCATGGGTAAATGCAGGCCATCAACCAGCTATTATTAGAGATAACAAAGGTAATTTTGAAGAATTTGAGAGCAAATCTCCTCCTTTGGGAGTTATTAAACAAGCTACAAAATCTAATTACTTTGTTAATAAATCTAAATTAAATGGACACAGATTTTATGCTTTCACTGATGGTTTATCTGAAAGTTTAGATAAAAATAATAAAGAGATTGGCATTGAAGGGTCCAAAGAAGTTATCAATAGAAACTTTAATAAAAACCCTGATGATGAATTAAATCTTATCGCCAAAGAAATCGCTGCCAATGCAAATAACAAAAATCTTAGTGACGACCTTACTCTTATTGTTATTGGTAAATAAAAACTTTTACTATCTGTCAGCCTATCCTAATTTTTGGCATGCAGTAGAAATCCGCAGTATCTATTTTTGATGAATACTCTCTTCTCATATTCCATTTTTTGTGAACACCAGCACTTGCAAGGCTTAATGTAGATCTACCATATCGATAGTTAGTATTATCAATGGATCTCATTAAACTATTTATTTTTTCATCCTTGTCAGATGAAAATAAATTTTTTCTTTCCGTATCATTTGATAAGCCTGTTAGCATCACTCCTGCTTTTTGATAACGATAACCATTTTTAAAAATATTTTCTAAAATAGAAACCGCTGCTTTCACTATTTCGATACTATTATTTGTTGCAATTGGAAAATCTACCGTTTTAGAATTTGAGTAATAACCAAAGTTTCTTTGAAAAGGACTTGTTCTAACAAACACAGTTATTGATTTTGCAACCAAAGATTCTGATCTTACTTTCTCTGAAGCATTCAAACAATAATTCGCAACCGCTTCTTTTAACTCTTGAAAACTTTCGACCCTTTTACCAAAAGAACGTGAAACCACACAGCTTTTTCTTTTTGAAGCTGTCTTTTCAAGATCTATACATGGTATACCTCTTAGTTCCATTGCCGTCCTTGAACTTAAAACATTTGAAGATTTTTTTATCCAAGTGTTAGATTTATTTTTTAATTGTTTAGCATTATAAATTCCATTTTTTTGATAAAATTTAGTTAACTGTCTACCAACTCCCCATACATCATTTATTTCTATTTTTTCTAGTATTGGATCTAGATTTTCAATACCGATCAAACTCGTAACACCTGATTGTTTTTTCTTTGCAATATGATTTGCAACTTTACTCAGAGTTTTAGTTTTTGCTATTCCAATGCTAGTTGGTATACCAGTCCATTGTAATACTGTGTCTCTTATCTCTCTACCGACATTTACTATTTCATCATCTGGAAAATTTGATAAATCCATAAATGCTTCATCTATCGAGTATACCTCTATATCAGAATTAAATCTTTTTAATGTTCTCATTACCCTTCTCGATAAATCTCCGTATAAAGAGTAGTTTGAAGAAAAAACTTGTACATTGTTTTTAACAATTATGTCCTTTGCTTTGAAATACGGTTCTCCCATTTTTATTCCAAGAGCTTTTGCTTCGTTAGACCTTGAAATAATACAGCCATCATTGTTAGATAAAACAACGACAGGTTTTTTTCTTATTTTAGGATTGAATAATCTTTCACAAGACACATAGAAAGAATTACAATCAACCAGTGCTATTTTTTTAGTAAACCGAGTGGATGACATAAGTTACAACTCCCCAAATAAAAATATCTTCTTCTTCGTTAATTAAAATTCGATCTTTAAAGTTTTTAGATCCTGAAGTGAGAAACTTTTTATCTCTTTCTTGAACAAAACTTTTAACAACTAATTCATCGTGAACATTTGCAATCACAGTTGAAAAATTTTTTGGTTTTAAACTTTTATCAACTACCAATATATCTCCATCATTGATACCAACATCAGTCATGGATTTACCTTGTACTCTAATTACAAAAGTTGCCGGAACATTCCTTATTAAATGTACATTGAGGTCTATATCTTCCTCTATATAGTCTGTAGCAGGAGACGGAAAACCAGCTCCAGCTTTATGTAAATAATAAGGTATTGTAATCTTCATAAATGTTCTTATTTTGTTCTTTTTATATTTATAGCCTAATAATTAAATGTAGTCAAATAGGTTGTATTTTGAGTCTGAAATTGAATCAAAAGTGAATCAAAAGGTGAACATTGAAACTACATATTGTTGTGTTGTGGATAACTTTTACAATAGATAGACTAAGCAAAATGAGAAAATTAACCTGTCATTGCGGCGAAATCGAAATAGAAATTAACATTAAAAAAAATTTTGAGGATTTGTACAGATGTAATTGCTCAATATGTATTAGAAAAGGAACAATTACAGCAATTATAGATAAGAAAGAATTAAAAGTTATAAAAGGTATGGATAAATTAAAATGTTATCAATTCAAAACAAAAGTAGCCAAACATTATTTCTGCTCCATTTGTGGAATACAAACTCACAATTTAAGAAGAAGAGACCCAAACACATATGGAATTAACGTTGCTTGCATTAATAACATATCTACAAAAGAACTGTTTAATTTTAAAGTAAGAATAAATGATGGAAGAAATCATATAATGGATAGACAATAATCATGAAAAAAAAATTAACGTGCCATTGTGGAGAATTTGAAGCAGAAGTAACCATACCCGAAAGTGGTATAAAAAAAGTTATGAGATGTAATTGTACTTTATGCAAAAGAAAAGGTTATGTCATTGGGGTTTTAGGCGAAAATGAATTTAAAATTATAAAAGGAGAGAAATATTTAAAACTTTATCAGTACTATACTAAAGCTGCAAAACATTATTTCTGCTCAATATGTGGAATTCATACACACAATAGACCAAGAATAAATCCTAAAATATTTGGTATTAATGTAGCGTGTGTTGAAGGCATTGATCCATTTAAATTAAAAAATGTTGGACTTAATGATGGTGAAAACCATCCACTAGATCAAAAGAAATAATGCAAAATCATTTAGATTG
The DNA here is from genome assembly GCA_902610315.1 of uncultured Pelagibacteraceae bacterium. Lineage (GTDB taxonomy): Bacteria > Pseudomonadota > Alphaproteobacteria > Pelagibacterales > Pelagibacteraceae > Pelagibacter. The sequence goes on from CACLVA010000003.1 coordinate 18,250, forward strand.
TTATCAAAAAGTAAAGAAGAAGTGTTTTAATTTTATTACTTTACAGGAAACTAAAAAAGAAAAATTCAAAAATAAAGAAAAAATGATTAAAAGTTTCTTAATTCCAATTTGTTTTTGGATAAATAAAAATAAGCCACAAAATAAAACATTTATTATAGGACTTGCTGGTGGCCAAGGAACTGGTAAGACTACTATATCTTCCTTAATAAGATTAATATTAACAAATTATTTTAAATTAAATGTTTTTAAAGTCTCTATTGATGATTTTTATAAAACTAGAAAAGAAAGACTAAAACTATCAAAATTGAAACATCCCTTACTTTTAACTAGAGGTGTACCAGGAACACACGATGTCGATATGATAAATAGACTTTTTAATAATATAAAAAAAAGGAAATTTAATAGTATGTTGATCCCGAAGTTTGACAAATCAATTGACGATCGGTGTAATAAAAAATTTTGGCATAAGATAAATAAAAAACCTGATGTATTAATTTTAGAAGGATGGTGTGTTGGGGCAAAACCAGAGAAAGGAAATACGTTAAATAGGCCGATAAATAAATTAGAGAAAAATTTAGATAATAAAAAAAAATGGAGACTATTCGTTAATAATCAATTAAAAAATAAATATTCTAAGTTATTTAATCAAATACATAGCTTATTATACTTAAAGGCTAAAAACTTTAATGTACTTAAACGTTGGCGAGTTAAACAAGAAAAAAAACTAAAATTAAAAAACAAATCAAAAAAAAATAATAAGATTATGAATAATTCTGAAGTTTTAAATTTTATGATGACTTACCAAAGAATTACGCAAAATATGTTTAAAATTACACCAAAACACTCCTCTATTATTATTGACTTAAATGATAGGCATCAAATAAAAAGAGTAAAATTTAAATATGTATAAAAAAATACTTATAGTTTTGTTTTATTGTTTAATTTTTGGTCAAGCGAATGCCAATGACTTAATGAAAGCATTATCAGATGCATATTATAAAAATCCAGAGCTTAATGCTGAAAGAGAAAATATTTTAGTTTCTAAAGAGGATCTTAAAATATCTAGAAGTGAATTTTTACCATCAATTACAATTACCGGATCTAAAAGTGAACAAACCACTGATAAATTAACAGATAGAACAGGAGCTAATACAGCCATTACAGATGTAGATACTGAAACTCAAAAAATAACAATTGAACAAACTTTATTCCAAGGACTTGGAGGTAAGGCTGACCTAGATAAAAGTAAGATTGGAATAGACTTAGCTGAAGCAAATTTATTAAAGAAAGAACAAGAAATTATTTTAACAGCAGCAGAAGCCTATAGTGGCCTCACATTAGCAAAAAAAAAGTTAGATATTAATAAAGAAAACTTAAGTTTGCTTGAGAGACAAGTTGAAACAGATCAAAATAGATTAGAAAACGGATTAATAACTCTTGCTGATTTAGCCCAATCGGAATCTTCGCTTGCAGGTGCGCAGGCTCAATTTATTAATTCAAAAAATGATCTAGTAACAGCCAAATTGACTTATGAAAAAATCATAGGACCTTTAGATGATATTGATTTAATTAATGGTAGTATAAATTTAGATTTTAATATTCCTGAGAGCTTAAATAAAGCTATTGAATTATCTATCGGTAATAACCCAGATTTAACAATTGCAAAATTAGAGTATCAGCAATCACAACAGGATGTTAAAATAGCTATATCTGAATTTTCACCAACTGCTAAATTATCAGCTGAATCTACTAAATCTAATGACTTAAGTTCAACAGTAGACGAGAGAGATCAAGAAACTCTTAAAGCAGAAATAACTTGGCCATTGTTTAAAGGTGGAAAAAATTCGGCCACTTTAGAAAGAAGTAAAAGATTAAATAATAGAAAAAAACTTCTTTTAGATAATGCTCTAAGAACAAATGAAACAAATGTTGCAAGTGCATGGTCTAGTTTTCAATCATCTGAGAGCGCTTTAACGTCTGTTAGGTCTCAAGTTAATGCAGCAGAAATTGCAAATGAAGGTATAACAGTTGAATATGAGACAGGTCTTGGAAGAACTACCCTAGATGTTATTCAATCTAATACAATTTTACTTACATCAAGAATTAATTTAGCTAATTCAGAGAGAAACTTTTTCTTATCTCAGCTGGAACTATTAAAGTCTGTTGGACTTTTAAACGCCAAATATCTCAAAATAGTTAAGTAAATAAGCAATTATTTTTAATTCTTGCTAATGAGAACAAAATGTGTACATTTATAAATATGATTCGTATGTTAAAAAACACAAAAAAAGAGGCAAAATATGAGTAAAAATAACTTAAAAGTAGTTAAATCAGCAAAAGATAAAGATTTGGAAAATAAAGAGAAAAATAAAGCTTTAGAAGCAGCTATTAGCCAGATTACAGATAACTTTGGCAAAGGCTCTGTAATGAAGCTTGGCCAAAAAAAAGCAATGGATATAGAGTCTATTTCTACAGGCTCACTAAGCTTGGATTTAGCACTAGGAATTGGTGGATTACCGAAAGGAAGAATTGTTGAAATTTATGGCCCAGAGTCTTCTGGAAAAACAACACTTGCTCTTCAAGTAATCGCTGAAGCTCAAAAATCTGGCGGAATATGTGCATTTGTTGATGCAGAGCATGCTTTAGATCCAGTATATGCAAAAAAATTAGGTGTAAATACAGAGGAACTATTAATTTCTCAACCTGATGCTGGCGAGCAAGCACTGGAGATAGCAGATACACTTGTTAAATCAGGTTCTATTTCTGTAATAGTTATAGACTCAGTTGCAGCATTAACACCAAAAGCTGAAATTGAAGGGGACATGGGCGATCATCACGTAGGTCTTCAATCAAGATTAATGAGTCAGGCTTTGAGAAAATTAACTAGTTCAATATCAAATACAAACACAATGATGATTTTCATTAACCAAATCAGAATGAAAATAGGTGTTATGTTTGGAAGTCCTGAAACTACATCAGGTGGAAATGCATTAAAGTTTTATTCATCCGTAAGAATGGATATTAGAAGAATTGGTGCAATAAAAGATAAAGATGTAATCATTGGTAACTCTACAAGAGTTAAGGTTGTTAAAAATAAAGTATCGCCACCATTTAAAGTAGTTGAATTTGATCTAATGTATGGAAAAGGAATTAGTAAAGTAGGTGAATTGATCGACCTTGGTGCTAAAGCAGAGATTGTAGAAAAATCTGGGGCTTGGTATGCATACAAAGGTGAAAAGATTGGTCAAGGTAGAGAGAATGCTAAAATTTACCTAGAACAAAATCCAAGTATCGCCGCTGAAATAGAGATGGCAATTAGAGAAAAAGCAGGTGTGATAACTAAAAAGATAGAGGGTAATCCACTTGATCAGGAGAAAGTAAAAGCAAATCAAAAAGAAGAAGAAGCTCCTGCCAAAAAGAATTAGCTAAATAGTCATTATTAGTAATAAAAGGCGTCTTAACAGACGCCTTTTTTCCCTTTAACGTTATAGACATCATTTAAAAAAACTGTATTTTAAAAAGATATGGCTCAGAAAACTTTAAATGAAATAAGAAATACTTTTCTCAAATATTTTGAGAAAAATGATCATACAATAGTTGAGTCCAGTAACCTTGTGCCGAATAATGATCCTACATTAATGTTTGCTAACTCTGGGATGGTTCAATTTAAAAATGTTTTTACAGGTTTGGAAAAAAGAGATTACAAAAGAGCAACCACTTCACAAAAATGTGTAAGAGCTGGCGGCAAACATAATGATTTAGAAAATGTTGGTTATACTCCTAGGCACCACACATTTTTTGAGATGTTAGGAAATTTTTCTTTTGGAGATTACTTTAAAGAGAAAGCAATTCATCTTGCATGGAATTTAATAACAAAAGATTTTGGATTAGATAAAAACAGGCTCTATTTCACTGTTTTTAGCGAAGACGATGAAGCGTTTAATCTTTGGAAAAAAGTTACAGGATTTGGTGATGATAGAATAATTAAAATACCAACTTCAGATAACTTTTGGTCAATGGGAGAAACTGGACCTTGTGGTCCCTGTTCAGAAATATTTTACGATCATGGAGATCATTTGAAAGGTGGTTTGCCTGGCACAAAAGACCAAGACGGAGATCGATATATCGAAATTTGGAATTTAGTATTTATGCAGTACGAACAAGTCTCGAAAGATAAAAGAATTAATTTACCTAAACCTTCTGTTGATACAGGAATGGGTCTAGAAAGAATAGCAGCATTACTTCAAGGTACACACGATAATTATGAAACAGATCATTTTAAAAAAATAATAGGCTCTATCTCTGAAGAATTAAAAGTTAAGCCTGATAAAAACAATTTATCGAGCTTTAGAGTAATTGCAGATCACCTAAGAGCTAGTTCTTTTTTACTAGCAGAAGGAGTTTTACCTTCAAATGAAGGCAGAGGATATGTTCTAAGAAGAATTATGAGAAGAGGCATGAGGCATAGTCATTTACTTGGATCAGCAAAGCCTATCTTTTTTAATGTATTTAAGACCTTAATGGATGAAATGTCTGGTAACTATCCAGAGTTGAAAAGGGCTAGTTCATTGATCAAAGAGACTTTGAGAATGGAAGAGGAGAAGTTTTTAGTTCTACTTGATAGAGGTATCAAAATTTTGGATGAAGAAATTAAAAAGGTTGATAAAAAACTTTCAGGCGAAGTGGCGTTTAAACTTTACGACACTTATGGTTTTCCATTAGATCTTACCGAGGATATTTTAAAAAATAAATCTTTAACACTGGATCACGAAAAATTTAATAATTTAATGAAACAAAGCAAAGAGCTTGCTAAAAAAAATTGGAAAGGTTCAGGCGATACATCTATAGAGGAAATTTGGTTTACCATTAAAGACAAAATAGAACCAACAGAATTTTTAGGTTATGAGACAAATACATCAGAAGGAGTCATAAAATTTATCATAAAGGATAACAAAGAAGTCAATTCACTCTCCGAGGGAGAAGAAGGATACATTATTTTAAATCAAACCCCTTTTTACGGAGAATCAGGTGGACAGCTTGGTGATACTGGGACTATTAAATGTGGAGATAATAATTTTAATGTAACGGATGTACAAAAAAAGTTTGGAGATTTGTTTATCCATTATGGTAAAATAAAAAAAGGTAAACTTAATTTAAATGATAGTGTTGAACTAAGTATAGACTTTGAAAGAAGAAAAGATATTAGAGCGTACCACTCTGCAACGCATTTACTCCATGAATCTTTAAGGAGAACTTTAGGTAAGCATGTAATGCAAAAAGGATCTCTAGTTGCACCTGATAGACTTAGATTTGATTTTAGTCACATGAAACCTATATCTGAAAGTGAATTAGATAAGATTAATAAAATTGTTAATGAAATTGTTGATAATAAAAGCGAAGTTATTACAAGACTAATGACACCTAAAGAAGGTATGGAACACGGGGCTTTAGCACTATTTGGTGAAAAATATGGGGAAGAAGTAAGAGTAGTGTTTATGGGTGAAGAAGGTAACAAATATTTTTCAACAGAACTATGTGGTGGAACACATGTAAAAAATACAAGTGACGTTGGTAAATTTAAAGTTGTAAGTCAATCAGCAATAGCATCAGGTGTTAGAAGAGTAGAAGCATTAAGAGATAAACAACTTGAAAAATATTTAACTGAAAAAGAAAAAAACTTAAATGTTGCTAGTCAAAAAGATCAGGATCAAATAGATGATTTGTTAGATCAAATAAAAAATTTAGGTGGTAAGCCTAATACGAGTTCATCTGATAAAAAAATAATTATAAAAGAATTAAGTAAACAATTGGATGTTCTTAATGTTAAAAATGTTCTTGGAGATAAAAACAAAAATATTATTAAGGATGAGAATATAAATAATATAAAAGTAAGATTTCAAAAGATTAGTGATCTATCACCGAAAGATTTAAGAAAATTAGTTGATGAAGGTAAAAATTATCTAAAAGAGGGAATAGTCATAGTATGTGCAAGTAAAGATAATAAAGTTGGATTAGCTATTGGAGTTACAAATGGTTTAACAAATAATTATGATGCAGTACAACTTGTAAAAGTTGGTTCAGAAATTATAGGTGGTAAAGGTGGTGGAGGTCGACAAGATTTTGCTCAAGCTGGTGGAAACAAAGTAGAAATGATCGATGAAGCTTTTACAAAGATAAAAAGTCTAATTAAATAAAAACAAAATAATTTCTAAAAATTAAATAAGCAACCGTTCCAAAAATTAAATATGGACCAAAAGGTATTTGCGAACTCATACTCTTGGATTTGTTAATTAAACTTGGTAATGCAATTAACAAAGAGCTCAGAGAAGATAAAAAGATTATGTATGGGATTGAATACCAACCAAACCAGAAACCAATGGCACTCAAAAGTTTTGCATCACCTAAACCCATTCCTTCTTTCTTTCTTATTTTCATATACAAAGTTATAATACCCCAAATTAAAATATAACCGAACACCCCACCTATTAAAGATTCCATATAGTTAGGAAACAAATTTAAATTAATATTGGGATCAAATGATTTCAAAAAACCTATTATCATTAAAGGAAAGGTTAGTTCATTTGGAATTATAAGATGGTCTAGATCAATAAAAAAAATAATAACAAAAAAAATAGTTAGGATAATTAAGAGCAATGTCGTTATTGTTATGCCATATAAATAGAAAATACTTAAAAAACCTAAAGCAGTAACTAATTCAACAAGAAAATAACGAAAATCTATTTTAATTTTACCACACCTGCAATTACCTTTAAGAACCAAATATGAAATTAAAGGAATGTTGTCATACCAATTAATTTTCTTTTTACAGGACCTACACTTAGATCTATCGCTTACAATATTTTCGTTTTTAGGCAGTCTATAAATGCATACATTGCAAAAAGATCCCCACAGCGAACCTAAAATGAAAACAACGAAATAAATGGATACCACAAATTATAATTTTATTTTTGATGCGATTTGAACAATTCCATCAATGCAATATTGAACAATCATCATTGCATCGTGAATGTGAAGGTAAAAATTGGGTGAATATATGACTAATTCCATTATTTAAAAATTATCAAAAAAGTTATAAATTGACAATGTAATTATGATTTTTGGAGCTAAAAAAATAGATATAAGTAGGGTTGAAGATAACTCAAGACAAGATCTTGCTTTAATCACTCAAATGAATCAAGAGTTAGCAGGATCATTAGATCTTAAAGAAACATTACAAAATGCATTAGAAACAATAATTAAAAGAATTAATGCACAAGCCGCGAATATATTTTTGATTGAAGAAAAGAAACAAGTGTTTCAATGCATAGCATCTAAGTATCAAGCTTATCTGGAAGACTATGAGATACCATTAACTCAAGGTGTAATGGGTAGAGCTGCCCTCGGTAAGAAATGTATTAGGGTTGGTGATGTAAGAAAAGATGTTAGAGAAATAGCAGAATTTTATTTTGATTTAGATAATAAAACAAATTTTACAACTTATTCAGTATTATGTTCACCTCTTTTAGTATCAGGAGAATGTATTGGCGTAATTCATTGTTTAAATAAAAAAACAAATACAAAATTATTTGAAGAGAACGATAGAAAACTATTAGAAACATTATCAGGACCAGCAGCGCTTGCGATTAAAAATGCTAAGACTGCAAAAGAATTAATAGATAAAAACAGAATGCAAAAAGAAATAGAAATTGTTGGTGAAATACAAAAAACTTTGTTATCCGAAAATAAAAATGATGATTTTCCGATTGCAGGAATAAATATACCTGCAAAAGTTGTCTCAGGTGACTTTTATAATTTTTCTGATCTAGGTAATAATAAATTTGGTTTTGGTGTTGCAGATGTATCTGGAAAAGGAATCAAATCATCATTGCTAATGTCTAAAGCATCAAGTTTGTATCGTTGTTTAAGTAAAACAATTTTTTCAGCGTCATCACTTTTAAAAATATTAAATGATGAAATCTGCGAAACAACAACAAGAGGAATGTTTGTGACTATGATCGTTGGCGTTTATGACAAAAATAAAAACGAATTACTTTTATCTAATGCCGGTCATGAACCTCCGTTAATTTTTTCTAGCGACGGAAATTTTAAAACAGTTGACGAAGCTGGTCCACCACTTGGCATTGCGCCAAATTTTAAATTTTCAGAACAAATTATTTCTTTTAAGGAAAGCTCGATGTATATATTTACTGACGGTATTACTGAAATGAAAAATACTAATGGAGATATGTTAGGACAAGAAGGTTTTCAAGATTATATTAAAAAGTATCAGAGTACTCCAAACAATAAAAGATTACAAAAAATAATTGAAGATCTAATTAGTTCTGGCAGAATTCAAAAAGATGATTTAACAATTGTAACTGTTGATGGAAAATAAATAATGTCTATACCAAAGGTAATGATTGCTTTTGGTATTATTCTTTTTACAATATTATTTTGGGCAACATCAAATGTTTGTAGATATAATTTTGCAATTGAAAAAAGAACTAACCAATTAAATATAATTGCTCAAGAAATTGATCCGTCAATTCCATTAGCTAAAATTTATTATTTTAAAGAATTGAATTGTAATGAAGTTGAACTAACTTGGGATTATGATAGAGTGATATCAAACTTACAGACAATATCAGTTTTAATATATCAAGAGCTATCAACAGACATTAGGGGAGATCCGAATTAAAAAAAAAAAAAATTTTTTATTTTTTTAAAAAAAATTCTATTTTTAGTAGAATTTTGATTTTTTTAATGTTTTTTCAATTCGCAACTTGAAATTTTTATTCAAAAAATTCAACTTTTGATAGTTTATTGAGATTAATTTTATTTTAAGACCGTATTAAATTATAATTTTTAATCTCTCTAACACAAAACTACATGACTCTAACACAAAAATACTAAAAATTTGTAAAATTCAAAATATTGTTGATTTTATTGATCTTTTTAACTTTTTTATAAATTAGTAAAACTCTAACACAAAATATTTTTTTCTTTTGTGTTAGAGAAAATGTAAATTGTGTTAGAGTTTTTAAAATTTATTGTGATAAGAATAAAAAATTTTAAAAAATAAAAATTGCGAAAAAGTGTTGATTTTGCTTGTTTTTTTAAAAATACGCTCAAAATGAACAACTAATAATCGAATTTGTGTTAGACTTTTTTTTAAATTGTGTTAGAGTTTAAAGAAATTGTGTTAGAGATTCGAAAAATTAATTTTTCGAATTAAATATTTATGAGCGAAGACAATAAAGACGATTATATTAAAAAGGAAGAAAACAATTCAGAATTGGAAAAACAATCTGAAGTTGATGAAAATAATTCAACTAAAGAGGAAAATCAGCCGTCTGATGTTCAAAATCAAGAAAATCAACCGAGTGTTGAAAATATTTCAAGCGCAAATGAAAATTCTGATAAAAATTTAACTCCTGAAAACCAAGAAGCGCCTGATGACAAACAAGATCGCCAAGTAATACATAAAAAAGATGGCAGACTTCACATATATATAAGACAAGATAAGTATAAAGGAGAACTTAAATCAAAAAATTGGGTAGGTAGACTATATATCGACGGAAAACAAAAGATTTCTTCATCAGGTACACCAAACCTTGAGGAGGCAATACCAATTTTAGAGAAATGGTTTGACGATATTCATGCTGAGAGCGAAAAATTAAAAAAACAAGCTGAAGAAAACCAAACTAGTGTTGTTCAAACTGAACAACAAAATATAGATCAGCAATCTAAAACAGAAACTTCTTCACCAGGAGTAACCCAGGAGAGTGAAGTCCAAACAAAAACAGATGTAAATCAAACATCACAACCAATTGTTAATCAGATTGTTGAAAATAAAATTGATGAAAAAAATGTTTCAACAAATGAAAGTATCAACAAAGAAGAAACAAATAAAACTTCTACGACGAAAGAAAAATTTTCAAATCTATTTGGTAAATTAAAAAATATAAAATTAAAAAAACCATCTTTAGATGGTATTAAACTTCCTAAATCTCCTTCAATTAAAAAAAATAATTCACTAGCGAAGATTTTAGATTTTTTTAAAACTAAAATTGGTAAATCCTCAATGCAAGGTGAAGAGATAGTCGGTGTTGAATTAAATAATAAAAGTATAAGACTGGCTCAAATTAATGCAGACAAATCAAATCAATGGGTATTAGAAAAATTTTATACTCATAAAGTAGATATACCTGATGAAAGTTCTGTTTTAGAAAATGCAGAAAAAATAACAGCAGAACTAACTTTAGCAATCCAAAAATCAAAAACTATTACATCTAATGTTGCTATTTCAATACCTGTAACAAGTGCAATCATAAGAGTTGTTACAGCTCCTTTAATGAAGGATGAGGAATTACAAAAAGCAATAGAAACAAATTCTTTATGGGAAAACTTAGTTCAATTAACAGATAATTTAGATGATTATTCTATTTTTCATCAAGTAATAAATAGAAACCAAAAAGATAATACTATGGATATCTTATTTGTTGCATCTAAGTTGGCAGATATTAATAGTTATGTATCGATAGTTAAAGCAGCAGGGTTAAATCCAGTTATAATTGACGTTAAATGTTTTGCATTAAAATCTGCAGTTGATCAAATAAATCAAATTTCAAATAAATCAGAAGATGCAAATCTTACTGCTGTTTTAGAATTTGGCCTAGATGAAAACTATCTAATGATATTGTATGACAATAACCCAATAATCACTGACATTTTTTTAAGAGGTCAAGATAGAAAAATTCTTCAAGGCTCGCAAGATTCCGAAGAGAAAGCTGGTTTAGTTAGAAGATACGTTACTCAAGTAAAACAAGCAGTTCAAGATTTTGAAACAAAATATGAGAAGAGAATTAGAAATTTAAAAGTTGTTTCAGATCTAGAAAATGTAGAGGAATACTTATCATTTTTTAGAAAAAGCCTTTTGAACGTTGGCTTTAATTTATTTGATCCAGTTGAGGGATTAAAGGTACCTCAACAATTTCAAAAAGATTTAGATTTACCAAACAGATCTTACTTAACAACTTCAATTGGTCTTGCTTTTAGAAAATTGGATGTATTTGGCTACTATAAATTTGTAACGGCAGCAAAAAATATAAATTTATTACCTAATAGAAAAAGCATGTTCCAACAGAAGAAGATGAAGGCTATATCAGGTTTTGCTTTTAAAGGACTGGCAGGTGCAATTGCAGGTATTTATTTAATTTTGTTCACATTATCTTTTTGGAATATACATTCTTATAACAAAAAACTTAAAAATTATCAGAGTGTAAAAGAAACCCATATTCAAAAACAAGCTGAGCTAAAAAAAGTTTCAAAAGAATTAAAACTAATGCAAACTACTTTACAACTTAGCAATAGCTTAAAATCAAATAAAGAACTTACTTACAGAGTTTTAGCGCAGGTTGCATCTAGTGTTCCAACAAGAGTTAGATTTGACTCAGTAGAATACAACGGCTCTAACTTACTTACTATTCAAGGAATAGCTGCAAGTGACCAAGATATTTTGAAATTTATTGAAAATTTAGGAAGACAAAAATTAATTGATCAAGCATCACTATCTTCAATGAGATTGCCTCAAAGAGTTCAAGGTGGTGCAACAATGAAAGGTTTTAGGGTATTTGTAAAAATTAAAACATAATTATGAATTTTAATATTGATTTAAAAAACATTGACTTAAAAAATATATCGCTTGAGGATATCCAGGCTAAACTTAAAAAAGTTGAGAAAAAAACATGGATTAAACTTGGTTCGTCTTTGGGCGCAATAATTGTATTTTTAATAATTTTCTATGGCGTTCTTAATCCAATAGTAAATAAAAAGAAGGCTCAGTTAATGGATATGAATACAAAAATAGAGGAGACCGAGCAATTCAATAATAAAATTATAATATCCAAAAAAAAGATAAAAAAAATTAAGCCTAAGTATGAGCAATATTCTACTCTATTCCATACTAGAGCAGAGGTGGAGGGTTTGTATCAAACTCTTAGTGAATTTGCTGGCAATAATAATTTGATCATTTCTAAAATTGAAAAGAAAAAAATAAAAGAAGTCACTAAAGCTGAAGCAATTTCAAAAGCAACCGGCAAGAAAGCTAAGGGTGGTGGCAAAGGTAAAAAGAAAAAAGCAAACCTTGCATATTATACTATTCCTGTTGATTTTGAGATTACTGGTAATTTTATTGGTTATATTAAGTTTAAAAGACAGCTATCTCTCTCACAAAAAATGTTAAATTTTGACAAAGAGGTTATTAGAGTGGTACAAGGGGATACAACCGGAGCGATAAAAGTAAATGGCACATTAACAATAGTAGGTTTGGTAGATGAATTTTTTTAAAATTATTATAATCCTATTAAGTTTTATTTTTTACAATAATTTGGCCCTATCAGACAGCCATGACAAAGAACAAAACATTGTCGAAAAAGCAAAAGAAATAAATCAAAAAGTTAAAAAAGATCAAGCTATTAAAAACGCCAATATTTCTGATGCAGTTGGAAAAGAGGAGCCACTACCTCTTAATGATCCATTTGTAGGCGATGGCTCTTTAGGTGGTGGTAATCAAGTTAAATTAATTGCAGCAACAGAAGAGGAAAGAAAAGGGTTAAGTGTATTTAATTACAAGCTTGTTGGAATAATTGAAAGTGAAGATAATATGTTTGCTTCTTTAATTGATGAAGATGGTGAGGTATTAACTTTAAGTTTATTTGAGGAATTAACCCCAGGTGTCAGACTGATTGCTCTAGATACTAATGAAATTGTTTTTGAAAGAGAAGAGGATTCTTTAGTAGTTATAAATTTTAAAAATCAAATTATTGAGAGAGACAAATAATTATGAAAAAAAATTATTATAAAATAATCATAAGTTTTATTTTCATAATCTTCTTTATTACCGGTTGTGCTCAACCAGGTAAAAAAGTTAAAGGATTTAAACATGACACTCCTTTAATAAAAACAGACGTCAAAGAGCTTGGAAAAGAACAACTAGAAAAAGATGTTAAAATGGGCCCAATCCCTGCAGAAGCTGATGTTGTTAAATTGAAAAAAAGAAAAAAAATATCTTCAGTTAAGGAAAAAAATTATCTTTTAATCTCAGAAGATTATCCAAAGTTAAAACAAACAGTAACATTCAAGTTTCAAAACATGGATTATGCTGAGGCAATGGGATTAATGGCGAAGATAGGTGATATAAATATTTTAGTTGGAGAAGACGTTGCTGGAGCAATAACAGCAGAATTAATTAATGTTCCTTGGGATAAAGCTTTTAATGCTTTATTAGATATAAAGAATTACGCAGCTGACATCGATGTCAATAGTAATATTATAAGAGTTGCAACACCTGCTACTTTAACAAGTCAAGAAAGTTACAAATCTGCAAGAGCACAAGCAGTCAAGAAAAAAGTTGAGTTAGAAGACTCAGTTGAACCAATTATTTCTGAAATATTTAGACTTTATTATATTTCTCCAGCAGAAGCTAAAGCAACTATTACAGAATTATTCACGTCTACTGCAACAAGCGGTTCTTTTGTGCCAATACAAATAACGGAAGAAAAAACTACAAGGTCCATAATTGTAAGAGGTAAAGAAAAAGATTTAGATGTAGTTGATAAAGTAATAAGAGAAATTGATGTTCGAACTAAACAAGTTTTAATGGAAGCATTTATTGTTGAAGCAACTTCAAATTTTGAGAGAGCTTTAGGGACAAAGCTTGGGGCTGCGTACACAAGAAATAGAGTTAGAGCAGGGGGTACTGCTGGTAACGCTACATCTATAGGTGAAACAGAAGGCGACGGAGGAGCTATCACGTCAGAAACAGCTGCGATAGGTGGAGCAATAGATAATATTTTTCAATCAAATGCTGTTGGAGCGGCTACAAGTGGTATAGGAGTTTTAAGAAGAACAGGTTCTGCAGTTTTAAAATTACAGTTAGATGCTCTAGAGACCGAAGGCCTAAGCAAAACAATATCGAACCCAAAACTATTTTCATTAGATAATCAAACAGCTTCAATTACTCAAGGAGTTCAAATCCAGCTTCCTGGAAGTGGTGATACTGGACCTCAGCTTGTTGATGCTGCACTAAAATTAGTAATTACACCTAGTATAATTGGTGATGGAAATGTCTTAATGGAAATTCAAGTAAATAACGATACACCTGATAGAACTAACCCAGGCTCAATTGGTATAAATAAGATGGAAATTACTACAAAATTACTGGTGGCCGATGGAGATATAGTCGTAATTGGTGGAATTAAAAAGAATGAAGTGGCAAGCTCTAAAGATGCTGTTCCAGGAGTATCAAAAGTTCCATTATTAGGAAAAATGTTTCAAGGTAAGGCAAAATCGGATAAACTAAATGAGTTGTTAGTGTTTATTGCGCCAAGAATTTTGTAAAATATTATGCTTAAAATTAGTAGAGAGAGTGAAATTAATCTAATCAATGTATTAATTGATAATGACGTCATATCTGGAAAAGATTTAATAAATATAAAGAAGAAAAGTTCAGAAGGAAATAAGTCCCAGATAGAGGCAGTATTTGATCTTAAACTTACAGATGAAAAAAAGATTTTAGATATTTTAGTTAAAGAACAAAATCTGGAAATTATAGATTTAAAAAAAGTTGAAGTATCTCCAGATATAAAATCAGTTTTACCTTCAAATTATATAAAAGTTAACTTTGTAGCTCCATTTAAAATGGAAGGTAAGACACTTCATATTGCAATTCCAGATAGTTCTAAACTTGCGCTTATGAGAAATTTAAAAGCAATTACAAAAAAAAATATTGAATTACATGCTGCTCCTTTAACCCAGATATCAGAATTTATTGAAAAAATTTCAAGTGATGGTGAAGTTACCACTGCTACCATTAGACAGGAGAATAAAGAAAAACAAAAAACTTTTGACTCTGATTTAGGTGAAGCTGGGGAAGTTTTAGAGAAAGCTCCAGAGGAAGATATCGAAGCAATTGAAAATGAGTCAGAGGTTATAAAATTTAGTACAGCTGTAGTTGCAGAAGCCATAAAAAAAGGTGTCAGTGATATTCACATCGAGCCTTATAGATTTTCATCTCGTGTTAGATATAGACTTGACGGTATGCTTCAAGAGCAAGAACAGTATAAAAATTTCTTGCATGACAATTATGGTGCGGTTGTAACTCGTTTTAAAATTATGGGTAAACTTGATATTGCAGAACGTAGATTACCTCAAGATGGTGCAATTAATTTTAAGATAGAAGGCAAAGTGGTAGATTTACGTCTTTCAATATTGCCTACTGCAAACAATGAAAGAATTGTAATGCGTATTTTAAATAAAGACGCAGGAGATATCACACTTGAACAATTAAATTTTGAGGAGCAAGACTTAAAAAGTTTAAGGAAATCAATTCACTCTACCCAAGGTCTTATTCTTGTAACAGGTCCAACAGGTTCAGGTAAATCAACTACTCTTTACAGTATATTAAAAGAAGTTAGTAAGCCTCATTTAAATATTTTAACAGCTGAGGATCCAGTTGAATACGAATTAGACGGAGTAGGACAAGTACAAATTAAAGATGACATTGGCTTAACATTTGCTTCAGCCTTAAGATCTTTTTTAAGACAAGACCCAGAAATAATTTTGGTTGGAGAGATGCGAGATAAAGAAACAGTAGATATAGGATTAAAAGCAGCTTTAACAGGACACTTAGTATTTAGTACATTGCACACAAATGATGCACCAAGCACAATTACAAGATTACAAAACATGGGAACACCTGATTATCTGATAAGTGCTGCATGTCAGTTAGTTGTTGCACAAAGACTTGCAAGAAAAAATTGCAAAAAATGCAAAATTCCAGATGACGATGTTAACCCAAAAGTTTTACAAGATTTAGGATTTAGCGCTGAGCAAGCCTCAAGAGTTAAAGCTATTAAAGGGAAAGGTTGTGAAACATGCAGCAACACAGGTTACAAAGGTAGACAAGGAATTTATGAAATTTTAGTTGTTTCAAAACCTTTGAAAGAAGCAATTTTAAGAAAAGCTACAACTCCCGAATTAAGACAAATTGCCGTTAAAGAAGGTTTCCAAACTATGCAAGATATGGGTAAAAGATTAATTGCTAGCGGAGATTTAAATTTTAGGGAATACGAAAGAGTATTATCTAACGAATAAAAATTCATATGGATACATTTACATACAAAGGAATTTCTGATGGAAAATATGTAGAAGGAAATATTGAAGCTTTAAATTCAGATGAAGCATCGCATAAATTAAAAGAGCAAAAAATTATAATCACAAATCTAATTAGAGCGGCCAAAGGTAAAAAAAAAGAGGAAAAAGGATCCAAAAAGAAAGCTAGCTTTGCATTATTTGGAAAAAAAAAAGCAAAAGTAGAAGATGTTTTAATATTTTCAAAACAATTTGCAACAATGGTAAAAGCTGGACTGCCTATACTGCAAGTTTTAGGAATGTTAAGGGATCAGCTTGAAAGCCCAGCTATGAAGGAAGTAGTTGAGGATATCAGAAAAAGCCTAGAGGGAGGTGTTACATTATCCAAATGTTTTGAGAAACACCCTGAGCTTTTTGACAATATTTATATCAATTTAATTAAAGCTGGAGAGGCAAGCGGAAAGCTTGATGTATTCTTACTTAAGATAGTTGACTCTTTGGAGAAAAAAGAGGCTATCAAGAAAAAAATTAAAGGTGCTCTTATGTATCCAGGAATTATGTTTACTGTAGCAGTTACTGTCAGTGCTTTCATGTTAATCAAAGTTGTTCCGGTATTTGCTAAAATGTATGATGGAATGGGAATTGAACTTCCGGCTGCAACAGCAACAATTATGGGTATGAGCGACTTCCTAAGAGGTACTGGAGGAACAATTCTTTTATTTTCATTAATCGCTTTCTTTGCGGCTTTTAAATACTTAACTACCAAAAATGAAAAAATTAGATACATGTGGCATAAACAAGTTTTAAAGTTACCAATTTTTGGTGAAATGATTTTAAAATCTATGCTGGCAAGAATTTCTTTAATTATGGGTAATTTAAGTGCTGCTGGGGTAAACTTATTGGAAAGTTTAGAAATTGCAAAATCAGTTAGTAATAATGTTGTGGTATTAGAGTCTTTGGAAAATGTTAAAAAAGGAGTTTTTTCAGGAGACACTTTAACTAAATTGTTTTTAAGAGATCCACTTTTTCCACCAACATTTAGTCAATTAATTTCAGTTGGTGAGCAGACAGGTCAACTTGATGAAATGTTTGGATCTGTTGCAAAATATTATGAGTCTGAGTTTGATACTGTTGTAGAAAATTTATCTTCACTTATTGAACCTATCATGATTGTATTTATGGGATTAATGATCGGCGGACTAATGATTGCAATGTATTCACCAATTTTCAACGTTGGTGCTTTAATTGGATAATATTTATAATTGTTTAGTTAATACTAGATGATTAATCCAAGGTTTTTTTCCATCTTTAAACTCAACAGCATCCATTATTTCTTGAATAAAAAAAGTACCTAGTCCACCAGGTTTTACATTATCAATTTGTCTATGTTTTACTTTTTTTGGATCAACTGGAGTTCCTCTATCATAAAATGCAATTTGAAGCTTATCGTTTTCGCAACTAATTTGGACTACCATTAATTCATTAGCATCTGCTGAATTTTTAAAAGCGTGCTTGACAATATTTTGTGCAGCTTCTGCAATAGCTAATACTAATTCATCTTTGAGATCTTGTTGAATATGAAGTTTTTCAAATACATCTCTACAAAAAGTTCTTACCTCTTTTAAACTGGATGAATTAACTAAAAATGCTTTTTTTTCGGTATGATCTTGGTGAGCCGTTTCACTCATAAAAATTATTCTAAATTTAATATTTGTTCAAGCTTAGCCATCATAATCACTTTAAGAACTGATTTACTCACGTCTTTAATAATTACTTTTGTATTTTTTTCTAATGCTTTTTGATGACTTTCGATTAAAACCGATATTCCGGAAGAGTCCATGTATTGAACATTGCTTAAATTTAAATGAACCTCTTTTCCAGCTTCAATATGCGGGAATATTACTTCCTTTGCTTTTTCAGTTACATCCATATCTATTTCACCATCAAGATGAATTGTTGCTATACTACCGTCTTCTGTAACTTTATAACTCATAAAAATTTCCTTGCCATTGCCAAAACTTTTTCAACTGGTTTGCTTACTTCAATTAATTCAAATTTAGTTTTTTTTTGCTCTGATAATTTTTTACTTTCTATAAGAACGGATATTCCTGAAGAGTCCATATATGCAACTTTACTTAAATTTAAGTGAACTTCGTTGCCCGCCTCTATTAATGGTAAAATTGACTGCCTTGCTTTGTCTGCAACATCCATATCTATTTCTCCCGTAAGATGCACCACTTTTATATTTCCTTTATTCTCAACCTTATAATCCATATATCACAATAGTTTAACAAATTTGAAATTTTGCTCAATATGACCAGATTAAACAAATATATTCCAGAAAAAAATTAATTAGATTAGAAGTCCCTAATTTATTGATTTTTAAAGTATTTACATATAATTAAAAAATTAATAAAAATAACAATTATTAATATTAATATAAAATAAGAGGGCTAAATGAAAAACAATAAAGGTTTTACTTTGATAGAATTACTAGTTGTTGTCGCAATTATAGGAATTCTAGCAGCTGTTGGAACAGTTGCTTACACTGGCTACACTGAAGGCGCAAAAAAAAATTCAGCCAAATCAAATCATGCATCTGTGGTTAAATACATTGCAGCCGAAGATCAAAAATGTGCAATGTCTGCAGGAAAAGTTTTTGGTGTAACTGCAGTTTATGATGACACTACTGCTGACAGTGCAACTCAATTCAACTGTGACACAAGAACTGGTGCAAGTATAGCGAAGGCTGCCGAAACTGCTTTAGCAGATTTTAAAAATCCTTACAGCACTGGTAATTCAGCTGTTAGAGATAACGCTGACGGTACAACCACAGCTCATGCAGCTAAAGGTGACATGGGATATGTCAATATAGACGTAGACGCTACCGATACTGATTTACTCGTTATTACAACTTGTTTCCAAAATGATTGTGCAGCGTCGACAGACGATGTTGTTAACGAAGTAGCTGTTGCAGAATAAAGATTAAATGACTTCCAAAAGTTCTATAGTTTTATATCTATAGAACTTTGGTTGTCTTTCCAATAACAGGGATTATTAATGTCAAAAAAAAGTTCTAGAGGTTTTACACTTATAGAACTAATTGTTGTTGTTGCAATCATTGGAATTATTTCAGCCGTTGGAACAGTCGCGTATCAAGGTTACACTAAAGGTGCTAGAGAAAGTTCAGTTTCTAGTTTGATTCAACAAATATCACTAGGTCAATTGGAATATTATTCAAACACCGGTGGCTATTTCATATCTGATGGTGCCTCTACCACAGCCTGTACTGCAGATGAAGATACATCTGCGGCAATTGAGGATATGATATTTGGAAACGCTAACGGTGCAACTAATGACGATCCAAACCAATTACCTGATGACATAGAATTTCAATTTTGTGCTTATGGTGACGAAGGCATCAATTATACAATTGAAGCTCAAAAAACTAGTGGAACACCTCCAAGATGTGTGATCAGTATGAGTAAAAATGGATCTATCCAAAAAGAAAATTGCTGATATGCAATATCCTATTAAACAAAAAAGTTGATTTTGTAATCACCATATTTTAAATAAAAAATTATGAAAAAAATATTAATAATATTTTTTACAATTTTCTTTTTAACTGGCTGTAGCCAATATTCAGCAATGCTAGGTCCTAGTATTAAGTTAGTTGAAACTGGAAGCGTTCTTCAAGCTGCCACTTCTTATGGTAGTTCTCGTAGTTTAAATTTTGTTGGTCAAAGTGTTAACGAAGAGTTACAAGCAGAAAGAATTTGTCAGACTGATCATAGCTCTGAAATATCTGAAATATTTTTTGAAAGATTAGATCGGGATGATAACTGCATTTTTGACCCGATGAGTATTTATAGATAATTAAATTATAATAATTTTTAGCAAAGTTTAATAAATATCATTAAATTAGCTTGTCTTTAATAGCTTTTTAAAAATTGATATTTTAAACAATTTATCTATTCTGCTGGTCTATGAAATTTTGTGTTTCTAAATACATCTGGAAAATTATTGTTGCAAACTTATTAGTTTTAACAACTTTTATTTTGCCAGCACTCTCTGTAGAGAAAAATATCACTTATATGCAAATTTTACAGAAACCAAGAGATTTGGATTTAAATCTAAAATATGCGCAACAACAAGGTAAGATGGGAAACTATAAACAAACTATTTCAACTCTTGAAAGATTAACAATGTTATATCCAGATAATATTGAGATTAAATTATATTTGTTATCAGTATTGGTACAAATCGACTCTCCAGATAAAGCAAGAAGTTTAATTGAAGAAATGAAACTTAGAACAGATCTACAATCAGAAGATCTAGATACTTTACAAGAGATAGAGCAAGATTTAAAAGATAAAGAACCAGGTTTATGGAATTTTAATGCAGATATTAGCATTGCAAGTTTAATTAGTAATAATGTTAATAGTGTATCTAAAACAAGAAAACAAAGTGAGTCAGGTGAAGTTACAGAATTCAACTCAGCAATGTTTGATAAGACTAGTAGCGGAGGAATAAGTTTTTCAGCTACCAGACCAATTGGTGAAGAGTCTTCTTTCCTAGCAAACATTTCCCATACAACATCCAATCAACATCAAGAACATGATGATGATTTTCAATCTTATGGATTAACTCTAGGTTTAGACACAGTTTTAGGCGGTCAAAGCTTAAGTCCATATTATACTATAAGCAAATCTGATTATCATACGGATGCAGACAGTTTTTCTACAGGGATGGGCATAGGTGGTTTTTTTACAGTTGGAGAAAGACACTCATTTAGTTACGGCTATTCTTACTCAGACACTAAAGGGAACCATAACTCATCTGATACCACTGCAAGAGATACAAACGCAATTGGACATGGTTATACATTTAATCACGACTACATTTTTACAGAAATTATTTCTACATCCATTGGTTTAGGCTACAGTGATACTGATGCAATTGTAGATGCTGGTAATGATTATGAAACTTATGATTTTAGTTTAGGAATAAATTTAGCGTTTCCTTGGGCGTATATTGCAATAACTAACGGTATGAGTTTTAATGATTACAAAAAAGCAGACTCGAGCGTTACCTCAGATAGACTGAGATCAGATTTTGCAAATACATTTGACATTATGTTAACTAAAGCAATAGGTGATATCTTTCCTGCTTTAGATCAAAATAGAAATTTATTTATAAACTTATCTTATGAAAAAGTAATTTCAGAAGGAAATGCCTTAAATTATGATTATCATTCAGATTCTTATTCATTTAGTTTAACAAAATCATTTTGATACAAAATTAACGAATAAGGCGAAAAGTGTCTAAAAACTTAACAATTTTCCTGATCAAACTGAGTTAAAAATGGTTTATTTTTAAGAAAAAAATGTTATTTTCTGTGAGATGAAAAAACTAGTATCAGCAATATTATGCTCTTTAATGTTTATGAGTTTTAACTCATATGCAGAAGAGACACTTACAATTGAAAAACAACTTGTAGGTATTGTTGGAGCAATTTCAGGGACAGTTAAAACCGAGACAAGAGAATTAAAAGAGGGTGATAAAATTTATCTAAATGAAACAATTTATTCTGCTCAAGGTTCAGGAACACAAATATTACTTTTAGATCAATCAACTTTTACAGTTGGAGAAGATTCTGAAGTTGTAATGGATACTTTTATATATGATCCAAAAACTAATGATGGAAAAATTGTTGCCTCTGTTAAGCAAGGAAGTTTAAAAGTTATATCGGGTTTAATAAGTCAGAAAGACCCAGATAGTTTAACTGTAACAGTTCCAGAAGGAACATTAGGATCTAGAGGTACAGAATTTCAAACTATAGTATCAAAAGGTAAAACAGATACTTTATTAATTGGTCCAGGTAAAAACAATACATTAGGTATGAGACCAGGAGCAGTTTTAGCAAGTAACAAATTTGGAAAAACTTTATTAGACAATCCTTACAGCGTTACTTCAATGAGCAAAGGAAAAGCACCAGACAAAGCTAGAAAAATTACAAGATCTCAACTTAAAAAGTTTAACAAAAAAATGAGAGCTTTGAGCAAAAGCAAAGGCGATAAAGGTGAAAAGAAAATTGCAAGAAAAGCTGCAAGAAAAGAATTAAAGAAAGAATTAAAATCTTTAGGTTTTGAAAAAGAAGAAATTAAATCAATAATTAAAGAAAATATTAAAAAAGATAAAGAAAAGAAAATTGCATTAAAAACTGAAAAAAAAGCAGAAAAAAAGAAAAAGAAAAAAGCTAAAGCGGAAGCTAAAAAAGAAGGCAAAAAGAAAAAAGGAAAAGTAAAAGAAGGCAAAAAAGGTAAAAAGAAAAAAGCTAAAGCAGAAGGTAAAAAAGGCAAAAAGAAAAAAGCAAAAGCAGAGGGTAAAAAAGGCAAAAAGAAAAAAGCAAAAGCTGAAAAGAAAAAACCTGCTAAGAAGAAAGCTGTGAAGAAAAAAGCTGCAACTAAGAAAAAAGCAGCACCTAAGAAAAAAGCTGCTAAGAAAAAAGCAGCACCTAAAAAGAAAAAAGCTGTTAAGAAAAAAGCTAAACCTAAGAAAAAAGCTGCTAAGAAAAAACCAAAACCTAAAAAGAAAAAAGCTGTTAAGAAGAAACCAAAACCTAAAAAGAAAAAGAAAATCAAAAAGGTAGCTAAAAAGAAAAAAGCAGCTAAGAAGAGAAAAGCTAAAAAGAAAAGAAATAAAAAGAAGAAGAGATAATTAACTTAATCTCATAAAGATTTACATTATACAATTAAGATATACACTCGTTGATGTGCGTTCTTTTATTGAAAAAAATCTAAATTATTTAATATTTTCATTTATTTTATTAGTTCTAATTTCATTAAAAATTATTAATCCCTCCATAATTAAATCAATCTCCTATTTAAGCTTTGATTTATATCAAAAAGTATTTGTTGAAAAAAAGGGAGATACTGATGTTGTGATTATAGACATTGATGAAACAAGCTTAGGCAAATTTGGTCAGTTTCCGTGGAGTAGATCTGTTTTTGCAAAAATTATAGATCAAGTTGAAACCTCAAATCCAAAAGCAATTGGTTTCGATATTTTTTTTACTGAAAAAGATAAACAATCCCCAGATGAAATAATAAAATCTTATGGCTTAATTCCGTCTGATATTGTTGATCTTCAAAAATTAAAAGGACACGATGATGTATTTGCTGATAAATTAAAAGGTGCAAAAACAGTAACTGCAGTTTTAGGTAGCAACGTTCCATCTCATTCAAATTATGATCGTAAAGCAAAAGCAAGATTTTTATCTAAAGGTGGTGATCCAAAAAAATTTACTTATTCTTATCCATATTCAATTGGTTCATTAGAAAAATTAGAAAAAGAAGTTAAAGGGTTAGGATCGATTTCTTTTTTAGATCAATTAGACGGAATAATTAGATCACTACCATTAATAGTTAGATTTAATAATAAAATATATCCAACTATGGGTTTAGAGATGGTTCGAGTAGGGGTAAACCAAAAAAATATTTACATCGAATTAAATGAAGTTGGAATTAATAGAATAAGTGCAAGACCCTATAAAGTAGATTCTGATCCTAATGGAATTATTTGGATTAAATATAAACAACCTCAAAAAAAACAATATATTTCAGCTGGAGATGTATTTGATGGAAAATTTCAAACAGACTTTTTTAAAGATAAATATGTTTTAATTGGTGCATCAGCCCAAGGATTATTCGACTTAGTTAAAACTCCTCTTGGAATTACAATTCCTGGAGTTGAAGTACACGCAAATGTCATAGAAAATATTTTAGATCAATCTTATTTAGTTAGAAATCCAAACACTTATATTTTTGAATTATTATTTTCTATAATTGTAGCACTTCTAACTTTTATTTTATCTCAAAAAATTAAACCAAAATACAGTTTATCTGTTTTTTTTGGTAATTTGTTGTTCATTATAATAATTGGATTTTCTATCTATAAATTTAGATCCGAACTTGTTGATATAAGTTATCCTATATTTATTTTAACAATTACTTTTTTAACAGGTTTGTATTTTAGATTTATAGAAGAAAATAAACTGGCACTTGCAAACTTACAAAAAGAAGCAAAACTTTTAAAAGAAAGAGAGCTTGCGGCAGGAGTTCAGAAAAGTTTATTTCCAGACATTTCTAAATTTGAAAATTTTATTTTTGCTAAAAACGTTCCTGCAAGAGATGTATCAGGAGATTACTTTGATGTTGTAAGATCAACACCTGAAGAGTATTTTTTCACGCTAGCCGACGTATCTGGAAAAGGAGTTAAAGCAGGTATGTACATGGCAAAAGCATCATCTATATTTAGAACACTTACCAATTTAAAGTTTCCTTTAGAAAAAGTTGTATTTGGAGTGAATAACGAACTCGTCGAAGCTAAATTTAAAGGAATGTTTGTAACCGCTGTATTTGGAAAACTGAATATTAAAACAGGTGAATTAGTATTTATAAATGCTGGTCACGAAAGCATTCTAACTTTTGATAAGGGTAAAAATTATGAATATATAAAATCTGATATGCCGCCAATTGGAATTGTAAAATATTTTACAGAGTCCATGGTAAAATCAAATACTATAAATCTTAAAGATAAAACATTCGTGGTCTACACAGACGGTGTGACAGAAGGATACCTTAAAAATGGTGAAGAACTGGGAGCAGAAGGTGTTCAAAATATTATAAACAGTATTGAAAATATTAATCCAAAAAATATAGTACTTGGTATAGAAAAAGAGCTCAATTGGGGGGCAGAAAAATTAAGGGACGATATTACTTGTATGGCAATCAACATTGAAAACACTGAGCTGATTAAAAAGACTAAGTAAAAATGTTGAAAAAATTCAAAAAATTTAAAAGATTAATTTTGACAAGAACGCTTAAACCTAAAGCATTTTTAATTTTATTTGCATTATTTTTTTCATCTTTAGCTTTTGCAGCAACAACAACAGTTACTTGGTTAGATGGAAGAATTCCTCCACACAATTCATCATGTCAAAATTCTGATGGACAGTTTACCATGACAAAAGATTCAACAGAAGAACCTTATGATGTTGCTTTTAGTACCGATGGTTTACAAGTTTTTTCAGCTAATTTTAGAATGGAGCAAGATCATAGCAAAGGGAATCTTTCTATGAATAGATTAGTAACAGCTTTTGATGTAACTTCAAATAAAAGACAAGTTTTTGGAGATGTGGATTGTGATTTTATCGATTCTTTTAGAATAAGAACTTTAAGTGGTAATGATGCTGGAGCCAAGTTACGTGGCGTGACAGTTGCAGATAATGGTAACAAATTTTTTTTTAATCATTTAGATGGTAGAATAACCAGGTTTGATTTATCTATACAAAATGAATTTAGTTCAAATACATACTTTGGAAGTATTCTTTTAAAAGGTGAAAATATAATAAGCGGTATGGCGATAAGCAATGATGGCACAAAGATTTATACCATAGACCATACAATTGATACTCCACTACTGACAACTTTTCAATTACCTAGTCCTTACGATATAAGTTCAGCCACTCAGATACATGAAGTGGATCTATCTGATATTGGAGTTCCATTACCTGAAGATGGGGATAATAAAGGAAGGGATATTGAATTTAGTTCTTCTGGAAATGCAATGTTCGTAATGATTTCTAATGATGACACAGATGGAGTTTCCCAAGAAGATTCATTTATTTACCAATTCACATTAAGCAGGAATTTTGATGTATCAACCGCTACTCTAGTTGGATCATACAATATTAATAATTTTGGTAATGCATCTAACGGACTTGGTATGCCAAGAGGATTTGTTTTTTCCAGTGATGGAATGAGAATGTTTATTACTGATATAAAAAATGGAAGTGGTAGAGTGGATCAAATTAATTCATATCAATTAGAATGTCCTTATGGATTAGTGCAATGTGTATCGAATACTTCTTCTTCAATAGAATCTCAAGTTGAGTTAGCAAAACAAAACATCAGCTTAAACGTTGATACTATATTTAAAAGATTTGAGTGGATAAAGAGAAATCGTGATAATGAAAATTTATCTGCTCACAATTTTAACATTAATTATCATGACCCTTTAATACAAACTTTAGCAAATAAATTTGGACCATCCGTTAAAAACAATGTTGCAACTTTAATAAGTAAACATAAATTAAAAGATAAAAAATCTAAGTGGTCTAGCTGGAGCTTAGCTGATATATCCTTAAGAATTTTTGGAGAAGATGGCACTGCTAGGGCAAAAGATATTAATACAAGAGGATTAACGATAGGAGCTGATAGAAAATTTGGGGATAATAAATTTTTTGGACTAGCATTAAGATACGGTGATGGTAGTTCTGATATTAATTTTTCTAAACAAGATCTTACTATGGAGTCTTTAACTTTAAACCTTTATGGAATTTTACCCTCTAAAGATAATCAATACATAAATGCCGTTTTAGGCTTAAGTCACTTAAGATTTGATCATAAGTATTTGGGTAATTTATCTGGCGAAAGAAAAGGAAAACAAGCTTTTGCATCAATAAATTATAGAACTAAAGATAAGTATGGAATACTAAATGTAACCCCAACAGGCAAACTCACATATGGCGTAACAAGATTATCAGAATTTACAGATTTCTTAGCTAAAGCCTCAGGGCTACCAGCTAGAGACGTAATATATAAAGAGGACACTTTTACTAGCGGGGAGCTGGCAGCTGGATTTCTATTTGAAACTGATATCATTGAAACTGATCAAGGAACAGTCCAGCCAATGGGTGGAATAGAGATATTATATGATTTAACTAATGATGTTGATTATAAATATATGATTCAAGGTAAGACCCATGTAAATAAGGAGACAATTCACTCTCCATTTTCAAGGCAAAATCTAAAGACCTCAATTGGTTTTGAAGCAATTCACTTAAATGGTTTTACTGTATCCGTAGATTACCAAAGATTAATTCGTTTAAATGATGCTAGCGAAGCTCCAGAATATCAAACAGAAACATTTATAATAAAATTTAGTCGTTCAAAAGAAGAGGATAATCAATTTGCTTTAAATTATGATCCAATTAATGCTCACCAAACCAATTTGAGCTATTCAAAAAATATTCATGGTTTAGACTTTAAAATTAACTCAAATCAAAGCTTGGAAGATAGTTCTGAGTATTTTACCAACCTAGAAGTGTCTGGAAAATTTTAAGAAATTAAGATAAAATATCAATAGTATTGAAAATATTAATCCAAAAAATTTATTTTTTGGTATAGAAAAAAAGGCTCAATTAGGGAGCAGAAGAACTAAGGGACGATATTACTTGTATGGCTACAAATATTGACAATACTGAGCTGATCAAAAAAAAATAAATCCTAAAATCATGAAAAATTTTAAAAAATTAAATATCAAAAAAGTTTTTAGGTCTTTAAAAACAGGTGTTTTAAGTACTAATATTTTTTTTTTCTTACTCGCGGTTTTTTTTTCTACACTAGCTTTAGCAGTTACTTTAACAGTTAGATATGCAGATAATAGAATGCCTCTTGGTGTAGGGGCTAATGAATGTTTTAGTTCTTCAAGGCCAGCTATAGATCTTGATCACGACAGAACCGAAGATCCACGAGATGTCATATGGAGTGACGACGGTACAATGGTTTTTACAATCAATGCTGATATGGATAACATTACTGACAAAGGTGATATGGGTGACCTTGATTTATCTATGAATAAAGTAAGAGACCCATTTGAATTAAAAACTTTAAAAACTTCTCTTACAGTAGATCTTGGAATTAAATCACATACATGTGATGATCTTGATGGTTTTGATGTCGATCATGAAGATTTTCAGGCACAAGGTATGACCAATACCACTAATGGATACAGAGGTATTCATATAGCTCAAGGTGGTAGAATTTTTTATATTTTGGGTTCGACTACTGTTTTACATAGATTTGATTTAACTAAACCTTTTGATTTTAAAACAGCAAAATATGTAAATCAATTTGATATACCTTCAGCTGATGCTGATTCAATAAATGGTTTTTCAATTAGTAAAGACGGTACAAGATTGTTCGCTGTAGATGAAGGTGCAGATGCTGATACACCTGTTTTAAGAACTTATTCATTATCACCAGCATTCGATATCACATCTGCCACTGAAATACACAGTTTAGCCCTATCCGATCCAGTAGGCAATAGTGAAGCTGGACTTCAAGCAGCTAGAGATATTGAATTTAGTCATGATGGTGGTGAAATGTTTATCTCAGTTTTGAATGCTAATGGTTTCACTAATAATGCAATTCATCAATTTAGTTTAGGAAAAAATTATGATGTCTCAACAGCAACTCATTTAGGATTTCATAGAATTGTTTATCCCCAATCAGCAATTGGAACACACTGGGGTTTTTCTTTTTCAAGCGATGGTATGAAACTATTTTTACTGCAGTTAGCCGCCGGTGATCAGATAGATAATGTTTATCAATACAATCTTGATTGTCCTTATGGATTAGTTAAATGTTCTTCAGACACATCCTCTTCAATTGAATCTCAAGTTGAACTTGCTAAACAAAATATAAGTTTAAACGTTAATACTATTTTTAAAAGATTTGAATGGATCAAGAGAAATCGTGATGATGAAAATTTATCTGCTCATAACTTTAAAATAAACTACGAAGATCCTTTATTAAAAACTTTAGCTAATAAGTTTGAACCCTCAGTTAGAAACAATGTTGCATCTTTTATAAGCAAACATAAAACAGAAAATAAAAAATCAAAGTGGTCTAGCTGGAGCTTGGCAGATATATCTTTAAGTATTTTTGAAAATGATGGATCAGTAAAAGCAAAAGATTTAAATACCAGAGGTTTAACCTTAGGAACTGATAGAAAATTTGGGGATAATAAATTTTTTGGACTAGCACTTAGATACGGTGATAGTAGTTCTGATATTAAATTTTCAAAACAAGATGTAACTATGGAGTCTTTAACTTTAAACCTTTATGGAATTTTACCCTCTAAAGATAATCAATACATAAACGCTGTAGTTGGCTTAAGTCATTTATGGTACGATCATAGATACATGGGTAATCTATCAGGTGAGAGAAAAGGAAAGCAAGCGTTTGCAACAATAAATTATAGAACTAAAGATAAATACGGAATTCTTAACGTAACTCCAACGGGCAAACTTACATATGGCGTAACAAGATTATCAGAATTTACAGATTTCTTAGCTAAAGCCTCAGGGCTACCAGCTAGAGACGTAATATATAAAGAGGACACTTTTACTAGCGGGGAGCTGGCAGCTGGATTTCTATTTGAAACTGATATCATTGAAACTGATCAAGGAACAGTCCAGCCAATGGGTGGAATAGAGATATTATATGATTTAACATCAGATGTTGATTATAAATATGTTTATCAGGGTGGAACTCATGTCAATAAAGAAACTATACATTCACCATTTTCAAGGCAAAATCTAAAGACCTCAATTGGTTTTGAAGCAATTCACTTAAATGGTTTTACAGTATCAACTGAATACCAGAGAATAATAAGATTAAATGATACTAGCGAAGCCCCTGGATTTAGTACGGATACTTTTATAATAAAATTCAGTCGTTCAAAAGAAGAAGACAACCAATTTGCTTTAAATTATGATCCGATCAACGCCCATCAAACCAATTTGAGCTATTCAAAAAATATTCATGGTTTGGACTTTAAAATTAACTCAAATCAAAGCTTAGAGAACAGTTCTGAGTATTTTACCAACTTAGAAGTGTCTGGAAAATTTTGAGGAATTAAGATAATATTATAACAATGTTTGAAAAATTAGAAGAACTTGCAAAAAATAATAAAAAGATTTCAGATTTTCATATTAGAAGTGGCTGGCCTTTAGCATATAGGCAGACAGGTGAAATTCATAAAGTTCAAGATGTAATGGTTAAAGCACAAGATCTACAAGATCTTATTTCAACTAATTGTAATGAAGTAGAAATGAAAAAATTTACTGATACTCATGAGTTAGACTCTTCTGTTACATTAAGCGGATTAAGATTTAGAGCGAACTTTTATAAAACAATTAACGGTCCTGCAGCAGTATTAAGAAGAGTAGAAAGCGTTATACCAGAAATGGGCCAATTTGATTTACCGCCAGCTCTTTATGATATTATTGATATGCACAAAGGTTTAGTGTTAGTCACAGGACCAACTGGATCAGGAAAATCTACAACACTTGCTGCAATCGTAAATGAAATAAATAAAACTAGAACTGCAAATATTATTACAGTGGAAGATCCTGTTGAATTTATTCATAAAGATATAAAAAGCATTGTCTCTCATAGAGAGGTTGGCAAACAAACAAAAACTTTTGCAAGTGCATTAAAAGCTGCATTAAGAGAAGATCCAGATGTAATTTTGGTTGGTGAGATGAGAGATTTAGAAACTGTTGGACTTGCTTTAACAGCTGCAGAAACGGGTCACTTAGTATTTGGAACGTTACACACAAGTGGTGCACCAAATACAATAAATAGAATTATTGACGTCTTTCCACCTGAACAACAAGCTCAAATAAGAGCACAGATTTCAACATCATTAAAGATGGTAGTTACACAAAGACTTCTAAAAACTAAAGACGGTCAAGGACGTTGTGGTGCTTTTGAGGTGATGAAGTGTACAGCTCCAATTCAAAACTTAATAAGAGAAGCAAAAATTCATCAAATCCCAAGCATCATGCAGACTGCAGTAAAAGATGGTATGATTACCATGACTAAGTCTTTAGAAGAATTAGTCAAAGCAGGAAAAATAGATGCAAGTGCTGGAAAAGAACAACATTAAAGGTTTTAGTCTTTTTGAATTATTGGTTGTGTTATCAATTATAGGAATTATTTCTGGAGTTGCTTACCCAAATTTTTCAAAATGGAACAAAGAAAGAAAAGTTAGACAAGATATTGAAAAAATAACTTCTTTAATAAAAAATATTCATGTGCAAACAGAAAAAGGAACTTTTGCATATGTTCAAGTAAGATTTACTAATTCTAATGATAGTTTGAGAGTTCAAACCAAAGGTATGTCAATGGATACTTTAGCAACTAAGATTAATGATGGAACCAATATTTGGAATACCGATATTACAAGTAGATGCGATGTTTTAGATGATACTTACTGGGATACAGATACAGCTGATGAAACCGATGACATCAGAAATGTTGTTTATGATCAAACATTTAATTCAGTAACATCCAACTTATCAATTGGCGGTGGTGGCGCAGGTGGTGGAACATCTGCAACTGTTGGCTCGGCAACATCTAGTGCTGTCTGTTTTTCAAGAGGTGGAAAGTTTTATGAAGCTAATGGAGAATTACTTGGACCTGGTAACGCTCCATTTGGATTTATATACCTATGTAGAAGAACTGATTCAGGTCACACATGTCCTGTAAGTTATGGAGGAGACGTAAGATTAAAGGAAGAACCATCGGGAAGTTTTGAGTTTTTAAGTACTATAGAATGGTCTCGGTATGGTAATTTTTCAAGAAGCAAATGGGATAACAAAAACGATAGATGGTTTGAAGAATGATTAATAAAAAAAATAAAAAAGTTTTAGGAGTTTCAATATTAGAGGCATTAGTATCAACAGTGATTATAGGAATAGGCTTTGTGGCAATTTTACAGATGACTAATTACTCTGTCCAATCTATGCAAACTTCTGGGGATAGAACTAAAGCAAATTATCTAACAAATGTGATCGCAGAGGATGTCATAAGTACTAGAAGAGAGACAACAGGTTCATTTGATAACTTTTCTAATTACTTAATATCAAATCAATTAAATGCAGACGTTTGTTCATCAGCTGCTGGGACAGCATCTTCTAATACAGGAAAAATTTATGGAGATGGCTCTGGATCACTTGATGCACCTGTAATGAAATTAAATAAATGGAAAGCATTATTAAACAGTAAAGACTATTTGAGTTGCAAAGGACAAATAGCTGCAGATGGAAGTATAAATTTTAATGAAACTAGACAATTCAGAGTATTTAAAATTTGCGGCTGGAGTACTGGTGCTGGTTGTTTGTCTAATGACAACGAGCTGTATAATGGGGGCCAAATACAAGATGAAGAAATGTATATTGGCAGAGTTCAAATCAATTTAAATCAAGGAAAAAAAAGGAAATATCTTTATTTTCAAACTGACTACAAGTTAGTGGGAGTTAATGACTAAAAATAAACTTTTAAAAATAAAAGGGTTCAGCCTTGTCGAATTATTAGTAGGAATTGTTATCACTTCAATAATGATGACCGCAATGTACACTTCCTACACTGTTGTAAATAAAACTTATTCCCAAGTAAGTGAAAGGGCTAAAATTAGCAGGTCTAGCAGAGATCTAGTTTCAATGTTGATGAGAGATGTTAGAATGTCTGGATTTAGATATTATGCAGGCACTCATACTATTAATAAATTTGCTGAGGATACTGATAGTTGTTTTGAAGGCGCTGGAATAAGACTTCCCAAAACAAGTTATTTAGCTTTTAATAATGGTTTTACAAATCAAAGCTTAAGCCATAATCCTGTTGTTATTAGAAAAAATACATTAGGTTACGGAAGCATAAGTGAGACTGATGCCCCTAGCCAAACAGAAATAAGAAGTAATATGCCAGACGGTTACGTAGATGACCAGTGTTGTGATCAAATACAAATTGTTTACGAAGATTTTAATCAAAACAATTTAAATCAACCGTACCAAAAATTTAGAATAACTTATTTCGCTGAGCCACGTGTTGTTGGTGGAGATGCAAGGTTTGCAGTTTATAAAACAATAGAAAGTTGGCAGCAACCAAGATCTGAAGAGCCAGTGTCATGTGAATTTCCTACAACAGGAGAATGGAGTGATAATTGTAGGGATTGTGTAGTTAAAGAGTTAGTAAGAGATTATATTACCGATATGGAATTCATTCCTTTCGACTCTAAAGGTAAAATAATAAAAGATTCAAGTGGAAGATATCCTGCTCCTGAAATAACAGGTATTAGAGATAGATTATTTGATATTAGAGGGGTAGATATAAGACTGACATTCAGGTCTTCAGATGATTTTTTTAAGTCAAATGCACCAGACTCAAAAAAAAGAATTGTTACAGGTTTAGATAATAGATCTAAAGAATATACAGATAAATATTTAAGAGACTCAGTAATAGTCACAGTGAATACAAGAAATATTGGCGGGGGACTTTTTTAAATAATGAGTAATAAGAAAAACGAAAAAGGATTTACTTTAGTTTTATCACTTGTTTTACTATTAGCCATGTCGTTAATGGGGGGAGGTCTAGTAGTAATAGCCTCTACAGATCATCAAAGCAATAATAGTAGTGATCAATATCAACAAACATTTTATGTGGCTGAACATGCATTATTAGAGGCTGAAAAAAGATTAGTTGAAAATATGATGGGACCAGTAATATCAGCTTCAGCGGGAAGAAATGAAGATATAAGAGGTATTCCGACCAATAGAGAGAATGCTGTGTCAGGTTTAGATCAAACTACCCCTTGTTATAGAAGTTTTAGAAACCTAAGCAGGGATGCAGGTTTTAGGGTTTATGAGCATATACAAGATGTAAGTTTTTATGATGTTATTGAACCAATATTAACTAATACCACTGGTCTAGGAAGTCCAAATGATATTGCAAACGAAATACAAAATTTAGAAAAATATCATTATGAATTTTTCTCAATAAACGCTGGTTCTGCAGATTACAAATCTGCTGGGATGAGTCTAAAAAAAGGTTCTGGAACTACACAAAGAACTGGTAGTGCTTATAGAATATATGGTTGTGGAATTATGGGCAACAATCCAAGGAGACCTGAAATATTAATACCACTTGAGACAATTGCAATTATTTCTCACTAAATTCATTAATTATCAACCTCAATTTAAACATTATTGCATGTTGAAAATTTTTTCTAATAATTTAAATTTAAGATGGTGAGAAAATTTTATTTATATACTATTTTTTTGTTATTCCTTTTTAACAAGTCTTTTGCTTGTCAATTATTAAGTGTACCTATTGGATCTAATATTAATACAACCGCTCAAACATTTGAATTTGTTGACACTTATGAGGAGGGAGCTTATGAGGAGGAAGCATCTGTAGTATTTTTTGATTATGCTGAAGATTTTTGTCAAGGGTCAAACTTAAAAGATACTGAATTAGAAGTCATAATTTATAAATCAAAGCTTGCTGGCATTAACTTAGTTAATTTAGATCAAAATAACAAAAATTTAGTTTATCAATTTACAAAAGATTTTATCTCTGATCCAGGTGCCGATGCTAAAAGTGAGAAATGGATTGGTCATAGAAATTTAAGTGTTGGAAACTTATTAATATTTTACGGCAAAGTAAAACACGGAAAAGAAATACATGAGTTTTTGGAGATAAGTAACCCAGAAATGATTGATTTTACGATGGGTGAAAATTTAGTAGGGTCTGAAGGACAAATATGAAATATTTAAAAATTATATCAATCTTTTTCATATTTATATTTTTAAATAATAATTCATATTCAAAACCAGTGCCACCTGGAGCTGGAGACGGAGAAGTTGCAGCTAATATTTTGTTTTTAGTTGATAGTTCAGCAAGTATGCAAACATGGATTGGCGATCAAGGTTTAGGAGCCACACCTAAAGCAGTATACGACTCTCAAGGAAGAATATTGATTAACCAAAATGGAAGAAATGCAGTTGGTTTGTTAAGATATACAGCAGCAGGTGAAAGAGATGAGACTTTTATGCCTATGAGACTTACTCCATCAGAATCGTGTGATGAAACGAATGATACTTTTACAACAAGTAGAAGGAGCATGAGAAGAAATGCTGGATTGAATTTTGTTAGAGATTTTAGAGGAAATGCAGGTGATCATTTATTTTTCACTATAAATAGAGAAAGAAGAGACCGAAATGTAGTTTATGGTTTTACTGAAGATGGCACAGACTGTAGAATAGGAATACGTATTAATCTTGCTCGTGCCAGCATTTCAGATATTGATTTTAAAGTAATCAACGATACTCCTTATTTGTTTATTGCTGGTCCATGGCGTAGAGGTGGTCATTTTAGTACTTGTAATCTTAGTGCTACACCGACTTGTATTACTCAGGAATTTAGGGGTAATGTTACTCTTAGAAGAATGGGAAGGCTCTCTGTTAACAATGAGGGTACAATGGTTTATGTTACCAACCAAGCTGATGGAGATCTTTACGGATACAATTTAGATGTAACATCAGGAACTCCTCTTACATCATTAACAGCAGCTAGAAGATGTTCGAACACAGATAGCCCTGATTTAAGTCCTGGAGAAAATGATATCTTACATGCTACAACAGTTGCTGTATCACCTGACAATAGCAATATTGTTTATATTGGCTCAAAAATCAATCATGCTATACAAAAGCTAGAATTAACTGACACAACTTGTACCGTTTTAGCTAGTATTGGTACAGGCTTTAATACAGTTTTGACGAACTCAGCAAGCGCTGGAGAATTAGCAGCAGACGATGTTCGTTTCTCAAGAGTATGGGGACTACACGTAGATCAATATAATAACAGAATACTGACTGCTACTTCTAGAGGTTACGTTGATGAGTTTAATGAAAATAATTTTACTGTTGCATCAAGAGATACAGCTTGGTTACAACAAATGGGAGGCCCGAGAATAAGAAGGTGGGACGGTGTTAAACAAGCTATTAATGCAATTGTCAACGATACTACTTTAACGACAGGGGCTCATTTTGGTTTTGGTCATTGGAATGCTGGTGAAAGTGGTAAACATAAAAAATCTACAATGGGTGGATTACATTGCCATACAAAAACTAACTGTACTTATTATGATGGATGGAAAGGAGCGACCATTACTGAAGGAGGACAAACTAAAACATTAAACCATCCAAATGGAACATCCGATCTTTGTAATTCAGACTCATGTATAAATGTGGGAATTAGCTCAAGAGGTGCTAGCCAAATTATGGGTGTTTTAGAGCCACTAGGTCTTGCTTGGGGTACAGATTCTAATGCTTTTGCACAACTTGCATCAAAATATTTTAATGATCCGAATGCAGGAGGACAGGTTTTTGATCCGAACTCTAAATGTCAACTTAACTATGTAATTGTAATTGGTGACGGAGCTATGATGAATAGTGGTTTTACACATAGACATTTTAGAAAACCAAATACGCTAGTTACCCAGAAAGGTAATGCTGGACAAGTTATTTCTGCTTTAAGAGCTCAAGGTGTTAAAACATTAATGGTGGCTTATGGTGGAGGTATTCGTCCTGGAGCCATGGATTTATTTGATGCGTTTGCTGAAGCAGGATCTTGTGCTACAGCAGGATCCGACGAATGTGAACCAACAATTGTTGCAGATACTCCAGAAGAATTAAAATCTGAATTGACTAGCAAGATTAGACAAATTATTGCAGACAAACTTGCTTTTACTGCTCCATCAATCACCGCTACCATCCAAGAAGGTGGTGCATTATATCAAGCACAATTTGCTTATGAACAATTTGGTGAATGGAAAGGTACTTTACTTAGAAAAAAAATTGATGGTGAAGGAAATGTAGAGCACAAAACTTCAAAACCAAATCCTTATAATAATTGGAGTGCTGCTGTTGAAATTAAAGGTCAATCAAAACCAACCGGTGTTGAAGATAATAGAAAGATATGGACTGCAATGCCAGGTGCAACCTATTATAATAATTGGGACAATTTTAATGTCTCTAACACGAGCGCTATAACAAATTTATTTGATATTCTCGGATATACTGTCCAAGACTATCATCATTCAAATTCTACGTGCACAAATGTGGGTGTGGACGGAAACAAGGATGACATTACAGGGTTAATTAATTACATGAAGGGAGTTGATTATTTCGATTATGATGGTGATTGTAAGGTTGATGAAGTAAGAGATCACGTTATGGGAGATATATACCATTCTCAATTAATAGAAGTAGGAGCACCAGATGCGAACTTAGATTTCTCAAATTCTAATGAAGAGGCATACCATAGAAGTATAAATAACTATGCAGGCTTTATGACTAAACACGCTAATAGGAAGAATATAATCTATGCAGGATCTAATAGTGGTTGTTTGCACGCCATTAATGCAGAAACAGGTCAAGAAGAGTGGTGTTTTATCCCACCATTTGTTGGTGCGTTAATACCTCAAATAGTCAATAGATCATACGATGGAAATGTAAACAGTATTACAATTGTTATGGAGGAAGATAGTGATGGAACAAAAACAGAAAAAGAAGTTAAGGTTGCTGTAGGTGGCACAAATCCTATTTTTGGTGTTGATGGATCGCCAGTTGTGCATGATATGTATATAGAAGGTTATTCATCATCAGGAGTTGAAGAAGGAAAAAAATGGCGAACTATATTATTTTTACCTTATGGAAGAGGAGGTGCTGGTTTTTCTGTACTAGACATTACGGATCCTGTTATTGAAGATAGCAAAGGTCCAATTCACATGTTTTCAATTTTTAACGATCAAATTAATAAAAAAATATTAATAGCTGACCATGAGGGAAATATTAGAGAAGAGATTTATAACTCCTCGTTTGCATCTGTTCTTCAATCAGAGGAAGGTATCCGAGCTTTAGATAATTATACTACAGCAAGAACTGCGGATGAATCAGGGGACCAAGAAGGAGTAACTACTGAGCAAGACGCAATAGCTGGTTGCACAGGGAACTCTGATTATGATGACGGAGATTTCAAAGATGTAGGTACCAGCGCTTGTTATAAAGGCAAAACTTTTCATTTTGCAAATATTATTTTAGATTATGCAGATGATAAAGATATTCCTGCAGGAGTATTAAGTGCAAAAATTCTTGAAGGCGGTTTTTCTAAAGCACTTGGAATTTCAAAAGCGAAAATGGTAGATGGTTTATTACAAGTAACTTTTGCAGATGAAAAAATTGTAAATGCATACGTAACAGAAAAATTAGATGATAAAGGCGCTCAACTACCAAATGACTCTGACCAAAATACTGATCAATTTTCTATTTCAACCGCATGTAAAGGTGCTACAGGTATATCACCTGAATACGATTATACTCAATTAGGAGAAACCTGGTCCACTCCAAGAATAGTTAGAATTCCAGATATAACAGAAAATGGGTCTGTTAAATCTGGGGGCATTAACACAGATAAGTATGTAGCTATTATGGGTGGTGGAATGAGTAAAAATGACTCTTGTGCAGGATCTGCGGTATTTTTAGTGGATTTAAGCATGGAGGACAGAGATAGCCCTGGCACAATTTTTGGAGCTGAGGTTAATGGAGGTCCAATAAATATAGTAGATACATCACCTGCCGGGATAACTATTGGTGCAACTACAACAGCGACACCCAATGGAAGTGATATATCTAATGCAATCCCCGCAGCACCGCTTGTAATCACACCAGACACAGCATTTGGAATACCTTGGAGAGGTGCAATGGTATACATAAATGATTTAGAGGGCAAAATTACAAAAATTAATCTAACAAATTCTACTGAAAATAATGCAAATATGTTTAGCCAAACAACACTCTTTACTCTAAATTCTTCAATAGATAACGCAAGGTATTCTTACTTTGCAATGGATGCGGGTATAGGTGTATCAAAAGGCCAATTCATGCTATTTGGATCCACAGGCAATTTTACTGACCTTGGGGGAAGAGAAGAAAATATGGATAACATTCTTTATGGAGTGGTAGACCCTGATTATCCAAACTTTAAACATCTCAACACTCAAATAATTCCAAAGGGAAGTGATAATCAATTTGTAACCAAAGCTCTAATTGGTGCTGATAAAGCCAACTCAATAGATAATGCAAGTGTCTGTAAGAACGTCACTGGATCAACTGATTTTGCAAACTGTATTGATAATAAAAATGCATGGGTAATTAAATTAGGTAAAGATAGTTCTGATAATATGTATTTACCTAAAACCTTTAGAAAAGCTTCCGCATCACCAACATTATTTAAAGGACAAGTTTATTTCCCTGTTTATCAACCACCACCAAATGATACACCATGTGATCAAGGCTCAGCTTTCATTTGTGTATCAGATGATGAGTGTGGATATAATAATTCAGCTAAATTAAAATTAAATACACCTGCTGATGTTGAAAACCCTACAAATAATGCATGTGCATTTGTTAGAAAAGGTGTGTTATCAGAACTTGTAATCTTTGCTGATAAGTTATTTGCAAACGTTGCAGGTCCAACGGGTGATGAAGATACTCTATTCTCTATTTTGTCAGTACCAGGTGAAATTATGCAAAATAAAGGTGGCTGGAGAGATAGTAGCTTCTAATTTAATTTCTTTTTTAGATTTCCATCAATAGCATCTAAAAACTGATTTGTGGTAAGATACTTTTGATTTTTATCAATTAATATTGCTAAATCTTTTGTCATTGAGCCTTTTTCAACACAATTAATACAGACATCTTCGAGAGTTTTAGAGAATTTAATTAATTCATCATTTGAATCTAGTTTACCTCTATGAGCAAGCCCTCTAGTCCAAGCAAATATTGAGGCTATTGGATTGGTTGAAGTTTCTTTACCTTGTTGATGCATTCTGTAATGTCTCGTCACAGTTCCATGCGCTGCCTCTGCTTCCATAGTTCTACCATCTGGAGCTAACAATACACTTGTCATTAATCCTAATGATCCGTAGCCTTGTGCAACCGTATCAGATTGAACATCTCCATCATAATTTTTGCATGCCCAAATATATTTACCACTCCACTTCATTGCACACGCAACCATATCATCAATAAGTCTATGTTCATAAGTTAAATTATGTTTATCAAAATCAGACTTAAATTCTTTTTCAAATACTGCTTGGAATATATCTTTAAATCTTCCGTCGTAAGTTTTTAAAATTGTATTTTTAGTCGATAAATAAACAGGCCATTTTTTTATTAGCCCATAATTAAAGCATGACCTTGCAAAGTCTTCGATTGATTTATCTAAATTATACATTGAAAGTGCAACCCCAGGTCCAGGAAAATTAAACACCTCATAACTTTTATTATCTTTTCCATCTTCTGATGTCCATTTTACCTCTAATTTTCCTTTTCCAGGAACCTTGAAATCTGTTGCTCTATATTGATCACCAAAAGCGTGTCTTCCAATTATTACAGGATCTGTCCATGATGGAACTAACCTTGGAACATTTTTACAAATAATTGGCTCTCTAAATACAGTTCCTCCAATAATATTTCTTATTGTTCCATTAGGAGAACGCCACATTTTTTTTAAGTTAAATTCTTTTACTCGAGCTTCATCTGGCGTGATTGTTGCACATTTAATTCCAACCCCGTTTTTCTTTATAGCATTTGCACAGTCTATTGTAATTTGATCTGAGGTATCATCTCTGCTCTTCATCCCAAGATCGTAATATTCAATTCCAAGGTCCAGATATGGAAGGATCAATTTCTTCTTGATAAATTCCCATATAACCCTTGTCATTTCATCGCCATCCAACTCTACTACTGGGTTTTTGACCTTAATTTTGCTCATATTTACTTATAAATCTTATTAATTGAATTTTTGCTTTTTATATACATATTAATCAGAAATTAGCAAAAAAAAGTATTATGTTTGATAAAATATTTCCTAAATTACACAACGAAGGCTATAAATTTTTAGTAATTTTTGGCTTAGCATCGCTTGTCCTTTATCTGATAAATGGTTTTCTTGGTTTAATCGGAATAGTTCTCACTATTTGGGTATATTATTTTTTTAGGGATCCAGACAGAATTTCAATTAATGATGAGGATTATTTAGTAAGCCCTGCAGATGGAGTTGTTCTGCAAGTCATGGAAACTAACGGTCCAAAGGAATTAAATTTAGAGAACAAAAAATTTACAAAAGTAAGTATTTTTATGAATGTTTTTGATTGTCATGTCAATAGAAGCCCATGTAGTGGTGCAATAGAAGACATATTGTATGTAGCGGGAAAATTTCTAAATGCTTCGCTTGATAAAGCTAGTGAAGATAATGAGAGAAATTACTACAAAATTAAAAATAGTTTTGGAGAGGAAATCGTAGTAGTGCAGATTGCAGGACTTGTTGCAAGAAGAATAGTGACTGAAACATCTAAAGGTGAAAAGCTCGACCAAGGATCAAGAATTGGAATGATAAGATTTGGAAGTAGAGCAGAATTATATTTCGAAAATTACAAACCACTTGTAAAAGTGGATCAAAAAACTATAGCAGGTGAAACATTAATAGCTAAAAGATAGCAAATGCAAGAAACAAATAAAAAGTTTAAATTAGTTTCTAACAAAAAAACAAGAACTATTCTGCCTAATATGTTTACATTAGTAGGTGTTTGTATAGGTCTAACATCTATAAAATTTGCATTTGATGAAAGATTTGGATTAGCAATCATTTGTATTATTGTTGCAGGTTTAATAGATGGTTTAGATGGAAGAATAGCAAGATTGATAAAAGGAACTTCTCAAGTAGGAAAAGAATTAGACTCTTTAACAGACGTCATAAGTTTTGGAGTTGCCCCAGCTTTTATAATGTATTTTTGGCAACTAAATACTCTTGGTAGAGTTGGATGGTTAATTTGTTTAGTTTATGTAATATGCGTTGCGTTAAGACTTGCAAGATTTAATGTAAATTCTGAAACACAACCCTCATGGAAAGATAACTTTTTTGAAGGCGTTCCATCTCCTGCTGGAGGTATTTTAGTCTTGATGCCATTAATTTATAGCAAAAGTGAAATACAATTTTTAAACGTAGATTTCATTTATTTCACACCAATTTTATTTGTATTAATCTCAATATTATTAATAAGTAAATTACCGACATACTCTTTTAAGAAAATTG
This sequence comes from uncultured Pelagibacteraceae bacterium, assembly GCA_902610315.1. Taxonomy (GTDB): domain Bacteria; phylum Pseudomonadota; class Alphaproteobacteria; order Pelagibacterales; family Pelagibacteraceae; genus Pelagibacter. The sequence continues at coordinate 60,252 of CACLVA010000003.1, forward strand.
CAGTGCCGAGAAGACTAACTATATTCCTTCTTTTTGGTGTTGTTTTATTTTTTGGATTACTTCTAATCTATACTTATAACGTAATTGTAATATCTAGCTTATTATATTTAGCTTTAATTCCTCTAAGTATTTTTCATTTTCAGAATCTAAATAAAAAATTTGTAAACGAAAATATTGATAACGAGGAACACGAAGATATTCTTTAATGAAAGAAAATACTATTGTTTCTCTAGCGGATGAAAAATATTTTGAGTTGCTAGAGGAATTAATCGATTCTATTAAAAGTTTCCCGGAGAGTAAAAATATAGCAATATGTGTGCTTGATGCAGGATTAAGCAAACATCAAATAGATAAAATTAAAAATAAAGTTGATGAAATAAAAAAAGCAGAGTGGGATATTGAAGTTTCATCTTTAAAAGTCAAAGGCAAAGAGTGGTTAAAAAGCCAAGTTTCAAGGGCCTTTCTTCCTAAATATTTCCCTAATTATAAAAAGTATCTATGGATAGATTGTGATGCATGGGTAAGTGATTGGACTTCAGTAGAACTTTATTTTAAAGCTTGTGACAAAGGCAAATTAGGTATCACTCAATCAATTGGACCAGGATATAGAGTATTATCTAAAGTCAAATGGTTATTTGGTAAGCTTGCAATCATTAAATCTCAAAATTTTAAACACGCTGTATCATCAAAAATAAATATGCAAAAGGCCAGAAAAATTGCATTTGCACCACATGTAAATATCGGAGTATTTTCCTTAGAAAAAAGTTCTTCAGTATGGAATGTTTGGCAAAATAATTTAAAAGAAACTCTAAAACACGGAAGAATATTTGGATCTGAAGGTCTGGCAATAAATCTAAGTATTTATGTTGATAACGTAGATACAGAGTTCTTACCATTAGGATGTAATTGGATAGCAAGTAATGTATTACCAAAATTCGATGAAAGTAACAGAGAATTTGTTGAACCGTATTTACCAAACAATAAAATTGGAATTATGCACTTAGCAGCTGGAATATGGAAAGAGGGAAAAGATATGAGACTAGACAAAAGTGTTAAAATTGAAATTAAATCCCTAAACAATAATGCTATTTCAAAAAGTTTAAGGTTTGAAAAAGTTGAAAAAAAATAAAATTTCTAAAAACTGGATTAATAAACAGAGAAGAGATATTTACGTAAGAAAATCAAAGCTAGAAGGTTATAGATCTAGGGCAATTTATAAACTTAAAGAAATTGATGATAAATTCAAAATTATAAGAAACGGAATTAAAATTGTTGATTTAGGATCAGCACCAGGAAGTTGGTCACAATATTTATCTGAGAAGTCTAAAAATTCAAAAATATTATCTATTGACCTAAAAGATATTAAAAAAATTCATAACGTAACTCACTTGATAGGAGATTTCTTAGATGAAAAAAATCAGACAATAATATCTAATTTTTTTAAGGATAAATTAGATCTTATAGTATCCGACATGGCTGTTAATACTACTGGTAACAAGAATTTAGATGCGATTTCTACTGGAGAATTATGTATTAATGCTATGGAATTTTCTGTCAGAAATTTAAAAAAAGATGGCAGTTTTGTCTCAAAAATATTTATGGGATCTACTTTTAATGAAATCGTTGAAAATTGTAAAAAAAACTTCAAAGAAGTTAAAGTTTACAAACCCCCGTCTAGTCGTAAAGACTCTAAAGAAAGCTTCATTATTTGTAAAAAAATTAGATAGACACTTTAAAAATTTATAGAATCATATATAAATTATCATGGATCCTATAAAAGAAGCACTTACCTTCGACGATGTTACTTTAGCGCCACAATATTCAAAAGTCTTGCCATCTGAAGTATCAACAAGAACTATATTATCAGATCAATTAAAATTAGATATCCCGATTCTTTCATCTGCAATGGATACTGTTACAGAGTCAAAGATGGCTATAGCTTTAGCTAAACAAGGAGGAATAGGAGTTATTCATAGAAATTTAACCATATCTCAACAAATTAATGAAATAAAAAAAGTAAAGTCAAAAAGTTTTAAAGTAGGAGCTGCTGTAGGAACAAACGAAAGTGAATTAAATAGAATAAAGAATATTCTAAAACATGATATTGATCTAATTGTAGTAGATACAGCTCATGGACATAGTCAAAAAGTTGCAGATACAATTTTAAAAATTAGAAAAATTAAACCAAAAAAAACTACTTTATGTGCAGGCAACATAGCTACTGCAGAGGCAGCAAGATTTTTATGTAAGTTAGGAGTTGATGTCATAAAAGTTGGTATTGGACCTGGTTCAATATGCACAACAAGACTAGTTGCAGGTATTGGTGTTCCACAATTGAGTGCGCTATTAGATGTTAAGAAGGGACTTAACAAAAAAGTAAAAATGATTTCTGATGGTGGTATTAAATTCTCCGGGGACATTGCAAAAGCTTTAGCAGCAGGAGCTGATGCAGTGATGGTTGGCTCAATGCTTGCAGGTACATCTGAGGCACCAGGAAAAATTATAAAAAAGAAAGGTAAATTATTTAAAGTTTTTAGAGGAATGGGCTCTGTAGGAGCTATGAATAAAGGCTCTGCAGATAGATATTTTCAAAAAAAACAAAAAGATAAATCTAAGTATGTACCTGAGGGAGTTGAAGGTTTAATTAAATATAAAGGGGATGTAAGTAAAACTATTAACAAACTGGTAGGAGGTCTTAGATCTTCGATGGGATATTTGGGTGCTGAGCAAATAAAATATCTAAATAAAAAAGCTAAATTTGTTAAAATTACGAAAGCTGGTTTTTACGAAAGTATGGTACATAGTATAGATGAAGTAAAAAAGAATAGTGAATATTTATGAAATTAATTAATAAATTTATTTTGATAATTTTAATAAGCACAAATTATTTTATTACAGTAAGCGCGGCTGAAAATTTATTTGAAAAAGCAAAAAAAAAATTTGAAAAAAAAGATTATGAAAAGTCGAAGTTTTTATTTCAAAGAAATATTGTATTTAATCCAAAAAATGCTGAATCTTACCTTTATTTAGCAAAAATATTTAACACAGAGGAAAATCAAGAAGAGGAAGAAAAAAATTTAGACACCACTCTTCTTTTAGAGCCAAATAATGAAGAAGCAATTTATATGCTGATTAATATTCAATTAGATAGATCTAATTTTGAAAAAGCAAATACATTGATGAACAGATTCACAACCATTTGCAAAAAAATGTGTAATAAAAAAACAGAAATAAGCAAGTCTCTTCAAGATTTTGAAGCAAATAATGAAAAGACTAACTAAGCTAAAAAAAATTCTGATAATTGATTTTGGTTCACAATTTACTCAATTAATTGCAAGAAGAATAAGAGAACTTGGAGTATTTTCAGAAATTATAAGTCATAAGAATGTAAAAAATATAGATCAAAATGAATTATTTGGCCTGATTCTTTCTGGCGGTCCATTAAATGTTTACCAAAATAAGAAAATAAAATTAAATAAAAATATTTTTACATTTGATTGTCCAATATTAGGTATTTGTTTTGGTCATCAAATGATATCCAAATTTTATGGAGGTCGCGTAAAAAGTTCTAGAATAAGAGAATTTGGTTTAGCAAAGATTAAAAAAACAAAAAATTCTATTTTAATAAAGAATTTTTTTGATAAAAAAAATCTGAATAATGTTTGGATGAGCCATGCTGATCATGTAACAAAAATCCCAAAAAATTTTAAAAAAATTGCCTCAACAAAAGATTCTAAATATACAATTATTGAAAATTCTAAATTAAAAAGATTTGGTGTTCAGTTTCATCCAGAGGTAACTCATACAACAAAGGGAAAAATATTGCTTAAAAATTTTGTTTTTAAAATTTGTAAAGCAAAAAGAAATTGGTCTTCAAAACATCAAAAAAATAATCTAATAAAAAAAGTTAAAAATCAGGTTGGAAAAAATAAAGTTATATGCGCTTTGTCCGGAGGAGTTGATAGCAGTGTTGTAGCACAACTACTAAATAAGTCTGTTGGTAAACAATTAAAATGTATTTTCGTAAATACAGGCCTTTTAAGAAAAAATGAGGAAAGTCAAGTAGTTGATACTTTTAAGAAAAAACTCAAAATTGATTTAATATATGTAAATGCAGAAAAACTATTTTTAAGTAAACTGAGAAATGTTGAAGATCCAGAAAAGAAAAGAAAAATTATTGGTAATTTATTTATTAAAATATTTGAAAAATACGCTAAAAAAATAAAAAATGTTAAATTTTTAGCTCAGGGAACTTTATATCCGGATTTGATTGAAAGCAAATCTGTAACTGGTTCACAAACTTCAAAAATTAAGTCACATCACAATGTTGGGGGTTTACCAAAAAAAATGAAATTAAAGTTAGTTGAACCCTTAAGACTTTTGTTTAAAGATGAAGTTAGAAAATTAGGATTAGAACTTAAACTTTCTAAACAAATAATTTCACGCCATCCTTTTCCTGGACCAGGTCTAGCAATCCGGATGCCAGGACAAATAACAAAAGAAAAAATTAAGATTTTAAAAGAAGCTGATCATTATTTTATAAATGAGTTAAAAAAAGAAAATTTATACAATAAAATTTGGCAGGCCTACGCTGCATTATTGCCAGTAAAAACTGTTGGTGTTATGGGTGATAATAGAACATATGATTATATTTGTCTTTTAAGAGCTATAACCTCCTCAGATGGAATGACCGCAGACTACTTTGATTTTTCAAAAAAGTTTATGCAAAATGTATCAAATAAAATTATCAATAATATTAAAGGTATAAATAGGGTTGTTTACGATGTAACCTCAAAACCTCCAAGCACAATTGAATTAGAGTAATAGTGAATTTTATAAATAAAATACCTGGTCCCTTTTTAGTATTTTTAGGTGCATGTAGTCTTAGTTTTGGAGGACTAATTGTAAAGTCATTTGAAGGTGCAACGCTTTGGCAAATTTTATTTTGGAGATCTTTATTTTTTATACTTATTGTAACTATATTTTTACTTTTAACTTACAAAACAAAAGTTTTACTTGCTTTTAAACAATCAGGCTTACCCGGTTTAATTGGTGGCATTGTTTTATCATCTGGATTTTGTGGATATGTATTTGCTATGTATAACACTACTGTTGCAAATACAAATTTCATAATTCAAACTCAAATTTTATTTTTAGCGATATTTGGTTATATTTTTCTAAAAGAGAAAATTTCTAAAATAACTCTAATTTCAATATTTCTAGCAATAACAGGTGTAATTTTAATGATTGGATCTTCGCTATCGCCAGGTCAGATGACAGGTAATCTTGCTGCTTTTATAATGCCAATATCTTTTGCTATTCTAATTTTAATCATTCGTAAATATCCACATGTAGACATGATACCGTTACAATTAATAGCAGGTATTGTTGCAATGATTGTTGGTTATTTAATAGCAGGCAAAATTAATATTTCATATCATGATATTTTCTTAGGCTTTTTAGCAGGTTTTTTTCAATTAGGTTTTGGTTTCATATTTATCACTATAGGTGCAAGAAACACCCCTTCTGCAATAGTAGGAATAATCATGATTACTGAGGCTGTTTTAGGTCCATTATGGGCATGGATGTTTGCTAACGAAAATCCTCCAATGACTGTTTTAATAGGAGGAAGTGTAATTATTTTTGCAGTTTTGTTACAATTTTTATTAGTAAAAAAAAAGGACAATTCACAAGTAGTTTAAAAATTGACTTTCTAAAAATAAATTCTAAGCTTAAATTATGGTAAAAGTTGTTGATAATCTCTTAAGCCCTGAAGAATTTAAAAAATTAAATGATGTGTTAATGGGTCCCGAATTTCCGTGGTATTTCTTGCCAAGCAAAGTCCACTCTGGTGACGGAAATTTTCAGTTTTGCCACAATTTTATATTATCTGGCAAAATAGTATCTAAATTTGTAACTATTTTGGATCCTTTTTTAACTAAATTAAACATGAAAAAAGTAATTAGAATTAAAGCTAATAAAACATTTAAAAAAAAAGAGAATATTGAGTCTGCAATGCATACTGATGTGACCAGAAAAGATGATGAAAAATTTAAGACTGCGGTTTTTTATTGTAATTCTAACAATGGTTCTACTATGTTTGAAAATGGTAAAAAAGTTGAAAGTAAAGCGAACAGAGCAGTAGTATTTGATGGCAGAACTTTACATTGCGGAGTAGATTGCACAGATTCGCTTAGAAGGGTTGTAATAAACTTTAATTATATAGATGAGTAGAATCTGTTGTAATTAACTTTACCTCTAAAAACCTTATTTACTTAGATTTATGATATATTTTTTATCTATCTTTTTGTTTATTTATATGATATTAATTCTCATACGGGAGAGACTACGTATTTGTAGCGCCGAAGGAGCAACCACCCCGGAAACTCTCAGGCAAAAGGACCGTACATATTAACTCTGGAAAGAGATAAATTCTCGCCGAAGGAGCCAAAATCTCTCAGGCACACCGACAGAGGGGGTTTAGAAGAGTTAATATGAATGTAAAAAAAACTGCACTGTACGAATTACACAAAAAGCATAAAGCTAAGTTCGTTGAGTTTGCTGGTTATAGTATGCCAATTCAATACTCCGAGGGAATTGTAAAAGAGCATAATATTACAAGAAATAAGTCTGGAATTTTTGATGTTTCGCATATGGGTCAGTTATTCATTAAATACAGTGATGACATAACAGATAAGCTCCAAGAAATTTTACCGACTGACCTGAAGAATTTAAAAATTAATCAAAGCAAGTATTCGTTTTTAATGAAAGAGAATGGGGGGATATATGATGATCTTATTATCACCAGGATGAAAGATCAGTACATGATTATTTTAAATGCTGCATGCAAACAAAACGATCTCCAGATTATTAAAAATAAATTGAATAATCAAAATTTGGATATGAACAATGATTTATCTCTTATAGCGATACAAGGTCCAGATTCTAAAATAATTCTAGAATATGTAGTTTCAAATGTATCAAAATTAAAATTTATGAATGGAGGAAACTTTTCTTTTGCAAATAATGAAATCTTTATAACAAGATCTGGATATACAGGTGAAGATGGCTTTGAAATATCATTACCTAATAAAGTTGCAATCTCTTTTGTAGAAGAATTAATTTTAAAAGGATCAACTTTAATCGGTTTAGGTGCAAGAGATACTTTAAGATTAGAGGCAGGTTTATGCTTGTATGGTCATGACATAAATGAAAATACCAGTCCAGTTGAAGCAAATTTAAAATGGGCTATTTCAAAAAATAGAATTAATGATAATTTTACAGGGTCACAAAAAATAAAAAAACAAATTGAAGAAGGTGTATCAAAATTAAGAGTTGGCATTAAACCAGAGACTAGAGTTATAGCAAGAGAGTCAACAAAAATTTTTGATGAAAAAGATAACGAGATTGGAAAAGTCACTAGTGGCACATTTGGACCAAGCGTTAATGCGTCTATCGCGATGGGTTATATTTCAAATTCTCATTCTAAAACAGATACAAAAATTTTCTTAGAAGTAAGAGGAAAAAAAGTACCTGCCAATGTTTGTGATTTACCGTTTTATAAAAAAAGCTATGTGAAAGGAGAAGCTAATGTCTAATACAAAATTTTCAAAAGAACATGAGTGGATTACACTAGACGGTGAGGTTGGAACTATTGGAATTACAAAACATGCAACTGAAATGTTAGGTGACATAGTTTTTGCTGAATTACCTGAGAAAGGATCTAATGTTGAAAAAGATGGAACTGCAGGGGTGGTAGAGTCAACAAAAGCCGCTAGCGACGTATATACTCCAGTAAGTGGTGAGGTTGTAGAAATTAATCAATCAATTGTTGATGATCCTTCAAAAATTAATGCTGACCCAGAGGGTGGAGCATGGTTTTTTAAATTAAAGTTAAAAGATAAATCAGAACTCGATACTCTTATGAATAAAGACGAGTACGATAAATTTGCAAAGGAGACATCAGCATAATGTTACCAAATTCAGAAAAAGATTTTTTAAAGAGACACATTGGACCTTCTAAAGAAGATCAATCAAAAATGTTAAAAGAATTAAATTATCAATCACTAGATGATTTAATTGACAGCACAGTACCAGAAAAAATAAAGTTTAAAGGTGAATTAAATATTGGTGAGTCAAATTCAGAATATGAAGCTTTAAGAAAACTAAGAACAATTTCAAAAAAAAATCAAGTTTATTCTAATTTTATTGGAATGGGTTATTACGGAACGTATACACCTTATGTAATTTTGAGAAATATATTAGAAAATCCAGGTTGGTATACCTCATATACGCCTTATCAGCCGGAAGTAGCTCAAGGAAGACTTGAGATGTTATTAAATTTTCAACAAATGATAGTTGACTTTACAGGAATGGATATCGCTAATGCTTCTTTATTAGATGAGGGTACAGCTGCTGCGGAGGCTATGGGCCTAAGTCACAGATTAAACAAAAAAGATAGTAATTTAGTTTTTGTATCTGAGGATTGCCATCCTCAAACAATAAATGTAATTCAAACTAGAGCTGAACCAATGGGTTTAAAAGTATTGATTGGTAAAGAAGATGAGGTTTTAGACCAATTAAAGGAAGATTTAGTTTGTGGAATTTTACAATATCCAGGTACTTTAGGAGATATTAAAGACCCAAGTGAAGCAATTAGCAAAATTCATAAAAAGAATGGCAAGGCTGTATTAGCTTGTGATTTGTTAGCATTAGCAAAATTAAAAACGCCCAGAGAACTTGGTGCTGATATAGCAGTCGGAAGCTCACAAAGATTTGGTATTCCAATGGGATATGGAGGCCCACACGCAGCTTTTTTTGCAACAAAAGATGAATACAAAAGATCAATGCCGGGAAGAATTGTCGGTGTGTCAGTTGATAGACATGGTAATAAGGCATATAGATTGTCCTTACAAACTAGAGAGCAACATATCAGAAGAGACAAGGCGACAAGCAACATTTGTACTGCCCAAGCTTTATTAGCAATTGTATCAGCAGCATATTCCATTTATCACGGCCCAGATGGAATTAAGAATATTTCTGAAAGAGTATCACAATTAGCAAAAAGTTTTGCAGATAAAATAAAACAGTCTGGATATGAACTTTATTCCAATTATTTTTTTGATACTGTTACAATTATTACTAAAGAAAAAACTGATCAAATTTATAAAAATGCTTTAAATCAAAAAGTCAATATACGTAAAGTAAATTCTGATATGCTTGCTGTTTCTTTTGATGAAAGAAAGAATGTTTATAGAGTAAATCAACTGTTAAAAATTTTTAACGCAGCAGAATCAATCAAAAAAGAAGATCCCTCAGTAAGTTTACCTAATCTTCCAAAAAACTTATTGAGAACCTCAAAATATTTAGAACATCCAGTTTTCAACTCATACCATTCTGAAACTGAAATGTTGAGATATTTAAAAAGATTAGAAGATAAGGATATAGCATTGAATAGAACAATGATTGCACTTGGTTCATGTACAATGAAGCTAAATGCTGCCGCAGAGATGATCCCAATTTCATGGAAAGAGTTTGCAGAACCTCATCCATTTGTCCCAATTGAACAAATGGAAGGATTCAGAGATCTATTTACTGATCTAAAAAATTGGTTGCGTTCCATAACTGGTTTTTCGGGCGTTTCTCTTCAACCTAATGCAGGTGCTCAAGGTGAATATGCAGGATTAATGGTTATTCGAAAGTATCATTTAGATAGAGATGAGGCCAATCGGAACATATGTTTAATTCCAAGTTCAGCACATGGTACTAATCCAGCAAGCGCACAAATGGCTGGAATGAAAGTTGTTGTTGTTAATTGTGATAAAGAGGGAAATGTTGATTTTGATGACTTAAAGAAAAAAGCAGAGCAACATTCTGAAAACCTCGGGGCATTAATGGTAACTTACCCCTCAACTCATGGAGTGTTCGAAGAAAAAATATCAGATATTTGTGAGTTAGTTCATAAACATGGCGGTCAGGTTTATATGGATGGCGCAAATCTAAATGCATTAGTAGGAATTGCTAAACCAGGAAATTTTGGTCCAGACGTTTGTCATATTAACTTACATAAAACGTTTTGTATTCCTCATGGTGGAGGAGGACCTGGAATGGGACCCATTGCTTGTAAAAGACATTTACAAGTCTACTTGCCCAATCACCCAGTAATAAAAGATTGTGGACCAACATCTGGAATTGGAGCAGTTTCCGCAGCCCCTTGGGGAAGTTCAAGCATTTTATCAATTTCTTGGATGTATATTAAAATGATGGGATCAGCAGGATTAAAGCTTGCTACTCAAGTTGCGATATTGAATGCAAATTATATAGCTCATAGATTAAAAGATCACTTTCCGATTTTGTACAAAGGGTCAAATGGCAATGTGGCACACGAATGTATTATTGATATTAGAAATATTAAATCAGAAACAGGAATAACAGAGGAAGATATTGCGAAAAGATTAATTGATTATGGTTTTCATGCACCAACTATGTCTTGGCCTGTCGCTGGTACTATGATGATAGAACCAACCGAGAGTGAAAATTTGAGAGAGATAAATAGATTCTGTGATACGCTTATTAAGATCAAATCCGAAATTGACAATATAAAATCTGGTAAATTTGATAAAATAGATAATCCTATAAAGAATGCACCTCACACAGATTTAGAGCTTTCATCTGATGAATGGAACCATAAATACACACGTGAAGAGGCAGCTTATCCGTCTAAATTTTTGAAAAGTAATAAATTTTGGCCACCAGTTGCTAGAGTAGATAACGTGTATGGAGATAAAAATATATTCTGTACTTGTCCAAGTATGGATGAATTTAAAGAAGACGCAGCTTAAAATTAATGAAAGTTGCAGTCATTGGTTCAGGTATTTCAGGTCTTAGCGCTGCATACTTTCTATCAAAAAAATATAAAGTTGATTTATTTGAAAAAGAAGATCGTTTTGGAGGGCACTCTCACACAATTGATATTAAATTAAATGAAGATACAAATAAGATTCATGCAGATATTGGTTTTATTGTTTTTAATAAAAAAACTTATCCAAATTTAATTAATTTTTTTAAAGAAATAGACGTAGACATAGAAAAAAGCAATATGAGCTTATCATTTATATCTAAAGACATAGATTTAGAATATTGTGGAAAAGGATTAAAAGGTATTTTCTCCCATAAAAAAAACTTATTTAATTTTGATTTTTTTAAAATGTTTTTAGAAATATTAAAATTTTATAAAAAAAGTTCTAAATTAAATGAATTTAATGAAGATATAAGTCTAGGCGAATATCTAGCTAATGAAAAACATTCTGAGTATTTCATTAATTACCATTTAATTCCTATGGTATCCGCAATTTGGTCAATGCCACCCTATGATGCAAAAAAAATGCCAATTAAATTTTTTATGAATTTTTTTCAAAATCATGGTTTATTTAATTTAAGTAAAAGACCACAATGGTACACAGTAAAAAACAGAAGTAGACAATACGTAAATAAAATAATAGAAAAAATTAGCGGTGAACATTTTAAAAATTACAAAATTCAAAAAATCAAAAGAATTTCAAATTTTGTGAGAATTTTTTATGGTTCAGAAAATGAATATTTTGATTACGATAAAGTTGTTATTGCTACTCATGCTGATGAAGCAAAACAAATGATAGAAGACAAATCTAAAGAAGAATCTAAAATTTTGGGAAGTTTTCAATATAGAAAAAATTTAGCCATAATTCACTCAGATGAAGTAGTTATGCCTCAAAAAAGATTTAATTGGTCTGCTTGGAACACATCAATTTCTAAAAAAAATAGTTCTGTAACTTATTGGTTAAATTTACTCCAAAATTTCAAAATAAATAAAAATATCTTTTTAACGCTCAATCCTTTTGAACAGATAAATAAAGATAAAATAATAAAGAAAGTTGAATTTACTCACCCTTACTATGATCATAATACACTAAAAAATCAGAAAAACTTACATTTGATACAAAACAAAAAAAATATATTATTTTGTGGTAGTTACTTTGGTTATGGATTTCATGAAGATGGCATTAAATCTACATTAGAAATGATTAAATTTTTCAATGATTAATAATTCTTGTATTTATATTGGGAGCGTAATTCATAAAAGATTTAAACCTAAGAAACATTTTTTTAAATATAGTGTTTTTTCTCTTTTCTTAGATCTAGATGAAATAAATGAACTTGATCAGAAAATTCCTTTTTTTTCATACAATAAATTTAATGTTTTAAGTTTTTTTGACAAAGACCATGGTTATAGAGATGGCTCATCAATTAAAGATTGGTTAATTCATGTATTACAAAAAAAAAATATTTCTACAATAAATATTAAAATCAAAGTATTATGCTATCCAAGAATATTCGGTTATGTTTTTAATCCATTGAGTATTTTTTTTATCTACGATGCAGACTCAAACCCAATAGCAATATTATACGAGGTTAAAAATACTTTTGGGGAACAACATACTTATGTCTTTAAAACCGATATAAAAAATAAACAGATCTTTAATAACTGTAAAAAGAAATTTTATGTATCACCTTTTATGGATTTAGAATCAAAATATTTTTTTAAAGTGCTGATTCCTAACGAAAGACTTTCGGTAATCATCGATCAGAGAGACAAACAGGGAAAACTATTATTTGCTTCACAAGATGGTGAAAGAGTAAAATTAAGCTCAAAAAATCTGCTTATATCGTATCTAAAGCATCCTTTAATGACCCTCAAAATAATTTCAGCAATACATTATGAGGCATTAAAACTTTGGATCAAAGGCATTAAATTGGTTAAAAAGAACTTAAAAATTAAAAACAATACTAGTTACGAAAATTAATGATTAATATTTTTTCAAAAAAAATTGCTTTTTCAGCTTTAAAAATGATTAAGTACGGAAAGATCATAGTAACAGATTATGATCAAAGCAAACATATATTTGGTAACGACGATAATTTAATTGTTTTTGTAAAAATTAATAGATCAGATTTCTTTAAAAAGATAATATCAAAAGGTAGCATTGGTATGGCAGAGGCTTACATGAATAATGAATTTGAAACTGATAACTTATCAAAGTTGATAGAATTAACTGCTAAAAATATTGAAATTGTACATAAATTTTCAGGTATTTTAGATCTATCTTTTATTAATTATGTAAAAAATATTTTTAATAAAAATACGAAATCAAACAGTAAAAAAAATATCTCGAAACATTATGATTTAGGGAATGAGTTTTTTTCCCTTTGGTTAGACGATACTTTGACTTACTCTAGTGCTATTTTCGAAAATGATAAGTTAGATTTGGAAAAAGCACAAATAAACAAATATAAAAAATTAACTTCACTTATTAAGCCTAAAATTGGAGACAAAGTTTTAGAAATAGGTTGCGGATGGGGCGGTTTCGCAGAATTCATAGGAAAAAACTATGATGTTAAACTAGATTGTATAACAATTTCAAAAAAACAATTCGATTACGCTAAAAATAGAATTTATAAAATTGGTCTTAACGAAAAAATAAATATTAAAATGCAAGATTATAGAGATGTAAAAAATAAATATAATTCAATTGCTTCAATTGAAATGATTGAAGCGGTGGGACAAGATTATCTTAAAAATTATTTTCAAAGTATTAAAAAGTATTTAAAAAATGATGGAAAAGCAGCAATTCAGGCAATCACGATCGATGATAAATTATTTAATAGATATAAAAAAAAAGAAGATTTTATTCAAAAATATATTTTTCCAGGTGGATTTCTTCCATCAAAAAATTCCTTAGTTGAATACGCAAAAAAAACTGGCCTAGAGTTTACACAATGTAATTCTTATGGAGTGCATTACAGCAATACTCTTAAAATATGGAGAGAAAAATTTTTTAAAAGCTGGGAACATATATCTAAGCAAGGTTTTGATAACACATTTAAGAGAATGTGGAATTTCTATTTATCTTACTGTGAAGCTGGCTTTAGATCAAAAAATATTGATTTAATACAGTTCTCTTTACTTAAAAATAAATAATATGAAATTAATAAAATCAATTCTATTGATTATTGCCTTGTCCTTAGTTACAAGCTGTTCAAATAATATGAAGCCAGAAGATTTTAAAAATACCGAGCCTACCTTACTAATCGAGGAATATTTTAATGGTAAAGTGAAGGCATGGGGCATCCTACAAGACAGAAGCGGAAAGGTGACACGCCAATTCAAAGCAGATCTAATTGGTTCCTTTAATGAAAATATTATTACATTAGATGAAGACTTTTATTGGACTGATGGTGAAAAACAAAAAAGAACTTGGAAAATAAAAAAAATAGATAATAATAATTATATAGGAACAGCGCCTGATGTAGTTGGAGAAGCAACCGGCGTGCAATATGGATCAGCATTTAAATTTAAATATGATTTATTAGTTCCATTCAAAAATAAAAATATCAAAGTTTCATTTGATGATTGGATATTTAAACAAGATGAAAAAGTTGCAATCAATAGAGCGACTTTAACTAAATTTGGTTTTAAAGTTGGGGAGTTGACCGTCTTTTTTATGAGAGACTAATCGACAATCTTTTTCATACCTTTTTCAATTATTTTAAAATACAGCCCATTTGGTATTACTTTTAAGACCTTCATTATAGATGTGAAAGACTTTGGAAAATGTATTTCAAAACCTTTATTTTTTGTTAGACCTTTAAACATTTGATCTGCAGCAAACTCTGGAGATTTAATCATTGGCATTGGAAAATCATTTTTATCAGTCATTGGTGTTTTTATAAAGCCAGGACTTACAAGAGAAACACGAACATTAAATCTTTTTAGATCAAAGTATAAACTTTCTGCAAAACTACTTAGGGCAGATTTAGACGCACAATATGCACCTGCAGCAGGCAAACCCCTGTAACCTGCTACTGAAGACACTATAGATATATGACCTGATTTTCTATTTTTATAATAATCGTATACAGAATTTATTGAGTGTAAGGTACCAAAAAAATTAACTTCCATAATCTTCTTAACCTTCTCAAGATTCAAACTTTTCTCTGATTTTGGATCATGAATACCTGTACAGAATACAGATATATCAATCTCCCCAATTTTATTTTTAATATTTTCGAAAACATTTTTACACATTTCACTATTTGTAACGTCTAAAGGAAATGGCATTATATTCTCATTACTTTGAGATATTTCATTTAACAAATTTTCTCTTCTCGCTGAAATTGCTACTTTCCAACCTTCTTTTGCAAATTTTAAAGCTAGTGCTTTACCAATCCCACTACTAGCTCCAGTTATCCATATTGATTTATTATTCATATAAAAATGATGTATAATATGAATATGTTAAAAAATAAATTTATATCTTTTATTATATTTGCAATAATTACTTATTCTGCATCATTTATAGGAAGTATAGCGACAATTTCTTACAAAGAGCCATGGTATTCGACCTTAAATAAATCTTTTTTAACACCCCCGGATTGGGTATTTGCTCCAGTTTGGACAATATTATATCTTTTTATGGCTATAGCCATTTGGTCAGCTTGGCATAAAAATTATAATATAAATTTAGTTTTAATCTACTTAATTCATTTATGTTTTAATACAACTTGGAGTATAGTTTTTTTTGTTTTCCACAACATTGAATTAGCTTTATTAAATTTAATAGTAATATTAACATTTATAGCAATATTAACTTTTAAATATAAAAAAATAAATAATTTAAGTTTTTATCTAATGATTCCGTATTTACTTTGGAGCTGTTATGCATTAATTCTTAATTTTACTTTAGTTTTATTAAATTGATATGGATGACATAGTAGTAGTTGGTGGTGGAATAATTGGAGCGTCCACAGCTTATTTTCTCTCTAAGGAAGGCAGAAAAGTAAAAGTAATTGAAAAAGATCCAACCTACAAAAAAGCCTCATTTCCATTATCTTTAGGTGGTTTTAGAAGACAATTTTTTCAAAAAGAGAACATCATGTTAGGAAAGTTTTCGAGAGAATTTTTGATAAATGTTCCTAGTGATCTAAAAACTAAAAATAATCCAAGCCCAACAGTCAGTATGGTCCCAAATGGCTACCTTTTACTTTTTGGACCAGAACATGCTCAAGAACAGTATTTAGCTTTAGAAAATCATAAAGCTTGTGAGGCTGGTACAAAAAATATTAAAGGTTCAGAATTAAAACAAGTATTTCCATATATAAGTGAAGAGGGTATAGAAACAGCAACTTACTCTGATACAAAAATTGAGGGTTGGATAGACCCATATTTATTTCATAATGCTTTGAAAAATAAAGCTATAGAATTAGGCGCAGAATTTACTAAAGGAGATGTAAAAAGTTTAAAAGAAATTAAAGCAAATGCAATAGTATCTGCTGCAGGTTGTTGGACTAATGAACTTTTAAATGATATTCCAGTTTTTCCTCAAAAGCATACTGTTTTTAGATTTAAATGCCCTAAACATATTCCTGAAATGCCATTAACAGGTGATTTAACAACAGGAGTATATTGGAGACCTGAAGGTAAAGAATATTTAGCTGGATCACCGAAGCCTGTATGGGATGCTGATGATTTAGAACCAGAATGGAATGATTTTGAAGAATTAGTTTGGCCAGGCTTAGCAAAAAGAATTTCAGTTTTTGAAGAAATTAAAATGACTGGCGCTTGGGCTGGTTACTATGATTGTAATAAACTGGATAATAATGCAGTAGTCGGAAAACACCCAGGGTATAAAAATGTGTATATGGCATCTGGATTTACTGGAAGAGGTTTAATGCAAGCACCTGGTATTGGTAGAGCTTTGACAGAATTGATTACAACAGGGTCTTATCAAACAATCGATTTAGGTTGTTTTTCTGTTGAGAGAGTATTAAAACATGAGGAGAGAGTAGAACCTTACGTTTTATAATTATTTATTCTCCAATTTTTCTTACAAATAATCCTAATATCCCATTAAATAATGATACCAGTATAATGATAAATTGACCTTTAAAAGAATAAAAGTCAAAAGATGGATAAAAACTTATAGCAACACTAAAAAATAAATAAGTTAAAATAAAAGGTTTTAAAAATTTTTTTATTTTCAAATTTAATTTTTCTTGTATTTAGCAGCCTCCTCCGAACCACTTGTTGCTGAGCCTTTACTATATGAGTGTGCGCCCATTCCAGCTAATTGCCCATCTTTTACAATTAAATACTGATCTCTGATAGGTTTTTTATCAAAAAAACATTCTAGAATTTCTCTTACACCATCTGCATATCTTGCTTGAGCTGATAATGATGTCCCAGATGTGTGGGGAGTCATTCCATGACTAGGCATACTTCTCCAAACGTGATCATTAGGAGCTGGTTGCGGAAACCAGACATCACCAGCATAGCCACTTAGTTGGCCTGATTTTAGAGCTTCTGCAATATCATCTTTATTACAAATTTTTCCTCTTGCAGTATTCACGATATACGCGCCTTTCTTCATTTTGCTAATCAAATCTTTATTAAAAAGATTTTCAGTTTCAGGGTGTAGCGGACAATTAATTGTAACTACATCACAAACTTTAACCATAGATTCAACTGAGTCATGAAATGTTAAATTTAATTCCTTTTCAACACTGTCTGGTAATTTATGTCTATCAAAATAGTGTAAATGAACATCGAACGGCTTCATTTTTCTTAATGCATCAAGTCCAATTCTTCCAGCTGCTACTGTTCCTATATGCATTCCTTCGACATCATAACTTCTGTGGACTGCATCAGCTATATTCCAACCCCCTTCGTTTACTATTCTGTGTTGGTTATGATAATCTCTAACCATTGAAACAATCATCATTACTATGTGTTCTGCCACAGATCTTGAATTACAAAAAGTAACTTCAACTACGTCAATTTTGTTATCCATAGCAGCTTGTAAATCAACATGATCTGATCCTATACCTGCGGTTATTGCCATCTTTAAATTCTTCGCTTTTTTAATTCTCTCTGCAGTTAAGTAATAAGGAAAAAACGGCTGCGAGATAACTATATCTGCATCAACTATATGTTTGTCAGCTTCACATCCATCACCGTCTTTGCTATTAGTAACTATAAATTCGTGACCATTGCTCTCTAAAAATTTTCTAAGTCCTAATTCTCCTGAAACACATCCCAGTAATTGACCAGGAGTAAAATCTCTACCTTTTGGGGTAGGTAAACTCATTCCATCAGGATATTTTTCTAATTTTGGTAAATCTGATAAAGGATAAGACTTCGGCATTCCTCCTTTTGGGTCGTCATATAATACACATAATATTTTCATTTTTTCTCCTTAAATTTTTTAAGAATGTCTTTTTGACAAATTAGTCTATCATGAAAAAGTATACTCAAGCAAACAAATTATTTTTTGGATATTTTTTCTTAAGGATAAATCTGTTTAAAATAATTCCAAACACAATGACGATAATTGAACCGACCATAATGGGGTTTAAAAGATAATCAAAAGAAACAGACCCAAGAATTACTATTATTGGATTTCCACCTGCAGGTGGATGAGGGATATTAAAAAGTATCATGAGGCCAACTCCAAATCCTACAGCCAAGGGTAAAATTATGAATAATGGTAATTGAATGAAAGAAACAAAAATTACTCCTACAAACGAAGTTAACAAGTGACCAAAAAAAATATTTTTTGGTTGTGCAAAAGGGCTATCTGGATAACCATAGAGTATAACCATAGTTGAACCAAATGATGCTATTAAAAAGACTCCATAATCAGTTTTATAAGTTAACGCAGACAAAACACCAATTGTAAAAAAAGAAAATAGTCCCGCTAAAAATGATAGTTTAATTTTTTCCATAATCAGATTTTAAAATTTTTTTTAAAGTTTCAAAAGGCAATAATAAGCACTCTTTTCTAGAATAATTGTTTTCTGTTAAAATTTTTTTAAAAAAACTCAACCTTTTAATTATTTTATTTTCTTTTAATTTATAAAAGTTAATTACATCATCGCATAAATCGAATACTTTATCAGAATTCATGTTAACTATTTTCTTACTTAATAGATTTACAGAAGCTTGGCAAAATACACACGATTTACAATCGTAACCAATATCTTTAATTATTTTATTATTGATTAATAGCCTTATAGTTATCTCATCACCGCATATTGAATTTTTATTTTTAATCTCATGAGTATACTTTTTAAGTATTTTTTGGTTTTTATTGTCTGAGGCTATTTTTATAATTTGCAAATCCATCTGATGTTTTAATTCTCTAAATTATCAATAGACTATTTTAGTAAAAAAGCGAATTAAATTAACCCAAAATGACTTAGATTTTGGCTAATAATCATTAAAAATTAGTTGTTTAAAATATTAATTAATACTAAGAGTCTGAAATGCTGGAATTAAAAAACGAAAAAATAGCAATACCAGTAGTTTTATTTGCTGGAATTCTTTGGTCATTTGGACCCTTAGTAGTAAGATATATCGACCAACCAGAGCTTGTTCCATGGCAGTATTTGTTGGGCAGGGGAGTAACAATATTTTTATTACTTAATCTCTATCTTTTTTTCGAAGAAGGAATTGATTTTTATAAAAATTATAAAAGAATTGGTTGGTCTGGTTTGATAGGTGGCACAGGTTTAGGCATAGCAATGATCAGTTTTATTTGGTCAATTACAAATACCTCAGCAGCAGTTACTTTGTTGTGCCTTGCGGCAATGCCATTTATGACAGCTTTTTTAGGCTTTTTGTTCTTACATGAAAAAATTTCCTTTAATGTATGGGTAGCAATTATATTAGCATCAATAGGAATTATTATTATAGCAATTGGTAATTTTTCTGCCGGTACACTACTTGGATTACTTTTTGGTCTTGCCTCGGCATTAGGTTTCTCAGTTTTTTCAGTATCATTAAGATGGAGAAAGGAGACACCAAAATTCACAACAGTTGCAATTGCTGGCTTGATATGCGCAATTGTATCAATAGTTATTTTAGTGGAGACAGATAGTAATCTTTTATCATCTAGCAGAAATCAAGGGCTTTTTTCAATACATGGAACTCTAGTATGCATGGGCTTAATTTTATATTCAATTGGATCAAAATCTATTCAAGCCGCTGAGTTAACTCTTCTCTCATTAACTGAAGTGATAGGTGGAATTTTCTGGGTATGGCTACCTGTTCTTGGAATTAATGAAGTTCCCTCTAATAATACTATTATAGGAGGCTTCCTAATTTTTATTGCAATAATTTATTATAGTTTAATAATAAAAAATAATAGAAGATTTATTGCTTTAAATTAAAATAAAATGTCAAACAAAACTGTCGTTAACAGCTGGAATGAATGGGATCCATTAAAACATGTTATTGTGGGTAGAGCAGACGGTTGCTGCATTCCAGCACCTGAGCCAGCACTGGATGCAAAAGTTCCTGAAGATTCTGATATGAAAGGAACTCATGGACCTAGACTGAAAGATGCAGTTGATAAAGCTAATCAATTGTTAGACAACTTTTCAGAGATTTTAAAAAAAAGAGGAATAAAAGTAGATAGACCCATACCTTTAAACCATAATCAAAAAATCTCAACACCTGACTGGGAAGTTGAAAGCATGTTTGGTTGTATGCCAGCAAGAGATATTTTATTAACTGTTGGAAATGAAATACTTGAAGCTACAATGAGCTATAGATGTAGATGGTTTGAATATTTAAACTATAGACCGCTTTTACAAAAATATTTTAATGAGGACAAAAATATGAAGCATGAAACTGCTCCAAAACCAAGACTAACTGATCTTGATTATAGAAAAGATTATTTGTCTGATAAAATAGGAAATAAAAAAAGATTGGAATGGACAGAGAAAAAATTTTTTGTCACTACAGAGGAAGAACCTTTGTTTGATGCAGCAGATATACTAAGATTTGGAAAAGATTTAGTAGTACAACATGGTTTTACAACAAATTTAAAAGGTATTGATTGGTTACGAAGACATTTTAAAAGTCATAGAGTACATGCAGTTAATTTTCCAGGAGATCCATACCCAATACATATTGATGCAACTTTTACACCTATCAGAGAAGGATTAATTATAAACAATCCTCAAAGAAAACTTCCAAAGGATCAAAGGTCACTTTTTGAAAAAAATGGTTGGGAAATTATTGATTCTGCTCAACCTGCGCATAATACACCACCACCACTTTGCTATTCATCAGTTTGGTTATCAATGAATGTCCTTGTATTGGATCCAAGAACTGTTTGTGTCGAAAAAAGTGAAGTTTATCAGGCAGAACAATTAGATAAACTAGGAATGGAGGTAATTCCCATAGATCTTAGAGACGCATATGCCTTTGGGGGCGGACTGCATTGTTGTACTGCAGATGTTTATCGAGAAGGTGAATTAAAAGATTATTTTCCCAATCAATAATATCAATTTTTAGTAGTGCTTTTTATATCTAAATCTTTAAGTTGAGTTGAAATTTCATCACTTAAATTCTGATAATCTTGATCTCTTAGTTTTCTTTGCTGTAGATCTAATTGTTTAAGTTTTTCTTCTTTCAATCTTTCTTGTTCTTCTCTAATTTTTTGTTCTCTATCGAATTTTTCCTCCCATTCTCTGAGTTTCTGCTCTTCTAACATTTTTTCATTATTAACTTTTTGCTCTAATTGTTTTTGTTCTCTTCTTTTTCTTCTCGAATCTCTTAATTCTTTTTGTTTTTGCTCATCTTCTCTAACTTTAAGATCTACATCTTTTCTTTTTTGTTCTTCATGTTTTAATTGTAAATTTTTTTCTATTTTTTTTATTTCAATACGACTAAGTTCAATATTATTTTCTTTTTCTATTAAATTAGTTTCTCTATTTTTTAATTGCTCTCGTTTATTTGATATATCTATTTCCTTTAAGTTTAATTCTTTTTCTTTTAATCTTAACTCTTCAAACTTCATTGAAATTTTATCTTCCTGTTTTTTCAATTGGTCTATCTTTTTATTTATTTCCTTTTTTTCTAAATTTAATTTACTGAATTCTTCTTTTTTACGTTTTTGTGCTAATTCCTTTTGTTTCTGTTTTTGTTTTTCTTTAAAAGTGGTTATGGCACTTGATGTTATAGAAGCTAATTTAGCAATAGCTCCATTGTCTAATTTATTCTTAGATTTTTTTTTCATAAAGAACTTATTAAAGCAAAATTAATGTTTTTTAACAAGAATTTTATAATTTAAAGTTCAAAATGAGGTGCAACTTTTAAGTGAAAATTTAATTTTTTGCTAAATTTAATTCTTCATCCTTTTTATTTTCCTCAGCTTTTTTTTTGATTACAACACCTTTCCTTTTCAACATTTTTTCAATTTTCTCGGGGTAAGGTTCATCAATGTGCTCCGTTGAAGGATTTAATTCCATACCAACTGGCGTTATGGTCTGAGGCATAGGAACAAACTGAGAGTCTGGATTATCTAAAGACGGTCTTACTTTCATTCGATGGATACCAAAAAATCCAATCATTGAATGAAATATAATAATAAATATAAAAAAAACCGTTATTTCCAATCAAATTCATAAAAATTGAACAGAGGAAGGGACCACTCATTGCGCCAAAACCAAAAGCAAATTGTAGACTGGCTCCTGCTGCTACAAATTTATCTTTAGTAATATAATCATTAGTGTGTGCTAAAATCAGAGAAAACAAAGGCAAACTGCAAAATGAAAACAAAACTACGAAAAAATAAAACCAAATTTTTGATGAGCCAAGTCCTTGTGGTAAATACATTGTGCCACTAGAAAAAATAAGCAACAATGCAAAAAAAGCTGCGCCAAAAGTTGTAAAAACAATCACTTTTCTTCTATCAAATTTATCTGAAATATAACCAATTGGATATTGAGCAATAGCTCCTGAAATTGTTAAAAGAAAAGTAACAATTGAAATTTCAAGAATTGAAAAATTCATTTCAGCTGCATATACAGCAAAAAATAAAAAAACTGCAGAGTGAACAGTACCTAATAATAATGCACCCACAGTACCAAGTGGTGATGAATTATATAAATCTTTAATAGACATAGTGCTAATTTTTTTAAACGTTGGCGCCTTTCGTTTAGTTAACAAAATTGGTATCAGAGCCAAAGACATAATCGCAGATATTAAAATAAATGGCTCAAAATTCTCTGGTTTGCTAAAATTTAGTAAAAACATTCCTAGCCCCATACTTCCGTATAGAATGATCATATATATCGATAAGACTTTTCCTCTATTTTTATTACTAGCTCTATCGTTTAACCAACTTTCTGCAATTGTATAAATCAAAACCATTGAATATCCTGTCACAACTCTTAATAAAAACCATGAGAGTGGATTTACAAAAATTGAGTGTAATAAAATCGATAAAGAGGCGATAGATGCAAAAGCAGCAAAAACTCTTATATGTCCAACGCTTGAAATTACAGGTGTAGCAGTTCTAGCTCCTATAAAATAACCAACAAAGTAGCCAGACATCATAAAACCTGTAGAAGCTAAACTAAAATTTTCTACAACAGCCCTTACCCCAAGAAGAGAACTTTGGTATCCATATGACAACATAATCATGCTCATACCTAAAAATAGTGCCCAAGAATTTTTTACAATTTTATTCATAAACCGCCTGCTTATTATTTGTGATTTTAGACTAAATCAAGAAATTATTATGTCTAACTTATGATTTTTTTAACTTTAAAAAAGAGTGAACAGCAATTGTAACAATTATAACTATACCACCAAGGATTGTTTCAGTTGTTGGCTGTTCTTTGATTATCAACCAAACCCAAATTGGACCAATGATAGTTTCTAGTAAAAAGAAAAGATTTACCTCTGCTGCAGTTATAAATCTTGGAGCGATAGTAACCAAAACAAACGGTATTGCAACACACATTAAACACATTAAAGGAACAATTATTAAATCTTTTCCAATAAGAGAATAATCGTCAATAAAAATTACAGCAAAGCATGCCACAAACAATTTTCCAACTACTGCTGACGGAACTAAATTTAATTTTTTTGCAGACCTTATTATTACAGCACCAATAGCTAATCCTAGCGCTGCAACAAAACCAAGTATATCTCCATAGAAGTTACCAATTTTAATTGAATCATAAAAAATATATATTACCGAAATAAAAGTAATGATTATAGCTGACCAAGTTTTTTTGTCAGGGTTTTCTTTTAAAAAAATATTACTTAAAATTGCAGATAACATTGGCGCTGTTGCAATCATGACCAAAGTATTTGCGACGTTGGTATTTTGAATTGAAACAACAAACGCTATATTTGTTATCGAAAAAGTTATTATATAAGCTATCCCTTTGTAGCCATTTGAAAACAAAATTTTAAAAAATCTAATTTGATAAATTATAATCATTCCTATAAAAACAACACCAAAAGGGATAATTCCCCTATAAAAAACTAAACCCCATGTATCAATTGATGATAATCTTATAAACAAAGAGTCAGGAGTGATTAACATCACGGCCACAAAAGCCATCAAGGATCCTTTTTTTTGATTAGATAGATCTCTCATTTAAATATTTATTGATTTCAGAAATATTTTTTAGTTTTTGTGAACAAGTTTGATTTTTACAAATTAAAATATATTGCTCGTCATTAGATTTTTTGTAAATAAATGTAGATTTTTCGAAGTAATTTAATAGTAAAAAATCTCTAATTTTTTGAAATTCGTCATTAAAACCAAAGAAAGTAAAAGTAATATTATTTTCACAAATATCTAAGGTTTTATAATAGCTAAACATTTGCGAGTAATTTCTATCTATTAATGAATAAAAAGACTTTGTAAGATTTTCTATTTTATTTTTATAAATATTATTTTCAGTTATGTTAAAAATTTTATTTAATGTTAGCAGAAAAATGCTATTTCCATTAGGAATATTATTATCAATTATATCTATAGGTTTTACGAAAAGATCATTTGTTTTTTGAGAATTTTTTTGTAAAGTTTTTGTCTCTTCATCATAGAAAAGGCTCCATGTTTCTTTTAATATTTCCTCACTCTTGTTAAGATACTTTACATCACCTGTGACCTCATAAAAACTTACTAAAACTAATGCAAAATATGCGTAATCCTCCAAAAATACATTTATTTCTCCATGTTTATCATAACAATGATAAATCTTATTTTTAAGATTCTTTTGTAAAATTTCTAAAAGTTCAAATGATCTATCTCTAAGTATTTTATTCTTAAGCACAAAAGATGAATGTAATAAAGTATATATCCAGAAACTATTTAAATCAGTTTGACTTTTATCGTCAAAAAAAGGCTTTACCCTTTTTTTTCTTTCATCAAAAAGTTTTTTTTCACTTTTATTTATAATTTCTAACTCATTTTCATTTAATTCATAATTATCATTTTCAATTAAAATATTTGATCCTTCAAAGTTTCCTTCTTTTGTGACTAAATATTTTTTTTTAAATATATCTATATCGTTACCAAGTAATCCTTTAATTTCTTCATTACTCCAAACATAGTATTTACCTTCAATACCCTCACTATCAGCATCATAAGCAGAGCCTAATAAGTTTTTGTCGTTAATGAATTCACTATTTATAAAATCAATTGTTTGTATTAATTTATTATTCAATTTTTGATCTTGTTTATTAACTAAATAATTATTTACTGTTCTTACAAACAAAATATTATCATAAAGCATTTTTTCAAAATGAGGAACTATCCATTTTTCATCAACGGTATATCTAGAAATACCCCCACCAAGGTGATCGTAAATTCCTTTAGATGAAATATTATTCAGTAATTTTCTAACTACATCTAAGAAAGTTTTTTTTTTATTCTTATTATAAAAATAAAATATCGTATCAAAAATATATAATTGTGGAAACTTTGGCGCTCCTTTAAAGCCACCATTTTTTTCATCCATATATTGTAAAATTTTTTCAACTAATGGTTCAACATCTTGTTTTATAACGGCAGTTTTTAAATTAAACTCTTTAAAAACTAGCTTCATTTGTTCAACCTGATTTATAATTTTTTCTCTATTATCCTTATAAACCTTCGAAACATTATTTAAAACTTGAGTAAAACTTGGTCTTCCCTGCATTTCTTTTGGTGGAAAGTATGTTCCCCCAGTAAAAGGTACACCATTTTCGTCTAAAAACATTGATAACGGCCAACCGCCTTGGGCACCGGTTAATATTCCTAGACTTCTTTGAAATATAAAATCTAAATCTGGTCTCTCTTCTCTATCAACTTTTATATTGATAAAATTATCATTCATTACTTTTGCTATTTCTATATTTTCGAAACTTTCATGGGCCATTACATGACACCAATGGCAACTAGCATATCCAATACTTAAAAAAATTGGTTTTTTTTCAACTTGTGCTTTTTTTAAACTGTCTTTATTCCATGCCAACCAATCAACAGGGTTATTTTCATGTTGTTTAAGGTAAGGACTTTTTTCAGATTTTAATTTATTAGACAATTTAAAATTGAGAATATGGTTTTCTTGAAAATATATTTCTAACCATAGGCTCAAAATCCTTAAGACTCATAGACTTATAATTTGGATCAAAAGAACATTGATCATATTTTTCACAAAAATCCACTGTTGCTTGATAGTATTTGTGATCTTTGTATTTTTCTCTTTTAAACCGATCAGCGCCCAAATGGTGAGCATAATAATACATTTGAAATTCACCATGTTTTTCTATTATCCAATGAGTTTTTTCAGAAACATATGGTTTCAATACCGTTGCTGCGTACTCTGAATGATTTAACGGGGCAAGTTCGTCTCCTATATCATGCAATAAACATGCAACTACCATTTCTTCACTTTCTTTATTTTTATAAGCTCTAGTAGCACTTTGCAAAGAATGTTCTAATCTTGAAATTTTGTAACCCTCTAAAGTTGAGGTCATTCTTGATAAAAAACCTAATATTCTATCAGCGGTTTCACCTACATATTCTTTTTCGAGTTTATCTAAAAACATGTAGTCTTCTTTAGTACCATTTTTCATTTCTGTGAAATTTACTTTTTTCATAGGTTAATTATTAGATGCAGTGCTTAATAATGACAACTGCGTCACTTTATTATCACCAAGATTATCTATTAATTTAACAGGATAATCACCAGTAAAATAATGATCAGTAAGTTGAGGATATGTTTTATTTCTATTCTCAAAACCCATGGCTTTATATAAACCTTTAATACTTAAAAATTCCAGTGATTTAGCATTGATATATTCACATATTTGGTTGTTGTTCATATTTGCTGCAAGCAACTCTTTTTTTGTTGGTGTATCAACACCGTAAAAATCAGGATATTTAATTTCAGGGCATGCTATCCTAACATGTACTTCCTTAGCACCTGCGTCGTATAACATTTTAACAATTTTATGGGATGTTGTTCCTCTAACAAGAGAGTCATCGACCAGGACAATTATTTTATTTTTAATAGTAGTTTTATTTGCATTAAGTTTTAATTTAACACCTAAACTTCTAATTTTTTGAGCTGGCTCTATAAAAGTTCTACCAACATAATGATTTCTGATTAAACCAAGATCAAATGGTATTTTAGTTAGTTGACTAAAACCTATCGCTGCGGCATTACCTGAGTCTGGAACTGGGACTACTAAATCTGCTTTTAATGAGTTTTCTTTTGCAAGTTCAGCTCCAAAATTTTTTCTATATTCATAAGCACATTTACCATTTAATAAACTATCTGGCCTTGAAAAATAAATATATTCAAAAACACAAGGTCTAACTTTTTTAGCAGGAAAAGGTTTTATGCTTACTAACTTATCATATTGAACAGATACAATCTCACCATTTTCAACATCCCTAATATATTTAGCACCAATGATGTCTAATGCACATGTTTCTGATGCAAAGACATAAGAGTTATTTAATTTTCCAATAACAAGTGGCCTTATCCCAAAAGGATCTCTAACTCCAATCAAAGTGTTTTGGGTTAGCATTACTAAAGCATATCCACCTTGAATTTGAAATAATGCATCTATGATTTTATCTATGGTTTTTAATCTTTTAGATCTTGCAATTAGCTGCACAATTGTTTCTGTATCAGATGTTGTATAAAAAATAGCACCATCCTCAACTAATTTTCTTCTGAGAGTTATTGCATTTGTTAAATTACCATTGTGAGAAACTCCAATTCCTCCAGTGTTAGTATCTGCAAAAAAAGGCTGTATGTTTCTTAAAGTTGTACCTCCCGTAGTGCTATATCTATTATGACCAATTGCATAGTTTCCAGGCAGTGACTTTAAAACCTTCTCTTTATTAAAATTATCTCCAACTAAACCAAACCTTTTTTCTGAATGATATTTTTTGCCATCAAATGAAACTATTCCACAACCTTCCTGGCCCCTATGTTGCAAAGCATGCAAACCAAGTGCAGTCAAAGTTGATGCATCTTCATTATTGCTAATCCCAAATACACCACATTCTTCTTTAATTTTTGGATTATAATTCTTGAACTTTTTCTTTAGTATCCTGATAGTCTTTTTCATTTGGAAATTCTTTAATTAAATAATTACTACCTTTTAGAACATATGGAAAGCTATAAGAATGGTCAAGATTTATTGGCCATTTTTTGTGATTATAAACGATGTCTATTGTAGCAAAAATACATACAGAAATTACATATGCTCTTAGAAAACCAAAGAAAAAACCAAATATTTTATCTAAAATTCCTATTCCAGAATAACTTACCACTCTACCGATTCCTTTGTTTATCATCAAAATTATAAAAAGTATAATCACAAAAATTGATATTCCTAAAGCAATATCTAAAACGTATTCATTATCAATTATACCATCTACAAAGGGTTTAGTTTTTGGAAAAAGAAATAATGTTAAAACATATGCTAATAACCATTTGCTAGCAGACAATAAACTAAATACAAAACCCTTTGATGTACATTTAATTAAAGATAAAATTATCAATACAATAAAGATCAAATCAAAAATTAATATTTTATTTAATATTTCTAAAATTTGCTCAGTCATTTATTTTAATGCCAAAGGGCTTTATTAAAATAATTAGACTTGGTAGCAAAGTCAAAACAAGTATCATTGCAAGCAACATTGCTATACCGGTGAAAATTCCAAAATAAATAGTTGGAATAAAATTTGACAAAATGAGTATTGAAAAACCAAAAACTATGGTAATTGAAGTATTTAATATTGCTATACCTACTGTCGAGTGGCAAGTATTTATAACTTCGATGTAATTTTTGTTTTTTTTATATTCCTCAATAAATCTGTAAATATAGTGAATACTATTATCAACAGCAATACCGATTGTTATTGCTGCAATTGTAATTGTCATCATATCTAACGGAATATTTAACAATCCTATTAAACCCAAAATAGCGAAAGCTGCTATAAAATTTGGAATTACTCCAATTAAGGATATTTTTATATTTCTAAATAAAATTAAAAACATTAAAAAAATCCCAAGCATTACTAATCCAAGTGTTAAAATTTGCGATTTAAATAAACTTTGTAATAAATTATTAAATAGAATTAACACTCCACCAAGTTTAAAGCTTTCATCTTTTAGACCAATTTCACTTTTAAGTTCTGAGTTAATCTTATTTATTAACTGGTTTCTTCTTAAATTTTCAGATGAGTCTTTAATTCTTAAATTTATTCTAGCCTCATTATTCTTAACTGAAATATAGGGATCAACAATCTCTTTTTTAATTGTTTCTGGAAGTTTACTATATAGAACTCCCATTTCTAAAGTACCAAGTTCCTTATCATTATTGAGTTTAGTTGCTATTTCTATTATTGAATAGAAAGATAAAACTTTGCCAACATAATCTAATTTTTCTAAATATAAATGAACGTTTCTTATTCTATCTATTTTATCTTTGGTAAACCAATATTTGCTTTGGTCGTCTTCACTGCTTTCCTCATCCCAATCTTCAAATTGGTCCTCATCTTCACTTATTACCTCTATCTCTTCATTATCAAATTTTAGAATTATATTTAGTGGAGTTGTTCCACCTAATTTTTCATCGATTAGTTTCATACCTTTATAAATTTCTGTATTTTTGCTAAAATAATTAATGAAACTATTTTCAACTTTTAATTTTGAGATTCCTAATATACTCAAGACAATTAAAATTATAGATATAGATAAAATTAATTTTACATTATTTATAGAGTATTTTGAAAGTGCGTTTGTAAATGATGAAAATGACTTTTCCTCAACCTCAACTTTCTGATGGTCAAATATATTTAGTAATGTTGGAAGAAGAGAAAATGTAACTATAAAAGAAGTTAACAATCCAAATGACATCATAAGACCAAAATCAATAATTGGTTTAATTTCACTAAAAATTAAAGAGAGAAACGCGCACATAGTGGTAAGGACAGTATAGATAATTGGCCAAACCATTTTTTCAGTAGTTAATGTAATAATTTCAAATAAAGAAAAATTAGTAAATTCTTTCCTTAATTGTAGAAATCTTGTGCTCATGTGAATATTCATTGCCATAGTTAATATCAACATTAATGCAATAAAGTTTGAGGAGATCACTGTTACTTTCCAATTCATTATTCCTAAAAAACCAGACATAATTAAAACTGAAAAAAAACAACTACTAATAGGTATAAAAATCCAAATTAATTTTCTAAAAACATACCATAAAGTAAATACGATAAACAAAAATACTCCAAATCCGAAGACGATTATATCATTCTTTATAAATGTCATCATATCGTCAGCAATCATAGGAATCCCACCTAAATGAATTTTGCCAACATCTTCAAATGATTTAATAATTTCTCTTATTTCAATTATATTTTGGTGTCTCTCCTTTTTTAAAGAGTCTTTATAATTCTCAATTTCTTTTTTATTATCAAATGCACTGAACTGAGGTTTCTCTCTCTCTTTTAAGTTTACGATTATTCCGGTTGTTTTTGCGTCCTCGCTTATAACAAAGTTTCTAAAGACAGGGCTGTTCAAAATTTCTTGAAAACCTCTATCTCTATCAATATTTTCATCTTTTAAAGTTCTAAAATTTTTAATTCTATCCATTAAGGGCTCATCAGAACTATCAAGTAGTGGAATATCTACAATTGTGATTACGTTATGAACCCAGTTTAAACTTTGAATTTTATACTTAAGACTTAGAATATTATTAATAGTATTTTCAGAAGTTATTTTTTCTTTTGGTGTTAGCGTTAGAACTAAAAATTCCTTTGCACCGAATTTTTCGTTGATTTCATTTAAATATTTAAGATCAGGATCTCCCTCGATTAATAAAGTCTCCGAAGAAGCATCTAATCTAAAATCTTTAGATTGATAACCAAAAAATATAGCTATCAATATTAATAACGATAAAATGATTTTGGGTTTACTTAGTATAAAATTTTTATAGATTTTAGAGATCATTTTGACTGCAAATATACTATTTTATATTAATTATTTACAGCATCTTTAAATTTAGTAAACATTTCCTCAAATTCTAACATTACATTACCTGTTGGACCATGTCTTTGTTTACCAATTATTAATTCTGCTAAATGAGAAACTTCATTCATTTTAGCCTGCCATTCAGCGTGTTCAACTGTTGCGGGCCTTGGTTCTTTTGCTTTTAAATAATAAGATTCTCTATATACAAACATAACAACATCAGCATCTTGTTCGATTGAACCAGATTCTCTTAAGTCTGAAAGAAGAGGTTTTTTATCATCCCTTTGTTCTACCGCTCTAGATAATTGAGATAACGCCAAAACAGGAACAGAAAGTTCTTTGGCTAGCGCTTTAAGTCCCTGAGTAATTTCAGATATTTCTTGAACCCTACCTTCTTTTATTGCAAAAGAGGCTTTCATTAATTGTATATAATCTATTACAATCATATCCAATCCATATAGTCTTTTAATACGTCTTGCCCTATTTGATAAAGCTGCAACACTTATTGCCGGTGTTTCATCTATATACAAAGGCAGTTCTGAAATATTTTTTGATGTTTCTATAAATTGTTCAAATTGTTCCTCTGAAATTTTTCCACGTCTAATATCATTTGATTTAATCCTTGATTGTTCTGCTAATATTCTAGTTGATAACTGTTCAGATGACATTTCTAAAGAAAAAAAAGCGATAGATCCTTTATTCCCAGACTCTTGAATTTTTCTTGCTGCATGGAATGCTATGTTAGTAGCTAAAGCAGTCTTACCCATAGATGGTCTACCTGCAATTATAATTAGATCTGACTTATGTAAGCCTCCTAACCTGTCGTCTAAATCTTTTAATCCAGTTGGTACACCAACAATGCCTTCTTCATTTTTATATGCACTAGAAGCCATATCTATAGTTTGTTTAACCGCATCATCAAATTTTATTAGTGATGAATTAAACGAACCTTTTTCAGCAAGGTCATAGAGAACTTTTTCCGAATTTTCTATTATTGATTTACCAGTTATATTAAGATCACTAATTTTAGCGTTATCAATTATATTTTCAGAAATTTTTATTAATTCTCTTCTAACATACATGTCATAAATTATCTTTGAATACTCAATGGATTGTCTTGAAGATGTAGCAAATTTTGTAATCTTTATTAAATATTCAGGTACATTTAAATCATCTTTTTCATTTTCGAAATAACTTTTAAGAGTAATTGGATTTGCTAACATACCTTTGTAAATTAAATTATTTATTGCAGAATATATTCTTTGATGTAAAGGATCATAAAAATTAATTTCTGATATTATTGAACTTATGTCATCAAATATCTCGTTTGAAGTTAGAACAGATCCGATTACAGCTTGTTCTGCCTCTATGTTATTTGGTAATTGATTAATTTCGTTTGATACAAGAGTTAAGTTTTTGTTCACAACTATTTATACATTTTTTAATATATTTAATAAAACAAAATTATATAAAATAATCTCTGGGGAAAAAAATGTATAAATTATTTGACCTGGTCTTGAGAATCGACTTTAATTTTAATCTCTGCCTGAACATCTGAATGAAGATCAACCTTTACTTTAAAAGTTCCTATAGTTTTAATTTCATTTAAAGGTTGTATTAAAGAAGGTTTAATCTCAATTTTTAAATTTTCATAAATTAATTTAGAAATTTCGGTTGGTTTAATTGACCCATAAAGATCTTTATTTTCTGTAACTAATTTTTTAACACCAAACATCTTATTGTTAATTTTTTCTAATATCTGCTTAGCAAGCTTTTTCTTTTCTTGGTCTTTTTTGGTTAATTCTGACTTAATTTTTTCAACTTGTTTAATGTTGTCTTTTGATGCGTAAAGTGCTTTTCGATTAGCAATTAGATAATTTCTTGCAAACCCTCTTTTGACACTAATAATTTCACCGATTGTGCCAATTTTTTTCAAATTTTCTAATAATATCACTTTCATATCAAATCAAAGCTAAATTTCTTGCTCTTTTAATAGAGATAGATAACTCTCTTTGTTTTTTCTGAGATATGTTTGTAATTCTTGAAGGCAAAATTTTACCATTTTCTGACACATATCTTTTTAATAATTTAATATTTTTATAATCAACTACTGGCGCACCCTTCAATGATAAAGGACAAGTTTTTCTAAATTTGTATTTATTTGGCTGAAAAATACTCAACTTAGAGAAATTGCTCGTCTTATTTCTTTTAGAATTATTTTTTTTATTTTTCATTAGTTTTATCGTCTTTTAAAAAATAGTTAGTCTTAAGGTCAAAATTTTTAACTTTCACAGTTAAAAATCTTAGAAGGTTTTTGTCAAGTTTCTCATTTTTTTCTAATTCCTTAATTAAAGATCCATCACATTTTATTTTAAAATGAATATAATTTCCTTTTTTGTTTTTTTTAATTAAATGTGAAAGGTTCATTAGACCCCAATCTTGCGTTTGAACAATATTTCCTTTATTTTTAATGATTATATCTGAATATTTATCTTTAATTTGTTTAATCTGAGAAGCCGATGTGTCCTGTCTAGCTATAATCGTATGTTCGTAATTATTCATTATTAATTTAGTTAAAAAAAATTGATATACTATTATAATAGTTTTAATACAAGAGTTAATATTATAAAAATAGCAAATGTTTTCTGTAGTTTTTCCAGGCCAAGGATCCCAAAAAATAGGCATGGCCAAAGAGTTTTTTGATAAATTTGAATTGGTTAAAAAAATATTTAATGATGCTGATAATATACTTGAATTTCCAATCTCCAAAATTATTTTTGAAGGCCCTGAAGATAAGTTGAACTTAACAGAGAATACTCAGCCAGCTATATTTTTAACAAGTTACACAATTTTTAATGTCGCAAAAAAAGAGTTTGGAATAAATTTTGATAAAGCAGAATACATAGCAGGCCATTCACTGGGTGAATATTCTGCCTTGTGCTGTTTTGGAGCACTAAGTTTTGAAGACACACTTAAAATTTTAAAAAAGAGAGGAAGATCAATGCAAGAAGCTGTTCCAGCCAACGAAGGATCCATGCTAGCGGTTTTAGGATCTCAATTATCTGTTATTGAAAAATTAATTGAAGAAAATTCTGAAGATTGTTTTATTGCTAACAATAACTCTCCCCAACAAGTAGTTGTTAGTGGTCTAAAAAAAAATATTGACCAATTATCCAAAGTTTTAAATAAATCTAAAATTAAAAATATAAAACTTAATGTAAGTGCGCCATTTCATTGTGAATTAATGAAAAAGGCCACCGATAATTTGAAAGATGAAATTTTAAATTTAACTTTTAAAGAGATTAAAAATCCAATAATTTCAAACTATAACGCAAATTCATCAATTTCTGGATTTGAAATTAAAAATTTGTTAGTTTCACAAATTGAAGGAAGAGTTAAGTGGTTAGAAAGTGTTAGGTTTATGATAGATAAAGGAACAAAAAATTTTATAGAAATTGGACCAGGAAAAGTGTTATCTGGACTTATAAAAAGAATTGATAAAAATATTGGTGTTAAATCTATTAATAATGAAAATGATATGAAAGAGATAATTAATAATGTTTAATTTAAAAAACAAAAAAGTTATTATCACAGGCGCAACAGGTGGTATTGGCAATTCACTTGTTGAATGTTTTATTAAACATGAGGCTAGAGTATTAGCCACTGGAACAAACGATGAAAAATTAAAACTAATAAACAGTAAATTTGACAATGTTCTTACAAACAAATTTGATATCTCAAACCATGATGAAATTGAAAATTTTTTAGATAATTCCTCTAAAATTTTAGATGGTAATCCAGATATATTAATAAACAATGCTGGCATAACAAGGGATAACTTGTCACTAAGAATGTCAAGCAAAGAATGGAATGATGTTTTAAATTTAAACCTAACATCTACTTTTTTATTATGCAAATTTACATTAAAAAAAATGATAAAAAATAAATATGGTAAAATTGTAAATATCACATCTGTTGTGGGCCATACAGGAAATGTAGGGCAAGCGAATTATGCAGCATCAAAATCAGGCATAATTGGATTTTCGAAAAGTCTTGCTTTAGAATATGCAAAAAAAAATATAAATATAAATTGTGTTTCTCCAGGATTTATTGAGACACAAATGACAGACAAAATCGATCCAAAATTTAAAGAATTAATTGTTTCAAAAATACCTTCTAATAGACTTGGTTCACCTGATGATGTAGCGAATATTACAGCATTTTTATCTTCAGATTTAGCCAATTATATAACTGGTGAAACAATACATGTTAATGGAGGTATGTATTTAGGTTGACAAAACCTTTAATTTATTTATTAAGAAAAAATCAACAAAGGATTCAATATGTCAGATGATATTTCGAGTAAAGTAAAAAAAATTGTAGCAGATCACCTTGGTATAGATGAGGGCAAAGTAAC
The DNA here is from genome assembly GCA_902610315.1 of uncultured Pelagibacteraceae bacterium. GTDB lineage: Bacteria > Pseudomonadota > Alphaproteobacteria > Pelagibacterales > Pelagibacteraceae > Pelagibacter. The sequence continues at coordinate 96,061 of CACLVA010000003.1, forward strand.
GGATGAGGCAAGTTTTATAGATGATCTTGGTGCTGATAGCTTAGATACGGTTGAGTTAGTTATGGCTTTCGAGGAAGAATTTGGTTCTGAAATTTCCGATAGTGAAGCAGAAAAAATTCTAACAGTTGGTGATGCTATAAAATTTATAGAGAGCAAAAGTAATTAATTTTAAATGTCCTTAAAAAAAAGGGGAGCGATGATAATTCTTTCATCCCCTTCAGGAGCGGGAAAGACGACTCTTGTTAGACTTCTCTCTGAAAAAAAAAATTTTTTTGCATCGGTATCACATACAACAAGGGCTCCTAGATCAAACGAAAAAGAGGGTGTTGATTACTTCTTTATAGATAAAGAAGGCTTTCAAAAATTAATTGAAGAAAATGAATTTTTAGAATTTGCTAAAGTTTTTGGCAATTATTACGGGACATCAAAAAAAAATATTATCAATAAGTTAAACGAGGGACAAAATGTCATTTTTGATATTGATTGGCAAGGAACTGAACAAATTATTAAAAAAAAACTAGACTTTAAGGTTGTCACAATTTTTATTTTGCCCCCAAGTAAAAAAGTATTAAAGGAAAGATTGTCGAATAGAGATATGAAAGACAAGCTAATTGTTGAGGAAAGAATGAATCAATTTGATAAAGATATATTGCATTGGAAAAATTATAATTATGTAGTTATCAATGATGACTTAAAAAACTGTTTTGAGAAAATAGTAAAAATTTTAAACTCAGAATTAAATAATAAAAGAAGCGATTATGATAAAAATTCTGTTGAAAATCACATCAAAAAACTAGTTTGACTGATTTTCATATTCTTTAACAAGCATAAGGAATTTATCGACTGATATATTTTGAGGTCTATCAGTTAATTTAATATTAGTTTTTTTTGATAAAGCGCTGAAATTTTCAAAAAGTTGTATAAATTTTTTTTTCACCATTTTTCTTCTTTGACTAAAAAGAATCTTAGTTATTTTTTCCAGATTTTTAGGATTATCAATATCTATTATTTTTTTTTTAGGAATAAATTCTAATAGTGTACTTTCAATTTTTGGTTTAGGAAAAAAACATTCAGGACTAATATCAAAAATTTTTCTTATATTAAATTTCCAATTAGCAAGGATTGTTATTCGGCTATAATTTTTGGTATTCACTTTTGCAACTATTCTATCTGCTACTTCTTTTTGAAACATTAAAATTAATTTCTTAAATTTTATTTCTTTGTTTAAACACCAGTTAGAGAGAATTTTTGTAGAAATATTATAAGGTAGATTTCCGTAAACTATAAATTTATCATAATAGAAATCTTGAGTGAGTTTAAGTACATCTTCATTAACAATTTGTATTTCTTTTTTGAATTTCCTTTCTAAAATTTTTATCAATTCAATATCTTTTTCAACTACTATTATATGTTTAGGCTCAGACTCAATTATATACGTTGTTAAGTTTCCTGTCCCTGGACCGATTTCTAAAATTTTATCTTTTTCAGAGATATTACCTACATCTACTATTTTTTTTAGAATATTTTTATCAGTAAGAAAATTTTGACCTAAACTTTTTTTAGGATTAAATTTCATATTTTTTGAAAAAAAGCATCGATTCAATCAAACTCTTAGGATCTGATTTATTTTTTCCTAACATTTGAACATTTGGACCATGATCAGGAGAAATTCTTATAAACGGTAAACCCAATGTGATATTAATAGCATCAAAACCAAATAAAGTTTTAATTGGTGTGAGAACTTGGTCATGATACATTCCAATTATCACGTCAAATTTTTTGATGTTTTCTTTTAAAAAAATTGTATCTGCTGCAAAAGGTCCGCTGATATTAATTTTACCTTTTTTTAAAACCCTTATAGCAGGAATTATCTCTTTTTTTTCTTTATTTTCTTTGTCAAAACTTTCACAATGAGGATTTAACCCCGTGATTCCAAATTTAGGTTTTTTCTTTATAACTTCTTTATAAAATTTATCGATCTTTTTTACTTTTATAATAATATCCTTTTTTTTAATATTTTTAGAAACTTTTGAAATTGGTATATGAGTAGTAAGAGGACTGACAGATAATTGTTTATTATAAATTAACATCACCGGATCTTTTGAATTTGTTTTTTTTGCCAAATATTCAGTAATTCCATTATATTTACCCTTTAAAAAAGATTTTTTAGATACAGGTCCGTTAATCAAACCACAACAACCTTGATTTTTAATAATCTCAAAAGCTTTCTTAAATGAGTTCTCAATATATGAGTTTGAAACAGATGTAATTTTCTTTCTTGTAAATTTAAATTTATCGTAATTAACATCAACAAGATTAATTTTATCCTTTTTTATATTAGAAAAATCTTTGTTAAGTTCGTTATATTTAAAATTCTTCTTAAATTTTTCTATATTTTTTTTTAGGATTTTTTTTGATGATATTAAAATAACAGGATGTCCAAATTTTTTTTTTAAAGCTTTTAAAAATATTTCTAAAAATATACTTTGGGGTTCACCACCTATAATTATAATAGGCCTAAAATTCATTAATTACAGCTTTATTATATACTCTCTTATAATGAAGTGTTGAGTACTTTGTTAATTGTCTATTTTTTTCGAAATTTACTGCCTTTTTAAATTGTTCATCTTTGTCGATTTCTAAAAATTGTTCTTTCTTATCTAAAATTTTTAGTATTATAAAACCTCCGGGCGTAGTTATAGGATTTGTAAATTCTCCAATATTTAACTTATCAATTTGGCTTGCAATTTTATCAGATAATTGTGACTTATAAACCCATCCAATTTCACCACCATTTTTTTTACTCTCGGAAACGCTATAAATTTTTGCTGTCTGTTCAAATCCAATTTCGTTAATACTATTTGCGATACTTGAAAATTTATTTTCTAAATTTTCATTATCTTTTATAGTAAAAATTATTTCTGATAGCAAAATATTATCCACAGAATTTTTTTCACTTAATTGATTAATTTTTTTTCTAATTTTTGCTTCATCCACTAAAATTAAGTTATTAAATTTGTTTACAATGTAGTCATTCCAGGCTACTTCAATTGATATTTTCTTTTTTACTAAATCTAGGTTTATACCATATTTTAACAAATAATCTTTAAATGCCTTTATGTCAGGAATTCCTATTTTTGAATATAAATCTGAAATAATTTTTTTAACAACAATTTCATTTACCGTAATTTCATATCTTCTCTCAATTTCCATTTTTTTTATTCTTTCATTTATTATAGAGTCAATTGCATATCGATTGATATTTTCCTCTGATAAATTTCTTAAATTAGGATTTAACGCTAGCAAATAATTTTTCTCATTTTTTACATCAAAATTGGTTATTATCTGATTATTTACTTTGGCTTTAATAAATATTTCAGAATTGACAGTTTTGAAGTTAAACATCAAAAGAACTAATGTAAAATAAACTTTAAATTTTTTACTCATTTTCTTTTACTAGGAGAATTTATTGACGAAAATGGTACTATAGAAATGGAGAAGAATATTTCTTCATTGGGTTTCAAGTCTTTGTCTGAATAGTAATCCTTGTTATATTGTATAGCTGCTGTAAGACAGTCATTTTTGTACTCATAAATTAAATTATAGTATTCTGTAAGATCTGTTTTTTTATTTCTCCTAGTTCTATACATTAGTGAACTTGAATCTGATAGCATAAGCTTCATTTCATTGGAATAGTGGTTCTCAGTTCCAATTTCATCATCCTCTTGCAGAAATTCAAAAGTTGTAACAAATTTATTTATCGTTAAATCTGCTTTAATTAAATTATAATTTGTTGAACTTAAATCATTATCAACTGAAAAATTGTAATTTAAATTAAAATTACTGTTGGGTTCAAAATTAAAAGAACCAATAATGTCTGAACTTTTATTATTAATTGTTGAATTTATTGGTAATTTTTTCTCATTTTTATCCCTTAAAACAGAGGCTAAACCAGCAGTTAGAATACTATTATTTTGTTTATCAGTTATTTTGTATTCTCCACCCAATGTTACTGATTGACCGCCTTCTACACTATCGCTCAATCCAAGTCGATTTTGATTAAATATATTTTTGATATCTATTTTACGATCTAAATTTTTAATATTTTTATTTTTATTTGGGCTGTACATAAATGATGCTTTACCAGACAAAAAATTATCAAAATCTTCTCCTTCTTTTTTCATAGGATAGGAAATATCATATAATATCGATCCAAAATTTTGAGATCTAAAGTTATTTGAGTACTCGCTTGAGTTATCACTTTCAGTAGTTACATTTTTTAATAATAAATTAAATTTATTTATAAATCCATTTGAATTTATTTTTGGTATAGATGAATATCTTAAATCATTAATTAAAACTTTTTCAAACACATTTGTATCATAATTTTTGTGATATCCATTAGAGACTAAATTTAAATTATTATTAAAATTTTTAGATATTTCAAAACTAGGTAAAAGATATTGATATTTATCACTAGAATTCTCTTTTGTTAAATCCTCATAGGCTTCAACTTTTGCTTCAACATATAAATCTTTGTTATTTCCCTTAATTGATAAAAAGGAGTTTAGTAATGAATTATTATTTGTAATTTCAGATTTTATTTTGTGTGATTTTAAATAATTATCGTTTGACGTTGTTTCAATATTAAATTCTAATTCACTGCTTTCAAAAAAAGACAATTCCAAATTTGCTAAAGTATTAGAAAAAAAATGAGACTTTGATTTGCTTTCACTTTTTTTTAGACTTAAGTCAGTGATATGAGACGAATTTTTGTTTTCTTGTCTATATTCATTTTGAAATAATCCCTCATTTTCATTAAAAATTTTTGGCGAAAAAGTTAGATCTTTATTTTCTGAGATTACTTTAAAATACGGAACTGACAATGAATCACCCAAAGAACTTGAGCTTTCATACTTTGGCATTAAAAAACCGGATTGTCTTTTGACAGTGGGATCTGGGTGAAAAAATTTAGGAAAATAAACAATAGGTTTTTCGTATATTTCTAACCAAGCATTTTTATAGTAAATTGTTTTTTTTGATTTATCGTGTTTAATTTCTTGAGCTTTTAACTGCCATGGTGGACATTTATCAGAATTCTTTTTACAGGTTGTAAAAACACCTTTCTTAATTAATGATTGATTGTTATTACTAAAAAAATAGTTACCCCTTAATCTTGGGTCATTTTCTATATTACCAAAGCTACTTTTAAAAAAATCTATTTTTATTCCGTCAGCAATTATTTCATTCGTTTTAAAATCAATTAAGGCGTTATCAAAATAATATTCGTTATTCAATTCATCTATCATTTTTACAGATTTAATTTTTAATAATTTTTTTCTAAGTAAAAATCTTGATTCTTTAGATGAAACTTCATTACCAAATTTGTCTTTAAAATTAGAAAAACTATTAACTTCAATTTGATTTTTTAATTTATCGTAAATAATTTTATTAGTATTAAAGAATATACTTTTTTGGAAATTAATTTTTACATTTTTATTCAAAGTAATTTTTTCTTCTTCTTTAAAATAAGTTAACTCATCTCCTAGAATTTCAAAATTTTCATCTAAATTTTCAATTCTTACATCTCCTCTAGCTTTAATAATTTGCTTAGATTTGTCGTAATCCATTTCATTCGCATATATAGTTTCATTTTGATTAAATATTTTAACATTTTTTTTAGCAATAATTTTATTATCTTTATCAATAAGTTCTATCGAATTTGCCTCAAAATTTATTTCCTCACTAAATAAATTTGAAGTAACAAATAAATTAATTAATATTAAAAATACAATTTTTTTGATTTTATTTTTCATTTATTCTTATCAAGCTTATAGTAGAAATTAACATTATGATAATTAACGGCACCCATATAGATATACCAATAGGAATTTGCTCATTTTTTCCAAGTTCTTCAAAAAAGAAACTTAAATAATAAATTATGACAGAAATTAGAATCCCAAAAATTAGATGAAAAATCTTTGATTTATTGTGTTTTATATTTATCATAATTGTTGTCGCCAAGATCGTCATAACTGTTAAGTAAAAGGGAAATGAAACCAATTTTTGAATTGCTGAATTTACTTCCGTAGACGAATAATTAATATTTTCATATTTTTTTCTTAAATTATTTAATTCAAAGATGTTTAGGGAAGACAAGTTTGAATAAAGCGAACTCACATCGTTATAATTTAGATTTGTTTCAAGCTTGAAATTTTTAATATTGTTTAATTGACCCTTAGAATTTGAAACAAAAGCATTTTTTATTAACCATGTTTTATCATCAATAATTATTTCTTTAGCAAAAATATTGTTTTCGAAATTAAAATTTTTATCAAACTGGATTATATCTACCTCATACAAAATTTTATTTTTAAAATTATTTGCATTAATTATATTTATATTTTCTCCAACTTGATCTTTTATCCAAATTCCATTTTCTGTAATTACTGCTAGATACTTGTTATCCTTAGCGTAAGAGTTTTTTAAGTTAAGATAAGAGTATTTAAGGCTAGATGAAAAATTGTAATAAATTGTTATTATTGCCAAACCAATGAAAAAACTTAATATTGATAGTATTTTAATTATTTCTAAATTATCAAGTCCAAAATTTTTTAATACAATTATTTCATTTTGATCCATTAACTTTATAAAAGCAAATTGAGCAGTTATAAGAAAAATGAAAGGAAAAATATCAAAAATAATAGAAGGTATATTTAAAAATGTTAAAAAAATTGGCAAAGTTATTGACACCTCTAAATCTTTAAAAAAATTTATTTCTTCAAATATATTCAAAATAAATGCTAATGACAAAAAAACAATAAATGTTTTTAGTAGAGTTGTGGTAAACACTTTACTTAAATAAATTTGGTATGTTTTAAATATCATATAATGTTTAGTCTAAATTGTTTTTTTAAGTATAAATATAAAAATAAAAATATTATAAAAGGGACTGTAAATATTAGAAAGCTCTCATTAAAATTTGCAGAGTAAAATTTAGTTGTAATTTCTGATAATGAAATAGTAGCCACACCTAAAGCAAAAATTTTAAATTTATAGTTAGAAAATCCTTGTGAATTTTTAGATTTAATTAGTAATAAACTTCCAATTAAAGCAAGCAAAGGTATGTAGAAAGGTTTAAAAATCCTTGAAAATAATTCTTGAGAGATTTTATTTTTTAAAGACATAGTTTTATCACAATTAAAAATTAAATTTTTATTAAGTTTACCGTCATTATTTAAATCTATTTTTTCATCAATCAAACAGTCAAATAAGTTTTTAGTATTAACTTCTTGAATTTTTGGTGTCTTAGTAGTTTTTGATGTATATTTAGATAAATTAAATTGTGTCTCATTAAAATCAAAAGAATTAGTCTTACCATCATTAATATTTAGAATTTTACCATCCGTTAAAATTAAAAAATTACTTCCATTGTTTTCAGAAAAATATCCTCTTTTTGCAAATATAATTTTCGATTTTGATTTAGAAAAAGAATCTTTAATCATTATGTTTTCTAATGAATTTTGATTTTTGTTATCAGAATAGATTGTTAATTTTTCAACAGTATCAATAAATTTTTTTGGTTTTATTAGAAGAGGAAAATAATCTATGTTAGATCCCCTTAAAAATGATCTGGCTTTGTCTTGTGAATTAGGAACTAAAATTAAGCTAAAAATTAAATTGATAAAAAAGAAAATTAATGAGTATCTAATAATTATATTAACAAAAGTTATTTTATTTATACCATTAGTCCAAAATATTAATGTCTGATTTTGTTCTTCATATTTTATTAATGTGAAAAATATTGAGAAAAAAAACATAAAAGGTAGTAATTTATTGAAAATTTTCGGAAGACTATAAATAGTATACAAAAAATAAATCTTAAAGCTATGACCATCCTCAGTGACGAATTCTAAATAATTTACAGCTTGTATTACCCAAACTATTATTGTCACAGCGCAACAAGATAGTATAAAAAACTGGGTAGTTTCTCCAAAAAAATTTTTAAAAATTATTTTTTTCATTGAAATTTATTAAAATAATCATATACACGTTTTGTTAGAAAATTGAATAAAAATATGATTATTAAAGAAAAATATACAAAATCTGCAAAATTAAACAATCTTTCAGGATCAATTATATTTTTCTCTGACAACAAATCTCAAATCAAAAACATTAATAATTTATTAAATAATTCTCAGAATAATTTGTTAAATAAAAATTTGAAAAACAATATAAAAAAAAAAGAAATTTTTTCGTTTGATATTAGTCATAATCAAAAAATAATTATTTATTCCATAAAAAAAGATAAAATATCTTTTGAAAAAAATGGTGCAAAACTATATGAGTTTTTTAAAAAAGAGGGTCTTTCTAAAATCCATATTTTTGGAGACTCACTTGGAAATTCATATAATATTAAAAGTTTACATGAGTTAGTTCATGGCATGAAATTAAAATCTTATTCTTTTGATAAGTATTTAACAAAAAAAAATTCGGAAGTTATAAATATAAATATAATTTCAAAAAAAAATGTAGATTTAAAACTAATTAAAAATCTAAATGCCATTGAAAGCGGAGTTAATTTTACCAAAGACCTTGTGTCCGAACCCGGTAATGTACTACATCCAGATGAGTATGCAAAACGTATAACACAACTAAAAAAGATAGGCTTAAAAATAAAAGTTTATAATACTTCTAAGTTAAAAAAAATGAAGTGTAATGCATTACTAGGAGTAGGCCAGGGCAGTGATAGAGGATCATACATTGTCACAATGGAATGGAATGGAAACAAAAAACAGAAAAAACCTTTAGCTTTTGTTGGTAAAGGTGTCTGTTTTGATACTGGAGGAATATCATTAAAACCTGCAAGATTTATGGAGGATATGACTTATGATATGGCTGGATCCGCTGTTGTTGTGGGGCTCTTAAAAAGTTTAGCTTTAAGAAAAGCTAAAGTGAACGCAGTTGGTGTGGTCGGACTTGTGGAAAACATGGTAAGTGGTAACGCCCAAAGACCTGGCGATATTGTAAAATCCTTTAGTGGAAAAACGATAGAAGTTTTAAACACTGACGCGGAAGGGAGATTAGTTTTAGCAGATGCAATTACATTCACAGAAAAAAAATTTAAACCAAATTTTATTATAGATTTAGCAACTTTAACTGGAGCAATTGTCGTTGCTTTGGGATCAGAATATGCAGGCTTATTTTCTAACGACGACAATTTATCAAAGCAATTATTTGATGCAGGAGAAAAGGTTGAGGAAAAAGTATGGAGATTACCATTGCATGAAAATTATGACAAACTAATGAATTCTAAAAATGCTGATATGCAAAATATAAATTACGTTGGAGGAGCTGGATCAACCACCGCTGCTCAATTTTTACAAAGATTCATAATTAATAAAACTCCTTGGGCTCATCTAGATATTGCAGGAATGGCTTTCTCTAAATATGCAGGTTCATTAAATTCTAGTGGTGCAACTGGATATGGTGTAAGACTTTTAGATAAGTTTGTAGAGGATAATTTTGAATAAAATGGAACAAACTTTATCTATAATTAAACCAGATGCGATGGAAAGAAACTTAGAAAGCAAAATTAAAAATATATTTAAAAAAAATAATTTTGAAATTGTTAAGGAAAAAAAAGTAATATTAGAAAAAAAAGATGCAGAGGAATTCTACAAAGTGCACGAGACCAAACCATTTTACAATGATTTATGTAATTATTTGTCTTCTGGACCAGTTTTGGTGATGGTTCTTAAAAAAGAAAATGCAATCGCAGAAAATAGAAAAATAATGGGTGCAACTAATCCTCAAGATGCTGATCCGGGAACAATAAGAAAGGAATTTGGAATCTCAATAGATAAAAATTCTGTGCACGGATCTGATAGCAAAGAAAATGCTGAAAAAGAAATAAATTTTTTTTTTAAAGAGTAGATAATACCTCGCATATAGCCTGAGGATAGATTTTATGTTCTATCTTCAAAACTTTCTTTTCAATAGATTTGGGATTATCATCTTTTTTAATTCTAACTTTTTTTTGAATTATAATCTTGCCTGAGTCTAAAAATTTATTTACAAAATGTACAGTACATCCTGTAAATTTCTCACTATTATTAATCACTCTCTTATGCGTGTTCAAACCTTTATACTTTGGTAGTAATGATGGATGGATATTTATGATCTTACCCTTAAAAGATTTAATAAAATAAACTGGTAATATTTTCATGAAACCTGCTAAACAAACTAGCTTTATATGATTTTTTTTTAAAAGATTTAAAACTATATCAGTGAGTTTTTTTGACTCCGTAAAATCAATTGAGCAATTTTTAATAGCTTTTTTTTTTGCTAGTAATAATCCTTTTGCATTTTTTTTATTTGAGATTACTAACTCAACTTTGTATGAAGATTTTTTTTTGTTAGAATATTTAATTATAGATCTAAGATTTGATCCTCTTCCAGAAATAAAAACTGCAATTTTATCCTTTATTTTTTTACCATCTGATTTTTTCATTAAATAAGATTTTTTTTTTTTGGTTTTGAATAAAATGGCCTATGACGTAAGGTTTAAAATCACTACTAAAATACTTTTTAATTTTACTAATATTTTTTTTCTTCGTAATTATACAAAAACCAACACCACAATTAAAAGTCTTCAACATCTCAAAATCACTTACACCCCTTTTTTTTAACCATTTGAATATAGGTTTAACTTTTATTTTATTTAAATAAATATCAGCACAAATATTATTTGGAATAATTCTTGTTAAATTTCCGGGTAAACCTCCACCAGTAATATGTGCACATCCATGAATAAGATTTTTACTCAGTAAATTTAAAATTTCTTTTACATAAATTTTTGTTGGTTTAATTAATTCTTTTTTAAGAAAACTAATTTTATTTATATTAATATTATTTTTACTTAATATATTTCTTACCATTGAATAACCGTTTGAATGAAGACCATTAGACGGTACAGCCATAATGATATCATCTGGCTTTATATTATTTTTTTTTAACAACTTTTTTGATTCTACTATTCCTAATGAAAAACCTGCTAAATCAAATTTATTTTTTGAATAAGTTCCTGGCATTTCTGCTGTCTCTCCACCTACTAAGCTACATCCACTTAGCTCACATCCTTTTTTAATACCATTCATAATTTTTTTTAATTTAATTAAATTTATTTTATCAATTGATATATAGTCTAAAAATATTAAAGGTTTTGCACCATGAACTAAAATATCGTTAACACACATTGCAACTAAGTCTATGCCTATAGTATCAAATTTTTTTAAAGTGTTTGCTATTTCAATTTTTGTCCCTACACCATCAGTGCTTGAGATTAATAATGGTTCCTTAAAGCCTTTAGGAATACTTGTGATGGAAGCAAAGCTTCCAATATTATTGTTTTTAATAGCAGATTTTTTTCTTTTATTTAAATTAGCTATATATTTTACAAAATTGTCAGCTGCATTTATGTTTACTCCACTTTTTTCGTATGTAAATTTATATTTTTTCATATATTTAAAAAATGTATACTAAAAAAAAAATTTTCAAAATTGTATCTTTTACAATTATTTGTTTATCCACTTTAATTTTGGTCACCATACCAACGACAATTGTAGAAAGTAAAATTTTTAAAATAAGTGATATCGAAATTTCCGAACCTTTTGATGCTAAATTTAATAAAGAAAAGGTAATTAACAAAGGTTTTTCTGCGGCATTCAAAGAATTAACTTTAAGTATTATTACCACTAAAGACAAACCGAAAATTAAATCTACAAAACTTGATGAAATTAAGTATCTAATAGAATCATTCGAAATAAATAATGAAAGTTTTCTAGAAAAAAAATATATAGCAAACTTTAATGTAAACTTTAATAAAAAGAGAACTCTAAATTTTTTTGAAAAAAAAAATATTTTTCCATCGTTAAAAAAAAATAAAGACTTCCTGACAGTATTAATTTTTATAGATAATGACAAAAATCAAATTTTTTTATACGAAAAAAATCCTTTCTATGAAAATTGGAATAGTATAAATGAAAAGTATTTTTTAATAAATTACGTACTAATAGATGAAGATTTAGATAATATTAAATTAATTAATGAAAATAAAGAAAATATTGAAAACTATCAATTTGATGAAATCATCAAAAAATATGATTTAGATGATTACATAATATCGATTATTTTTAAAAATGAAAAAAAATTACGGATATTATCAAAATTCTTTTTTGATAAAAAATTGAAAATTATTAATCATGTTTATAATGATGTAGATTTAAGCAATCAAAATAAATTAAACAATCTAATATTTCAAACTAAAGTAAATCTTGAAGATCTATGGAAAAGTAATAATTTAATCAATACGTCATTAAAGCTACCAATCAATCTGCAATTAAATTCTAAAGATACACAAAAAATAGTAAATTTGGAAAGAGAAATGGATAAAATAGATTTAATTTACGATTATTATGTAACTAGCATATCTAATAAAAACTTAAATTTTAAAATTATATTTAATGGTAATCCTACACAATTTTTAAATCTTATGAGTGAAAGAAATATCAAAATAGATATAGAAAATGAAATATGGAAAGTAAAATAAAAGATTTAAGACAACAATTATTTAATTTTAAGTTTAACAAAAGTTTGAATACAAACGATTTTTTTATAAGTGATAGTAATTTTTATGCTTATAATCTACTTCTTAGCTGGCCTAAATGGGAAAAAAAAATAATAAATATTTATGGTGAAAGACATTCAGGAAAAACTCATTTAATTGATATATTTTTAGAAAAAAACAAAGGTTTGAAAGTAAACTTAAATGATTTACAAAATTATGATTTAGATAGATTAAGATTTAATGAAAATATAATAATAGAGAATTTAAGTGAGGGCCTTGACGAGACTTTATTTTATTCATTAATTGATACTATTGATAAATATAATAAATTTTTAATTTTAACTTCAAATAAATCATTAAGTAATCTGAATATAAAATTAGACGACTTAAAATCTAGATTAAAAAATTGTTTGTTTGCTGAGATTCAAAAACCTGATGATATTTTGATACAAGCTTTAATTACTAAAAATTTAGCAGATTACCAAATTTCTCTAGACTCTAAATTAATAGATTATATTTCAAAAAGAATAGAAAGGTCTTATAGTAAAATTAAAGAATTTGTATATACAATTGATGAAATTAGTTTAAAAAAAAAAAGACCAGTTAATTTAAAAATAATTAAAGAAATTTTAGAGGAAAAAATTGACTAAATATAGGACCCACACATGTAATGAATTAAATATAAAAAATGAGGGTGAAAAAGTTTCACTTTCTGGGTGGGTTAATAAAAAAAGAGATCATGGAAATTTACTATTTATTGACTTAAGGGATAACTATGGAATTACACAGTGTGTTATTGATAAAAAAAATGATTTATTTAAAAAGATTGAAAAAATTCCTTTAGAAACTGTTATACAATTTGAGGGACAAGTAGTCAAAAGAGATAAAAACACAATAAACAAAGAACTTAATACTGGTGAGATTGAAATTAAGATTATTAATTTTAAAATTTTAGGTACAACAAAAGAGTTGCCACTACCAGTGTTTTCAGATCAAGAATATTCTGAGGAAATAAGATTAAAATACAGATTTTTAGATTTAAGAAGAAGTAAAATTCATAAAAATATTAACTTAAGATCAAAAGTAATATCTTTTATAAGAAAAGAAATGGAAAAATATGGTTTCTTAGAATATCAAACTCCGATATTGACATCATCAAGCCCAGAAGGTGCACGAGATTTTTTAGTTCCAAGTAGACTTAACCCTGGTAAATTTTATGCTTTGCCACAAGCTCCACAACAATTTAAACAACTTATAATGGTTTCAGGGTTTGATAAATATTTTCAAATTGCTCCTTGTTTTAGAGACGAAGATGCTAGAGCAGATAGAAGCCCAGGAGAGTTTTATCAATTAGATATTGAGATGTCCTTTGTTGATCAAAATGACATCTTCAACGTTGTAGAAAAATTGTTGAATAATCTTTTTAAAAAATTTTCAAATAAAAAAATTTTAAATGAAAAATTTCCTAAAATATCTTTCTCTGACTCAATGCTTAAATATGGAACTGATAAACCAGATTTAAGAAATCCATTAGAAATATGCGATTTGACAAAAATTTTTGAAAGAGACGATGTGAAATTTGAAATTTTTAATAAATTGGTAAAAAAGGGGTCTATAGTAAGAGCAATTGTAACAAAGAAAACAAATAGTAAGCCAAGGAGTTTTTTTGATAACATAGATAAATGGGCTAAAAATGAAGGATCAAGTGGATTAGCATATTTTACATTCGAAAAAGAAAACAATAAAGTTTTAGGTAAAGGACCTATTGGCAAATTATTTTCTACAGAAGCATGTGAAGAAATAATGAAAATTAGTAAAGCTGAAATAGGAGATAGTATTTTTCTAGCTTGTGCAAATAAAAAAGAAGTGGAAAAACTCCTTTCAGTTGCAAGGGATAAAATTGCAAAAGATTTAGAAATTATTGACCAAAACTTATTTGCTTTTTGTTGGATAATTGACTACCCCATGTATGAAAATGATGAAAAGACCGGCAAGATTAAGTTTAGCCATAATCCCTTTTCGATGCCACAAGGTGATTTAAATAATTTAAATTTAGACGAACCTTTAAGTATTAAAGCATATCAATATGATATAGTTTGTAATGGTATTGAATTATCATCTGGCGCAATAAGAAATCATATTCCAGAATTAATGTATAAACTTTTTTCAGTCGCTGGTTATAACAAAAAAAGTGTAGATGAGAAATTTAGTGGGATGATAAATGCACTAAGTTATGGCGCTCCACCTCATGGTGGTATAGCACCTGGAATTGATAGGTTAGTAATGCTTTTAGCAAATGAAAAAAATATTAGAGAAGTAACCATGTTTCCGATGAATCAAAATGCTCAAGACTTAATGATGAATGCACCATCTAACGTTGATGAAAATCAATTAAAAGAGTTGAGTATTAATATAGTTAAAAAAAAATAACTATTTTTTTCCTTTAAGATTTATTCTTATATCAGAAAGGTCGACTAATTTCCTTTTATAGTCATTTCTTACAAAACCCTTGCTAGTCATATCTTTAACTATTTTTATAAGCTGATTATTTTCTTCTAATGAGCCATGCTCTCCATCATTATCTGTTCTATTTATTGATGGAGTATGTGCTAAATCTTCTCTATTTAGATAAGATATTGCAAGTTCTCTAAATATATAATCTAAAATTGAAGTTGCAGATAGAATTCTATCATTTCCATAAACTTTACCTGAAGGTTCAAATTTTGTATCTACATAAGCACTAACAAATTCATCAAGTGGAACTCCATATTGTAGTCCCAACGATACTGCAATTGCGAAATTGTTCATAAGAGCTTTTACTAATTCGCCCTCTTTACTTGTATCTATAAATATTTCACCAATTTTTCCATCTTCATATTCACCTGTGTGCAAATAAACTTTATGGTCACCAATTGTAGCTTTTTGTATGTAGCCTTTTCGTCTATCTGGCATACTGAACCTTTTATTTATTACTTCATCAACATTCTTTACAAAGTTTGAATTTTTAATACTTTTGTTGTCCAGCTTTGCTCCATTATTTTCTATTTTTACCTCTGAAATATTTGTTCCATTTTTAGTTGCTTGTTTTTTTTCAAGACTTTTTGTTTTTCTAGTGTCAATTTTTATATCTATAACCTCAAATTCCCCATCATCTCTTTGTTCAAGATTATTTAATTCTTTTTGGTCAATTTTGTCCAAAAAATGTTTTACTTTAAAGGTACAAGTATAAAATGTTTCGACTAAATATTTTGACATAAAATTTATTTATTTTAATTATGAATCTTAATTTTATGTATATACAAATTTGATTTTTAGTCTAATCTAAATTTTTCAATTAAAAATTGAAAATAAAAAAAATATTATGTTGACACTTTTTAAACAAATTTTTACTTGGTGGAATCACCAGACTTTGGGAACCAGAATTTACACACTTTTATTTGGAAAGTTTAAGGGAAAAGATTATTTTGGGAACAAATATTATCAAAGTAAATCAGGAAAAAGATGGATTGTATATAATGGCGAAGTAGATGCATCAAAAATTCCTAACGAATGGTATTCTTGGATTCATTATTTAAATAATAAAATTGAACATAACCATGAGTTAAAAAAGTTTAGCTGGCAAAAAAAGAATATTCAAAATTTGACTGGTACTCCAAAAGCTTACCATCCAAATAAAGATGATAAAAATGACTATAAAAAATATAAATCTTGGAAAGATTAAATTTATTTTATTTTTTTATCTTTTTACTCAATTTCAAACTGTTAATGGATATACAGATGAACCTATTTACTTCGGAACATCAGTTGATATTAAAATTTTAGATAAATTAAGTTCAAAAAATCGATTATTACAACTTCAAATAGGGGAAGATTATATCTATAAAAATTTATCTCTTAAAGTTCTCAAATGTAAAAATTCTGAATTCGATGACGATCCAGAGATAACCTCTTATTTACAAGTAAGAGATCTTAACAATAAAGGCAATAATGAGGTTTTCGTATTTAATGGATGGACATTTTCATCCAGCCCATCAATTCAAGTTTTTGACCATCCTGTATATGATTTATGGATATTAAAATGTCGTTAAACTAACTTGTCTTTGTCAAGCCAAGTAACATTAAAATCAGAGTTAATAAATTTTTGATGCTTAAGTAGTTTTTTATGCAAATCAATTGTTGTTGTTATTCCTTCTATCACAAACTCATCTAGTGATCGCAATGTTCTTTGTATAGCCTCAGTTCTATTCCTACCATGACATATAAGTTTACAAATCATACTATCATAGTAAGGTGTAACGTTGTATCCTTGATAAATTGCACCATCTACCCTTGTTCTAAAACCTGAAGGTTGATGACACATACCAATTAAACCTGGAGACGGTTGAAAACCTTTACTTGGGTCCTCTGCATTTATTCGACATTCAATTGCATGTCCTCTTGGCTTCACGTCCGTTTGACTTAAGGCAGTTTCACCAGAGAAGGCTATCCATATTTGCTCTTTAACAATATCAATACCGGTAACCATTTCAGAAACAGGATGTTCAACTTGCACCCTAGTATTCATTTCTAAAAAATAAAATTGTCCATCTTCGTAAATATATTCAACTGTTCCTGCGCCCTCATATCCAATTTTAGAAACCATATTTATGGTTTTTTCAAACAATTCATTTCTCAACTGATCGGTTAATACTGGACTAGGTGTTTCTTCAATAAGTTTTTGGTGCCTTCTTTGTACTGAACAGTCTCTCTCATGTAAATGAACAGTTCTATTTTTACCTGACAATACTTGAACTTCGATATGTCTTGGATTTTCAAAAAACTTTTCAATATATACTTCATCATTAGCAAAAAATTTCATAGCCTCCGATTTTGCTGTTAAAAATAAATTATCAAATTCATCTTGAGATTTAACAACTTTCATTCCTTTACCACCACCACCCCCAGCAGCTTTGATCAAAATAGGATAACCAATTTTTTTTGCAATATTTTTACCCATATCTAAATTTGAAACACCACCTTCAGATCCCTCAATCACTGGGATCCCATATTTTTTTGCGGTATTTTTTGCTTCAATTTTATCTCCCATCATTTTTATAATCTCAGGGGATGGACCGATGAACTTGATATTATTTTCCTTTAATATTTTTGCAAAATTATAATTTTCAGATAGAAAACCGTAACCAGGATGAACAGCATCTGCTTTGGTAACTTCAATTGCAGATAAAATTGATGGAATGTTTAAATAACTATCTACTGGTTGTCTTGATCCAACGCAAAGGCTTTCATCTGCTAACTTTACATGCATACTTTCTTTGTCTACGTCCGAGTGTATTGCAACAGTTTGAATGCCCCATTCTTTACAAGCTCGTATAATTCGAACAGCTATTTCGCCTCTGTTGGCAATAAGAATTTTTTTAAACATTACTCAAGTATCACAAGAGTTTGACCATATTCAACAGGCTGACCATCTTCGACAACAATTTTTTTTACAACCCCATCTTTAGTTGATGGTACATGATTCATAGTTTTCATTGCCTCTACAATCATAACTGTATCTCCTTTTTTGATTTTATTTCCTATTTCTACAAATTTTTTACCACCAGGTTCAGGTGCAAGATAAGCAGTACCAATTATAGGGGATTTAATTTCAATTCCTGTTTCAATTTTTTCGTTTTTTATTTCTTTCGAATTTTGTGATACAACTATTTTATTATCTTCATTTGTAAAATTTCTAGCAACTTTAATTTTGATATCTTTTTCTGAATATTGTAGTTCTGAAAGCTTATATTCCTCCAAACTATCTACTAATTCTTTAATTAATTTTTTATTTATTTTCATTTATTAACATTTTATGCATTGCTATTATGGCCAAAATATAACCGTTACTACCTAAACCAAATATACCACCAGTCACGACATCACTTATTAAAGACTTCTTCCTGAATTCCTCTCTTTTGTAAATGTTTGAAATATGCAATTCTATTTTAGGTTTTTCAAATATTTGTAATGCATCCCTTATAGCAACCGATGTATGTGTAAAACCTGCTGCATTTATTATTATTCCGTCTTGAACCTCCTTTGCTTCTTGGATCCATGTCACTATCTCACCTTCAATATTCGACTGTTTAAATTCGATTTTAATATCTAATTCTTTAGATTTCTTAATGCATAACTCTTTTAGTTCATTGAATGTAATTGTTCCATATTGTGATTGTTCTCTTTCACCTAATAGATTAAGATTTGGACCGTTTATAAAAAGAATTTTAAAAGCCATAAACAATACATAATGAAAAAAACTAAAAAAATCAAAATTAATTTAAACGGGAAGACACTTTCCTTAAATAAAGGTACTTCAGTTTATAAAGTTATTAAAAATATCAAATTACAACCTAATAAGATAGCAATAGAATTGAATAGAAAAATTATAAACAAAAAAAATATGAATAAAATATTTCTTAAAAATAAAGATAAAATCGAAATAGTTCATTTTATCGGAGGAGGATAATGAAAAGGGATTTTTTAAAAATCGCATCCAAAAACTTTAATTCTAGATTAATTGTCGGCACAGGAAAATATAAAAATTTTTTAGAATGCTCAAAAGCTGTTAAAGCTTCTTCTGCAGAAATTGTAACTGTTGCAGTAAGAAGGGTAAATATTTCTGACAAAAAAAAACCGGTTTTAATGGATTATATAGATCCAAAAAAAATAACATATCTTCCAAATACCGCTGGTTGTTTTACTTCGGATGATGCTTTAAGAACATTGAGATTAGCTAGAGAAATTGGAGGTTGGAAACTGGTAAAATTAGAAGTTTTAGGAGATAAAAAAAGCTTACTTCCAGATATGATTGAAACTTTAAAGTCAACAGAGGTATTATCTAAAGAAGGTTTCAAAGTTATGGTTTATTGCAATGATGATCCTTTGATGGCCAAGAGATTAGAAGATGTTGGTGCTGTAGCAATAATGCCTCTTGCTGCACCAATAGGTTCTGGTTTAGGAATACAAAATTATACAAATATTAGAATAATTCGTAATCAAACAAAATTACCAGTTATTATTGATGCAGGAATTGGTGAAGCTTCTGACGCAACTATAGCTATGGAATTAGGTTGCGATGGTGTTTTAATAAATACAGCCATCGCACAAGCAAAAAATCCTTTAGAAATGGCAAAAGCGATGAAATATGCAGTAATAGCTGGAAGAAAATCTTATTTATCCGGGAGAATTAAAAAAAACTTGATGGGCTCTGCTTCAACTACAAAAAAAGGAATTATTTAATTTTTCTCTTTTTAAAATATTTCCTTTTTTTAAAATTCTTTTTAACAAATTTGACAACATTGTTGGTTTTAACTTTATTATCAATAGTAATTTTTTTTATTTCAATTTTATTTTCAATCTTTTCTAAAACTTTTTTACTTTTGTTCTCAAGTGATATTTCGTATTCAGGAACTAGTAATAATTTATCACCTAAAAGATTAATCTTTAATTTGTATTTTTTTTCTAGATACTTGAGATCTTTTTGAAAATTATCAAATAAAAAGTTCTTAATTTTTTCAGGAATATTTGCATTAACTATTTTTGCTTTAGATTTAATTGCTTTTACTTCGATTAATTTGATTATTTTTTGCGCAAATGATTGATTTGTTAAGGAAATATTCCATTGTACACTACTCTCTCTTAATCTCTGTCTAGACATCTCTAAAAGACCAAAACTGCTTATTCTACCAATTTGTACTCTAGCTCTATCTTTTCTGCATCTTTCTTTTAATTTTCTCTCAACCTGTTTCCTATTACCAAAATTCATCATGTCTATAAAATCTATTATTATTAAACCAGATAAATCACGTATTTTAATTTGTCTTGCTATTTCTTCAGCTGCCTCTAGGTTAGTATCAACAGCAGTACTTTCCACATTTTTTTGTTTAATTGACTTGCCTGAGTTTATATCAATAGATACTAAGGCCTCTGTAGGGTTTATAACTAGATATCCCCCTGAGTTTAGTTTTACTTGGGTGTCATAGATTTCATTTAATTTATCTTCTATTTTTTCTTTTATAAATAAAGGTTCTTTATCTCTATATTTTTTAATCTTTTTGACACTTTTAGGCATAAGTATTTTCATAAAATTTTTGGCTTTTTGATAACCTTCATTACCTTGAATTATAATATTCTGTGTGTCATCATCATAAATATCCCTCAAAGTACGTTTAATAATATCGCTTTCTTGATGTATTAAAGCGGGCGCAATTGAATTCATTGCGCTTTCTTTAATTTTATTCCAATTATCTATTAAACTTGAAAGATCATATTCAATATCATTTTTTGTTTTATTAGATCCAGCAGTTCTAACAATAAGACCCATTTCTTTTGGTATCTTTATTTCATTCAGAATTGATCTAATTTTTTTTCTGTCCCCAAAATTAAAAATTTTTCTTGATATCCCGCCACCCTTTGGTGTGTTTGGCATTAGAACAATGTATTTACCTGCAATAGAAATAAAAGTTGTTAGGGCAGCGCCCTTTAAACCTCTTTCATCTTTAAGAACTTGAACTAATATAACTTGATTTGGTTTGATAACCTCTTGAATTTTATATCTTTTTGAAGGAATTTTAGATTTATTAAAATCACTATTAGTCTGATTATCTATTTCGTTTTTTTTTTCTTTATTATCTTCAGGGGATGTTTCGCTATCTTTAATAGAAATATCCTCTTCCTCACTTTTCTTTGCAAGTTCCTCTCTTAATTTTTCCTCTTCTTTTTTAATTTTTTCTAAATCGCTGGAAGGTAATTGATAATAATCAGATTGAATGTCATTAAATGATAAAAATCCGTGTCTATCTCTTCCAAAATCTATAAATGCTGCTTGAAGCGATGGCTCGACTCTGCTTACTTTACCTAGATAAATATTGTTTTTAATTAAGTTGTTTTTAATAGTCTCGTACTCGTAATCTTCAATATTACCATTTTCTTTAAGCACAACTCTAGTTTCATCTGGATGCGATGCATCGATGTATAAATTCTTTTCCATAATTTTATTGTTATTTTTTTCATTTTTTTAAATTCTGATGCCTTAACTTTAACAAATTCATCAATTAAATTAAACCAAAATGAATCCTTTATTAAAAAAAGTCATACTTTTGTTGAGTTCGAGTATTTTACTATTTTTCTTAATAGTTGTATCTGTATTATGGGCTTTTTCAAATAATTTACCAGATTACAAATACTTAAAAAGTTATAAAGCACCTGTTTCAAGCAAGATATATTCTGGAGATGGAGAACTTATTCAAGATTTTTCGTCAGAAAAGCGAATTTTCATTCCTTATAATTCAATACCTAAAATTGTAATTAATTCTTTTTTATCAGCAGAGGATAAAAATTTTTTTGAACACCCTGGGATTGATGCAAAAGGGGTTTTAAGAGCAATTATCAAAAATATCTCAAATATAATAAACTCGAAAAGATTGGAAGGTGCATCAACAATTACACAACAAGTTGCAAAAAATTTTCTTTTGACTAATGAAGTAAGTTTACAAAGAAAACTAAAAGAAGCAATCTTAGCGTTTAGAATTGAAAGAAGTTTATCCAAAGAGAGAATATTGGAGCTATATTTAAATCAAATTTATTTGGGCCAAGGTTCTTATGGAATTGCTGCTGCAAGTTTAGAATATTTTGATAAATCAATTGATGAATTAAATTATGAAGAAGCAGCCCTACTTGCTGCATTACCAAAAGCACCAAGTAGATACAATCCTTACAAAAATGAAAAAGTTGCTAAGTTTAGAAGAGATCTAGTTTTAAAGAATTTATTAGAAAATAAATACATCAATAAAAAGAAATTTGTAGAATTAAAAAATAAGAAAATCATCTTGAATAAACGAAAAAAAATATTTTTAGAGGACTCAAGATATTACGTTGAAGAAGTTAGAAAAGATATAATAGATAAATTGGGGTACGATAAAGTTTACAAAGAAGGTTTAAATATAAAAACACCTTTAAACTTAGATTTACAAGAAATAGCCTCTAACGTTTTAAGAAACGGTATCGAGAATTATGATAGAAGAAAAGGATGGACAGGGTCAATCAAAAATACCAATTTATTAAACAACAATTGGAAAAGCTTAATCAATGATAATCTTGAAAAAAAAATTGGGTGGGAAATAGCTAGAGTAATTAAAATTGATGACACAAAAACGATAATTGAAACAAAAAATAATAAAAAAGGTGAATTAAATTATTTAAGTCTTGACTGGATAAAAAATTCCAAAAACAAAAAAGGTTTGAATGTTGGTGATATTATTTATGTTAAGCAAGATAAAAACTCATCATATGACTTAAAACAATTACCTTCTGTAAACGGTGCAATAGTAGTCATGGACCCGTACACAGGTAGAGTTTTAGCATTAAGTGGCGGCTTTAGCTTTAAAAAGAGTGAATTTAATAGAGCCACTCAAGCCTTAAGACAGCCTGGTTCAGCATTTAAACCATTTATATACGCACTAGCATTAGAAAATGGATACACACCTTCAACATTAATTTTAGACGCACCACTAGTTTTAAAACAAGGTACTGATCTTAAAATGTGGAAACCAGAAAATTATGGAAAAAAATTCTACGGACGTTCAACCTTGAGAGAGGGTTTAGAAAAATCTAGAAATTTGATGACGGTAAGAATCTCCCAAGATTTAGGATTAAATAAAATAGTCAATCTGTCAAAAAAACTAGGTATTTATGAAAATCCAAATGAGCTCTTATCGATTTCTTTAGGTTCAGCAGAAACAACATTATTAAAATTAACATCAGCATATTGCTCATTTGTGAATGGAGGCAAACTTGTAAACCCTAAATTAATTGACCGAATTCAAGATAGTGAGGGCAATACCATTTTTAAAACTGAGGACAGATATTGTGAAAACTGTAAAAATATATCTTTCTTAAGTGACGAAGTGCCAAAGATTAAAGATAATTTTAAACAAATTTTTTCTCCGCAAACTGCATACCAAATAACATCTATTTTAGAAGGAGCCACTAAAAGAGGAACTGCAAAAAAACTTAGAGATTTAAATTTAGATATTGCTGGCAAAACCGGAACTACCAATAAGAATACTGATACTTGGTTCATAGGTTTTACATCTGATTTGGTAGTTGGTGTTTATATAGGTTACGATGAACCACAAACTTTAGGAAAATTTGAAACAGGAGCAAAAACAGCTATGCCTATATTTAAATCCTTTATGAAAAGAGCTGTTAAAAAAGAAAACACAAGACCATTCAAAATTCCCGAAAATATTACTTTAATGGTCGTTGATTCTCAAACTGGAAAAAAAGTCAGTTTCGCATCAAAGAAAACTTTAATCGAGTCTTTTAAATCAGAAAAAATTAATCAAAATTTCGATGTTAATTTGAAAAATAACAATAGATTAAATAACAATAATATATTAAAGTTTTACTAATGAGCGATCAGTTTTTACAAATACTAAATTCAATAAAAAATATTAATCAAAGAATACAGGAGTATCTTTGAAAAGAATAATATCAAATCAAAAATCGAGAAATACCAGAAGCTAATATTAGACGAGAACTTTTGGAAAGATCACTCAAACGCACAAAAAATATTAAAAGAAAAAAAAAAATTAGATGATTTAGTCTCATCATTTGAAAGTTCTGTTAAAGAATGTAAAGAGTTAGATGAATTTTTTATTTTAGCTACAGAGGAAAATAATTCTAAGCTTATTCAGGAAATAACAAAAAATATAGAGCTATTAAAATCTCAAGTTCAAAAAAATGAGATTAAATGTTTCCTATCAAAAGAAAGTGATATTAATGATTGTTTTGTTGAAATACATGCAGGCGCAGGTGGCACAGAAAGTCAAGACTGGGCAGATATGCTTAGAAGAATGTATATGAAATGGTCCAATAATCGTGAATTTAAATATTACATTATTAGTGAACATAAAGGAGACGAGGCAGGGATAAAATCAACAACAATAAAGATTAACGGAGATTATGCTTTTGGATGGTTAAAAAATGAGTCTGGCATACATCGCTTAGTTAGAATTTCACCATTTGACTCTGGCGCCAGAAGACACACTAGTTTTGCAAGTGTATGGGTTTATCCTGTGGTTGATGATAGTATACAAATAGATATTCAGGAAAGCGACTTAAGAGTTGATACTTACAGATCTAGTGGCGCCGGGGGACAGCATGTAAATACAACCGATAGTGCAGTGAGAATTACACATATACCGACAAAGATAGTGGTGCAATGTCAAAATGATCGATCACAACATAAAAATAAAGAGACATGTATGCAAATGTTAAAAGCAAGACTGTATAACTATGAACTTGAAAAAAGAGAAAAAGAAAGTCTGGGCGAAAAAGATCAAAAAAAAGATATTGGGTGGGGTCATCAAATTAGATCGTACGTTTTACACCCTTATAGGTTAGTAAAAGACAATAGAACAAATTTTGAAACAAGTGATCCAGATAAAATTTTAAATGGAGAAATAGACAGCTTTTTGGAAAGCTCTTTGTTTAATTTGAATGGTTAAAAGATTTATACAATTTATTTTATTTTTATTATTACTTTTATTAATTTCCTTAGTTTATTTGGGTGTCTACGGTATTAGTACAAATAAATTTAATAATTTAATTAGTGAAAAAATTGCGGATAAAAATAAAGATCTAGATATAAATCTTAACGATATAAAAATCTTTCTGAACATTAATAATTTTAATTTTGAGTTGAAAACCATCGATCCCAAGGTTTCTTTTAAAAAAAAAGAAATAAAAATTAAAAGTATAAGTACAAATCTTCCTTTAAAAAATTTTTTTTCTAAAAATATAAACTTTGAAGAAATTAAGATTTTAACCCATAAAAATAAAATTAAAAATGTAATTGAAATTGTTAGGGCTTATCAAAATAACCCACAATTATATATTTTAAGCAAAGTGGTCAAAGATGGCACCATATCTATAGAAAGTAAAATAAAATTTAATCAGGATGGTAGTATAAAAAAAAATTATTTAATAGATGGTAATATTGAAGATTTAAAAATAAAATTACTAAATGATAATTTGATTGAAAATTTAAATACAAGTTTTTTAGTTAGAGACAATGAATATTTAATTTATAACCTTTCTTTAATATATCAATCACTTAAGCTAAAATCTAATCAAATAAAAATTGTTAATAGTCAAAATAATCTTATTTTCGATGGTGATATTTCAAATAAAAAAGGCCTAATAAATTTAGAAAAATTTTTACCTAACTTTAATATTAATTATAAAAATATTTTAGATAATTTGTCAGTTTCGTCTAATAACAAATTTTCTTTCAAATTGAGCAAAAAGATGAAACTTGAAGATATTAAATTTCAATCAAAAATTTCTTTTGAAGAACTTAATTACTCAAATGATATCTTTAAAAGATTTTTTCCAGGTTATCGAAAGAATATAAAAGTTGAAAATAATTCTTTAACTTTTGATTATAATAATGGTGATTACCAATTAAATGGAAGATCTAAATTGAACATAAATGGAGATATTGATGATGTTGATTATTCTATAAAAAAAATTAAGAGGCAAATAATTTATGATTTTAATTTTGAGATAGTAAACTCTGCAATTAATTTTAAGATTTTAAATTATACCAAAAATAAAGATGATAAAAGTTTATTAAAAATTAAGGGAAAATATACCGACTCAAAACTGATAAATTTCGAAAATATTAAATTTGTTGAAGGTAAAAATTCTATTGATATCCAAAAAATTAATTTAAATAAAAATAAAAAAATAAAAAGTATAGATGATATTAAAGTTAATGTTTTAAATAATAATGACAAACTTAGTAAATTAAATATTAAAAGAATTAAAAATAATTATTCCATTACAAGTCAGACTTTTGATGGATCTAAACTAGTTGATGAAATTTTATTTTCTAAAGAAGAAAGTAATTTCTTAAGTATTTTTGATAATTTAAATAGTGATGTATCAATTAAAATTGATACAGCTTATTTAAATAATGAGGATTACCTTACATTTTTTGATACAAATCTAAAAATTAAAAATAACGAAATTTTTAATATGGATTTATTATCTAAATTTCCCAATAATAAGGAGTTTAAAGTTTCGATTAGAACAAATCAAAATAAAGAAAAAATAACAACAATTTTTACAAATTATGCTACCCCTATAGTAAAAAAATATAAATTTATAAAAGGTTTTGAAGGTGGCTCATTAGATTTTTATTCAATCAAAAAAAATAAAAAAACTAATTCAAATTTAAAATTGTATGATTTTAAATTAAAAGAGGTTCCTGCACTTACTAAATTGCTCACATTAGCTTCTCTACAGGGTATTGCAGATTTATTAACTGGAGAGGGCATAAGATTTAACGAATTTGAGATGAAGTTTAACAAGGACAAAGGATTAATGACTATTGAAGAGATATATTCTTTAGGTCCTTCGATTTCAGTTTTAATGGAAGGATATGTCCAAAAAGATGACTTAATAAGCCTGAGAGGAACTTTAGTACCAGCCACCACAGTAAATAAAGTGATAGGTTCAATTCCTTTATTGGGAGACATACTTGTAGGAAAAAAGGCTGGGGAAGGTGTTTTTGGTGTTAGTTTTAAAATCAAAGGATATCCAAAAGATTTAAAAACTACTGTAAACCCAATTAAAACTTTAACGCCTAGATTTATTACAAGAACTTTAGAAAAATTAAAAAAAACTAATTAGTGATCTTAAATAGTATATGATTTTTTTTTCCATGCGATAACTTTAAAATATTATCTTTAAAATCATTGATTGTGATAACCGAATTTTCTTGATCAACGGTATTGTTATTAACTTTTATTCCAAGATTTTTAATAGCTCTTCTTACTTCACTTTTAGATTTTAATAAATTTGATTTAATTACTATATCTATAATGTTGATACCTCTATCAACTTCATTTTTTTTTATATTTACAACAGGTAGCTCATCTCCAAAAGTTCCTGCACTAAATGTTTTGATCGCTGTTTCAGCAGCTTTTTTTGCTGCTGATTTACCATGCAACATTGAGGTAGTTTCATTAGCTAAAAGAATTTTTAACTCATTTATATTTTCGTTTTTCATACCTTCAATTTCAGCTATTTCTTTATCTGTAAACATTTTTAAAAATTTTATTACATCACGATCATCAGTATTTCTCCAAAACTGCCAATAATCGTATGGAGATAATAATTTTTTATCTAACCAAACAGCACCTTTTTCTGTTTTTCCCATTTTAGCTCCAGATGCTAATGTAATTAGCGGTGTAGTTAATCCAAATGTCTGTTTTCCCGAGCTCCTTTTAATTAATTCAACACCATTTATAATATTTCCCCATTGGTCAGATCCACCTATCTGAAGAACACAATTATTTTTTTTATTTAACTCTAAAAAATCATAAGCCTGCAAAATCATGTAATTGAATTCCATGTAACTTAAAGATTGTTCTCTTTCCAATCTTAGCTTAACACTATCAAAACTTAACATTTTATTTATAGTAAAATGTTTGCCAACTTCTCTTAAAAATTTAATATAATTTAATTTTCCAAGCCATTTAAAGTTATTTACAAAAATTGGTTTAGTTTTAATATTTTTTTTGTCTAAAAAAATATCAAACACTTTTTTAATATTTTTAATATTTTTGTCTATTTCTTTGGTAGATAAAATTTTTCTTGTTTCCTCTTTACCAGAAGGGTCACCAATCATAGTGGTTCCGCCGCCAAGTAGAACTATGGGTCTATGACCATATTTTTGTAGCATTCTTAAACACATTATTTGCAATAAACTACCAACGTGTAAACTTTTAGCTGTACAATCAAAACCTATATATGCATTAATTTTTTTACTGTGCATCAAATTATCTAATTCTTCAGAATTAGTGCATTGATTAAAATACTCTCTTTCTTTAAACTCAGATAAGAATGAATTTTTCATTTTTTAAATTATTACTTCTAATTCAATATACTTATTTTAATTTGATTGAAAAATAAATTGTGAGCAATTCTATTAATAGTTTAGGCTTAATGAGTGGCACTTCTGGAGATGGCGTTGATGCATCTATAATAAATTCTGATGGGAAAGGACAGTTTAAAGTTTTAATTAACAAATACTTTCAATATACTGATGATATTTCTAAATATATTTACAAATTAAAAAGAAATATTAATAAAGTTGAAGATATTAAAAAACATGCTTCAGAAATTAATGATTTAGAGAGGAAAATAACATTGTTTCACTCTAATGTTGTTTCAAATTGCACAACAAACAATAATTTTGAAATTGATTTGATTGGTTTTCATGGACAAACAATTTTACACAGTCCTAAAGACAAATATTCAAAACAACTTGGAGATGGAAAATTATTATCTCAACTTTCAAAAAAAAAAGTTATCTATAATTTTAGACAAAACGATTTAGCGGAAGGTGGTGAAGGAGCTCCATTATCACCTATATTCCACCAATTAATTGTTAAAGAAAAAAAAATCGACCTTCCTATTTGTATATTAAATATAGGTGGAATATCTAATTTAACTTTGATCGGAGATCTCAAAGAAGAAAATTTGATAAGTAAAGATATAGGTCCTGGAAATTGTTTAATAGATGAATGGATGAGAAGAAACAAAAAAGGTAATTATGATAAAAATGGTGAAACAGCAAGCATTGGTAAAACAAATGAATTAATTCTTAATCAAGCTTTAGAAGATTTTGAAAATTTTACCGATAAAAATATAAATTCATTTGATGTTAACGACTTCGAAATAAACTTCTTGAGAGGTTTAGATTTAGAAGATGGAGCATCTACGATAACAGAATTCACAAGTAATATTATTGCTTCTAAATTGTTAAGTGAAATATCAAAATCTAATCTAAAAATTTCTAAGATTATTTTATGTGGAGGTGGAAGAAAGAACGAAACTTTAATTGATAAAATAAAAAAAAACTGTGGTAAGTATTTTAAGTTTGAAACAACAGATGATTACGGAGTTGATGGTGACTTTGTAGAGTCACAAGCCTTTGCATTTTTAGCTATTAGATCATTTTTTAAACTTCCAATATCTTTTCCAAATACAACTGGATGTAAATTACCTTCAACAGGTGGAGTTTTAGTGAAAAATTTTTAAAATAAAGCTGATTCTTTTTGAATATATTTGTCTAATACTTTTCTTAAACTATTTTCAGATTTAGCAAAAAAATGATTTGCATCCGGTACAGGCTGAAAATCAACTTTAATACCTTTCTGCGAAGATAATCTTTTATCAAGCTCGTTTATATGATCTACAGGAACAAGTTCGTCTTTTTTTCCATAAACCATTAATCCTGATGTTGGACAAGGTGATAGAAAAGAAAAATCATAAACATTAGGCTGTGGTGATATTGAAATAAATCTGTTGATCTCTGGTCTTCTCATTAGTAACTGCATTGATATTAAAGATCCGAAAGAAAACCCAGCAACCCAACATTGTGAGTTATCAAAGTTTTCTCTCTCAATCCAATCGAGTGCAGCAGCTGCATCAGCAAGTTCACCTTGACCATTGTCAAACTCTCCATCACTTTTTCCAACGCCTCTAAAATTTACTCTGCATACTGAAAAACCATTATCCATAAATGCATGAAATGTTTCTACTACAACTTTGTTATTCATTGTGCCTCCATACTGAGGATGAGGTTGCAATACTAAAGCGATGGGAGAAGTTATTTTTTGATTCTTATAATATTTTGCTTCTAATCTTCCGGCTGGTCCAGGAATAAATATTTCTACAATTTTATTTTCCATATTTGTTAATGATAATTATTATCAAAAAAATTTTTGTTAATGATAATTATTCTCACAAAAAAACTTTATTTATCATAACAGGGTGACAAAATGCGAGTCTTTTTAATTTCAAAAACTTGACTATTTTAGTCGGGTATATATATAAGTCGCATAAATAAACAATTATGAAGCTTAATACTAAATCAAGATATGCTGTTATGGCCCTAGCTGACATGGCTGTTTTTTCAAATGATAAAGCAGTTAGTCTAAGAGATATTTCATTAAGGCAAGGAATATCTCTTCTTTATTTAGAACAAATATTTTTAAGATTAAAAAAAAATAATATCGTAAAAAGCGTCAGAGGAATTAATGGTGGATATATACTTGTTAAAAGTCCAAAAGAATTAAAAATTTCAGACATACTACTAGCATTAGATCAAAAAGTTAAAACAATAGGATGTAAAAAAGATTCTAAGAAATCTTGTAACGGTAAAAGCACCAAATGCATTACGCATAATTTCTGGGATGAATTAGATATTCATATAAACAGCTTTTTTGAAAACAAAAAATTAAGTGACTTATTAAAAAGTAGAGAGGCAAGAATATAAATGAGAGATAAACAAATAGAAGATTTAAAAGATTACAAATATGGTTTTTCAACAGATATTGAAAACTTTAAAGCTCCAAAAGGATTAAATGAAGATGTAATTAAGTTTATATCAAATATTAAAAAAGAACCTAAATGGCTATTAGATTGGAGACTTAAAGCTTTTGAAAGACTAAAAGTTTTAAAAGAACCAGATTGGCAAAAGCCAAAGTATCCAAAAATAGATTATCAAGACCTTTATTATTATTCAGCTCCAAAAAGTTTTAAAGATAAACCAAAAAGTCTTGATGAATTAGATCCAAAATTACTTGAAACTTATCAAAAGTTGGGAATTCCACTTAATGAACAAAAAAGACTAAACGGAATTGCCGTTGATGCAGTTTTCGATTCAGTTTCTGTAGCCACTACTTTTAAAGAAACTTTAACAAAACAAGGTATAATATTTTGTTCGATTTCTGAAGCTGTGCAAAAACATCCAGAATTGGTAAAAAAATATTTAGGTACAGTTATACCTTTAACAGATCATTTTTTTGCAACACTTAACTCAGCGGTATTTACCGATGGATCATTTGTTTATATTCCGCCAGGGGTAAGGTGTCCTATGGAATTATCAACATATTTTAGAATTAATGCATCTGATACAGGTCAATTCGAGAGAACTTTAATCATTGCTGATAAAGGAAGTTATGTAAGTTATCTAGAAGGATGTACTGCACCAATGCGAGATGAAAATCAATTACATGCTGCTAATGTAGAACTTATAGCTTTGGATGATGCAGAAATAAAATATTCTACTGTTCAAAACTGGTACCCTGGAGACAAGGATGGCAAAGGTGGAATATATAATTTTGTAACAAAAAGAGGTTTATGCAAAGGTAAGAATTCTAAAATTTCTTGGACACAAGTTGAAACTGGATCTGCAATTACTTGGAAATATCCGAGCTGTATTTTAAAAGGTGATAATTCAATAGGTGAGTTTTATTCTATTGCTATTACTAATAATCATCAAAAAGCAGACACAGGTACAAAAATGATACACCTTGGAAAAAATACAAAGAGTAAAATTATTTCAAAAGGAATAAGTGCAGGTTTTTCAGACATGACGTACAGAGGTCTAGTAGATATTTCACCAAAAGCTACAAATTCAAATAATTTCACCCAATGTGACTCTTTATT
>CACLVA010000004.1 GCA_902610315.1 uncultured Pelagibacteraceae bacterium
TAATTCATTAGTTATGTTTTTATTTTTTTTTGAATAAATATAATAATCATTAGAGCATGCTAATTTAGCCGTAATATAAGGAAATTTGTTTTTCCTAATAAAAAAGTAACTTTTGTAAAAATCAGTAATCTCTTTCATTCTAATTTGTTTTGTAGAAATATTATGATTTTTCAAAACTTTTTTTAATTTATTGGCAGTTCTTTCATCAATATCATTAGATGCATAAACAATTTTTGATATTTTTTTTTTAATTATTAAATCGGTACAAGGTGGTGTTTTTCCATGATGTGTACATGGCTCCAAAGTTACATAAATAGTAGAACCTTTAAGATCATTTGTATTTGCTAAACGAATAGCATTATCTTCTGCATGAGGTCGTCCATTGATTGATGTTTTTGATAGTGATAAAATTTTATTATCTTTAACTATAACACAACCGACAGAAGGATTTGCGCAGGTCAAACCTTCATGTTGCTTGGCCAAATTTAAAGCTAATTTAAGGTAAAATTTATCGTTTTTTGAAGACATCTATCTTGTCTACAAATTGAACGAAATCTTTTTCTTCTCTAAAATTTCTATACACTGATGCAAATCTAACATAAGCGACTGGATCTAAATTTTTAAGACCATCCATTACCATAGTTCCTATTGTGCTAGATGAAATTTCACTTTGTCCGATTTCTTCCAACGAATTGGATATTTTGGTTATAAATTTTTCTACTGTATCTGTATCTATTGGTCTTTTCTTTAATGCTATATAAATTGATTTAGACAACTTTTCTCTATCAAAAGGAGACTTTCTTCCATTTTTTTTTACAATAATAAGTTCTCTTATTTGAACTCTTTCAAATGTTGTAAATCTCTCACCGCATGTGGTGCAAAGTCTTCTTCGCCTGATTGCAGTACCATCTTCTGTTGGCCTGGAGTCCACAACTGAAGTTTCCCCTTTTTTACACGGACAAATCATTTTTAAGTTATTTTAAATTTTTATAAATCGGAAACTTAGAACAAAGATCGATAACCTCTTTTCTTACTTCATTCTCAACTTTACTATTATCCTCTTGATTAGTTGATAATCCTTTAATTACTTTGGTAATCAAATTACCTACTAATTTAAATTCCTCTAATCCAAATCCTCTTGTTGTTGCTGCCTGAGTTCCTAATCTTATTCCAGATGTAATCATTGGACTCTCTGTATCAAAAGGTATTCCATTTTTATTACAAGTTATGTTGGCTCTGCATAAACTATCTGCTGCCATATTCCCTTTTACGTTAAATGGACGTAAATCAACTAACATTAAATGTGTATCAGTGCCTCCAGAATAAATTTTAAATCCATTATTTTTTAATGTTTCAGCCAACATCTTAGCATTTGCAAGAACGTTAGATATGTAATTTCTAAAATCTGGTTTCAACGCTTCCAAAAAACCAACCGCTTTTGCAGCTATTACATGCATTAATGGTCCGCCTTGGTATCCTGGAAAAACTGCAGAATTAAATTTTTTAGATAAATCTTCTCTATTTGTTAAAATTATTCCGCCTCGAGCGCTTCTAAAAACTTTATGAGTTGTTGATGTTACTACATCTGCGTGGTCAACTGGATTTGGATAACCTTTACCAGCAACTAGTCCGGAGAAATGTGCCATATCTACCATCAAATAGGCTCCAACTTTTTCTGCAATTTCTTTAAATTTTTTAAAATCTATAACTCTAGAATAAGCACTTCCTCCTGCAATTATTAACTTGGGCTTATGTTCCATAGCTTTATTTTCAATATCTTTGTAATCTAATAATTCAGTATCTTTATCTACTTCGTAACTTATTGCATTAAACCATTTACCAGAAACAGATGCTTTTGAACCATGAGTTAAGTGTCCACCAGAATTTAAACTCATACCCAAAATAGTATCACCTGGTTTTAATAATGCTAAAAAAACGGCTCCATTAGCTTGTGCACCGGAGTGCGGTTGAACATTTGCAAATTTACAATTAAATAATTTTTTTACTCTTTCTATTGCTAAACTTTCTGCTGTATCAACATGATCACAACCATTATAATATCTTTTGCCAGGATATCCTTCTGCATATTTATTAGTAAGAACAGAACCTTGTGCTTGCAGTAGTGCATTTGAAACAATATTTTCAGAGGCTATAAGTTCTATATGCTGTTGTTGTCTTAGCAATTCATCATTAATAGCTTTATAAATCTCTGGATCGCAAGAAGATAAGTTATTTTCAAAAAAACTTTGAAAATCAGGATTTATATATTTTTTTTCACTAGACATATTTAAATTTTTTTAATTCTCCTCAAGTGTCTACCACCTTCAAATTTAGTTTTCAAAAAAATATTAACTAATTTAAAAGCCAGATTTTTACTAATTAACCTAGAACCCACTGTAATAATATTTGCGTTATTATGCAATCTACATAATTTCGTATTTTTCATATTATAACACACTGCAGCCCTTATATTTTTAACTTTATTTGCCGCCATTGCCATACCGGTCCCTGATCCACAAACGAGTATTCCAATATTTTTTTTATTTTTAGACACTCTATTAGCTAATTTTTTTGCATATATTGGGTAATCTACAGATTTATCATTAAAAGGACCTAAATTTTCAATTTTATATTTTTTTTTTTTCAAATTTTCAAAGATATGATTTTTTAAATTAAAGCCTGCATGATCTGATGAAATAAAAATTTTCAATTTAATTAAACTTATAGTCTAAAACACATGCTACTAGGTGTATTCTATTTTCTTCACCACCATTAAAAGCATTATGATATTTTGTATTGTTTGTAATCCAAACTGATCCATCAGCCGGCATATGTTTTGCAACATTATCTATAACCATTATTGAACCAGGGTTAGTTATAATCGGAATGTGCAATCTTGGTTCTGGGTCTCTGTGCCAACTTAATGTCGATCTTGGTGTTTTTAACAAAATTCTAACACGTCCTATTTTGTAATTTTTTTGTAAAGTTTCTACAACTTCTTTAAAATATGTTTCTTTATAATCACTTATAAATTCTGAATAAGCAGCCTCATCTATCATTTGATCTCTTATAACTTCTTTTCCAGTTTGATCAGGTTTTGTCCAGAAAACTCCTCTTGCTTTGTTACCTTTAATAGAATCTGGGTCTCCAGGGATTTGGGTTAAAGAGATGGCACCAAAATTAGAAACACCATCAACACCTTGAAAATCTTTTATTTTTAGAACTTGATTATAAGCTTCTTTTAATTTGTTAATATCAAATTTTATTTTTTGTTTTTGAAAATCGTTAAATGATAGTGACATAATTACATTTTATTAATAACTTATAGACTAAAATTATATATATTACTATTGTCGCATTTATAAAAAAAATATTTGAGAATGATTATCACTGGAAAATACCCAAATCTAAGGATGAGAAGATCAAGAAAAGAGGAGTGGTCAAGAAGACTTGTTAGAGAAAATACTCTATCAGGTAGTGATTTTGTTTTACCTATATTTCTTACTGACGGAAGAAATAAGAAGCAGGAAATAAAATCAATGAAAGGCGTTTACAAATATAGTATCGATAATTTGTCGAGTGTTATTGATCGTGCAATCAAAAATAAAATACCAATGGTAGCATTATTTCCTAATACCAATATTAAATTGAAAAATAAAAGTGGATCTGAGGCATTAAACGAAAATAATCTTGTCTCTAAAGCTATAGTTAAAATTAAAAAAAAATATAAAAATAAAATTGGTATAATGTGTGATGTGGCTCTTGATCCTTATACTTCTCATGGTCATGATGGCTTATTAGTAAAAAACGAAATATTAAATGATAAGACAATTAGAATTTTAATTAAACAATCTTTATTACAAGCTCAAATGGGATGTGATGTAATAGCTCCATCTGATATGATGGATGGAAGGATTGGAGAAATAAGAAAAGAATTAGACAAAAATGGCTATGAAAAAATTCAATTACTCTCATATGCAGTTAAATATTCATCATCATTCTATGGACCTTTTAGAGATGCTGTAGGATCAAAGAGAGCGTTACAAGGAAATAAAAAAACATATCAAATGGATTATAGTAATCTTAATGAAGCTTTAAGAGAAGTTGCAATAGACATAAAAGAGGGCGCAGATATGGTGATGGTTAAACCGGGACTACCTTATATAGACATTGTTAAAGCAGTTAAAGATAGCTTTAAAATTCCTGTTCTTGCTTATCAGGTATCTGGAGAGTACAGCCTTATTGCTAATGCGATTAAAAATAAAATTTTGAATAAAGAAGCTATTTACGAAACTTTATTATCGTTTAAGAGAGCTGGAGCAAATGCAATAATAACTTATTACGCAGACTATTTAGATAAAATTTTAAAATAATTATTTAAAATAATTAATAAAATACTGTCTCGAAATAGGAAAGTTAACGTTATTTGGTACAAATATATTTTTTTTCATATATTCACCAATTAAATATAGAGAATTATAAATATCTTTATTTGAAATTTTTTCTATATCGCACTTTTCAACAAGAAAGTTTGGAACAATAATTTTTTTAAATGAATTTTCCACAAAGTAAACGTTTTTTTTGTTAATAATTCCTTTTTTACAAAAGTTTTTTATATTCAGATCAAAACCAATAAATTTTAATAAATCAAGTTCCCAGAAAACATATTTTACAAACCAATCGTTTTTATTAAGTAAATCAAATAAGTCTTTAATAAGTTGATAAATTTTTATATTTTTCTGACCATCCACAGTTAAAATCTTAATCAATTCTAACATCGATACTATGCAGTTGAGTTTTTTGCTTTCAGAAAAGAATTTTGTTGAATAGGGATTTATAATTTCTACTTTAAAATAACCAAGTGTATTTTCATTTTTTGAATTATATTCTAAAAATAATTCATTACCATTTTGTAAATAATTTTTAATTTTCTTTGATGTGGCACCATAAATTATGCCTGAACATTTACCATGATTTTTTGTAAAAAAGTTTGCTATAATTGAATTTTCTTGAAAAGCTAATTTTGATAATAGAAAACCTTTATCTGACCAAATCATAAAAGTTTTAAGGATGTTAAAAGTTTTTTTGCAGCTTTTTGCTCAGCTTCTTTTTTTGAATTTCCAGTTGCTGTAATATTTTTTGAGTCTTTTATTTTTACAGACACTTTTATTAACGGTTTATGTCTCGGTCCTTTGTTATCTATTAATTTATAAATAGGAAGTAATTTATAATGTTTTAAGGAGTATTCTTGTAATCTTGTTTTTGAATCTCTTTCAGTAATAAGGCTTTTGTTTAAATATTTACGCCAGTTTTTAATTATAAATTTTTCTGCTATATCTAATCCCTGATCTAAGTATATACAACCAATAACTGACTCTAAACAATCAGATAAAACTTTATTTTCAATATTAGTATTATTTTTGGAATTCTTTATTAAAATATAATCTTGAAGATCGATATCTTTTGCAATTTTTGCACATTGGTTTTTATTTACAAGAGATGCTAATTTTTTATCTAAATCCCCCTCTTTATCATTAGGAAAAAATTTAAGTAAGTTTTGAGATATGATTAAGCCTAGAACTCTATCACCTAGAAACTCAAGTTTTTCATTATTATCAATTGGGTTATAACTTTTATGTGTAAAACATTTAGTGAGTAATTTTTGATTATGAAAATTAATCCCAACTTTTTTTTGAAAATTAGCTAAATTTTTAATCATTAAATAATTTTTTTAAAAAATCTTTGAGTTCTCAAAATTTTTTTCCAATTCCATATTTCAAAAACACTTCCTTCCCTAATATTAGTTGAAAAAAAAATAAATTGTGCTTTTCCTACTAAATTATCTTTATGAACAAAACCGACGCTTGAAAGAAATCTACTATCTTTAGAGCAATCTCTGTTATCACCAAGAAAGAAATAATGATCTTTAGGAACCAAAAATTCATCAGAATTTTGGTAAGATCCATTTTTGTAATAACTAGTTAGGTGTTCCTTACCGTTATGTAATTTTTCCTTAAAAACAATGGTGTTAACTATTGATTTCCCACAAAAAATTTCAGATTTATACTTTATTTTTGACTTTAATATTTCAACATCATTTAAATACAAATTACCATCTATAAATTGCAATTTATCGCCAGGTAGACCTATTAATCTCTTTATATAATCTGTTCTATTATCAGCAGGTGTTTTAAATACAATTACATCTCCACGTTCTGGTTCTGAAAATAAGATTCTGCTTTTTATTGGACCTAAACTAAATGGAAATGAATGTCTGCTATAACCATATGATAATTTAGTAACAAATAATCTATCTCCTACCAATAAAGAAGGTTCCATTGATGACGATGGAATATAAAAAGGCTGAAGTAGTAAAGATCTTATCAAAATAGCAATAATTAAAGCGTATATAATAGTTTTTATATTTTCTAAGATTATTTTTTTCATTTTAACTTTTCTAAAATTACATATGAAACAGAATGTTTTTTTTCATCCGATAGTGATAGATGAGCTTTAAATTTTTTTAATTTATATTTTTTTTTTAAAATATTTTTAATTATTTCGTTAAATAAAAAATAAGGTTTTCCTTTTTTATCGTTAAGTATTGAAATATCTTTAAAAGATAAATTATTTCTAAAACCAGTTCCAAGTGCTTTTACGAATGATTCTTTTGCATAAAATCTTTTAGACAAAAATAAAATTTTATTATTTTTTTTTTTATAATTATATAATTCTCTGCTGCTACAAATACGATTAATGAAGTCTTTTTTTTTAACAAGTTTTTTAAAACGAGCATTATCTACTATATCAACACCAATACCAATAATTTTCATTTTATCTTAATATTTTTTTAAAATTTTGAATTACTTTAGATATACCAATTTTTATGCTTTCACCTATTATAAAATGACCAATATTATATTCAATTATATAAGGATTTTTTGATAAAATTTTTGCTGTCTTGTAATCTAGTCCATGACCTGCATGTAATTCAATATTATTTTTTTTTGCATAATAAGAACATTTATTAATTTTATCTAATTCTTTAGCAAATTTTTTATTATCTTTAACAAGTCTAGATAGTTTACCTGTATGTAACTCAACACATTTTGCTCCAATTTTTTTAGTTAGTATTAAGTTAGAAATAGTAGGATCTATAAATAGGCTAGTCCTAATTTTTTTTTTATTAAGAGTTGATACGATTTTTTTAATTAGTCTAAAATTTTTATTCAAATTAAGTCCACCTTCTGTTGTAATTTCATTTCTTTTTTCAGGGACCAAACATACAAACTTAGGTTTATTTCTTATAGCAATTTTCATCATTTTGACATTAGCTGCCATTTCCATGTTAATTAAAAAATTTTTGTGACATAATACTTTAAGATCATTATCATTTATGTGTCTTCTATCTTCTCTTAAATGTACTGTTATTGAATTTGCGCCTGCTTTTTTAACGATTGTTGCAATATCAATTAAATCGGGATGACCTTCGCCTCTAGCATTTCTTAAAGTTGCCACATGATCAATATTTATTCCAAGTCTCTTCACTTTAAAAATCTACTTCCAGGTTTGGTGATAGGTATTTTTTTTAATGATAGTGGTAGACTTTTTTTATTAAATGTTGGTATCTCTAATTTCACCTGAGATATAATTTTATTTCTTAATTTTTTATTTTTAGATCTATCAATTAAACAAGCAAAACCTACAAGTCTTGCTTTAGATTTTTTGATTAATTTTACACATTCTAAACTTGATTTTCCTGTTGTTATAACGTCCTCTACTATCAGCACTTTGGAATTTTTCTTAATTTCAAAGCCTCTTCTTAAAGTAAATTTTTTATTTACCCTTTCACAAAAAATAGTTTCCTTATTTAGGATTTTACCTATTTCATATCCTATGATAATTCCACCCATTGCTGGAGATAGAATAAGATCTATTTTTTTTATTTTTTTTTTTATTTTTTTTGCAAGAGATTGTACAAATTTATTTGAAATTTTAGGATAACTTAACAATTTTGCACATTGAATATATCTTGGAGAATGGAGACCAGAGGACAAAATGAAGTGCCCATCTAGTAATGCTTTAGTTTTTTTTAAGACCTTTAAAGAGTTTTTTAAAGAAAGCATATTTTTTATTCGTGTGTCTAATTATTTTAAATCTATATTGCCTCTGTTTTAACTCACTTAATAATTTTGTAAAGTTTTTGAGATCAGAAATTATAAGATTAAATTTAAAATTTATAGATGTCTTTGTTTTTTCCATCATTTCAACACTTGAGATGTTGATTTCATTTTGACCCACTAATGATGTAACATCACCAAGAATACCTGGCTTGTCAGGCAAAGATACCCATAAAGACGTATTATATTTTTTATTAATTTCCTTTGTGTTTTCTTTATACTGCCAATATTTTCTAATTGCTGATCTTGCTTTACCTGTTTTAGTTGAAGACAACCAATGTAATGACGGGGAAACCTTTTTTGAAGTTATAATTTTAATTACATCTCCGTTTCTTAATTCACTTTGAAGAGGACTATCTTTTCCATTAATTTCACATCCTATTGCGGTATCACCTACTTGTGTATGAACAGCGTATGCAAAATCAATTGGGGTTGCATTTTTAGGTAACTTTATTACAGATCCTTTTGGAGTAAAACAAAATACATTTTCTTGGAACATCTGAAGTTTTGTATACTCAAAATAATGTTCTGGATTCTCATTTCTTTCTATTATTTCAACTAAATCTTTTAGCCAGTCATATTCTTTCCATGTTAAAGAATTAAATCTTTCATTTGATTTATATTTCCAATGTGAGGCAATTCCTCGTTGTGCGAATTCATGCATTTGCATAGTTCTTAATTGAATTTCGATGGGTCTTTTATTTGGACCTATAATAGCTGTATGTAAAGATTGATATTTATTTATTTTTGGAGACGAAATATAGTCTTTGAATCTTCCAGGAATACAGTTCCACTTCGAATGAAAAATACCAAGAGCTTTGTAACAAGAGTTTATATCATCAACAATTACTCTGAATCCTATAATATCAGTAATTTGTTCTAAAGAAGTTCTTTTTTTTTGTATCTTTCTCCATATTGAAAATGGCGTTTTTTCTCTTCCAAAAATTTTGACTTTAATTTTTGAGTTGTTTAGTATTTTTGTAAACTCTTCTGAAAGAGAATTAAAGTTTACAAGATTGTTGTGTTTAATTTCATCAAGTCTATTTTTAATTAATGTTCTTGCCTCGTTGTTTAATACTTCGAATGATAGATCCTCAAGTTCATCTCTTATTCTATTCATGCCCATTCTATCTGCTAGTGGTGCATAAATTTCCATAGTCTCCTGTGCTTTTCTTATTTTTTTGTCTTCATCTTTGACATACTTTATTGTTCTCATATTATGTAGTCTGTCTGCGAGCTTAACTAGAAGAACTCTTATATCTTTTGATGTTGCAATAATTAATTTTCTAAAGTTTTCAGCTTTTGAAAATTTATGTTTATTTTTCCCATTTATAGCTTGATTTTCAAAAACCGAGATTTTAGTTACCCCCTCTACTAGATCTGCAACTTCTTGACCAAATTCTTCTTTAATAGTTTGATAGGTAGCATGTGTATCTTCAATAGTATCATGTAGCAAACCTGTGGCTATAGTCGCACTATCTAATTTTAAATCAGATAAAATATCAGCAACTGCAACAGGATGATTTATATAGGGAACACCTTCGTCTCGTTTTTGTTTTTTGTGTGCGTCAAGTGCGAATTTATAGGCTTTAGTCAATGTATTTGGATTTAAAAACTTGTTATATTCTTTTATTTTATTAATTAATTC
This sequence comes from uncultured Pelagibacteraceae bacterium, assembly GCA_902610315.1. GTDB lineage: Bacteria > Pseudomonadota > Alphaproteobacteria > Pelagibacterales > Pelagibacteraceae > Pelagibacter. The sequence continues at coordinate 9,829 of CACLVA010000004.1, forward strand.
TTCAGATTTTAACATATTTTATTATAGCACTAGTTTTAGAAAATTTTAATACTTCTTAACGACTTTAACTCAAGATTTTTTATTAATTTTTCTATTGATATATTGTTTTTAGGATGTTTCCAGCTCTTTTCAATTTCAAATAAAGGAAATAAAACAAAATTACGATCTAACATGCGTGGATGTGGAATTTCTATATATTTGTTATGTTTTTTAACACCTTTAAAATCTATTATATCAATATCACAGGTTCTGGGAAAATTTTTTTTATTTTTTTTTCTACCTAGTAAAAATTCTATATTTTTGAGATTTTGCAGAAGAGAAATAGGTTTAAGGTCAGTGTTACATTTAACAACAATATTTAAATATTTAGGTAGCTTTTCATTTGGCCAAGAATTAGTCTCATAAAATTTAGATATCTTTATTATTGAACAAAAATTAGTTAATAAATGGCATGCTTTATTAATATGGTTTATTCTATTTCCAATATTTGAGCCAATACCTAAATATACAGGTTTATGATGATTTTCTAAAATATCTTGCTTTGTCACGATTCCAATCTTTTCTCTTCAATGCTTGTCTTTTGTCATATTGTTTTTTTCCTTTAGCAACAGCTATTTCTATTTTTGCTTTACCTTTTTTAAAATACATTTTTGTTGGAATTATTGTAAATCCCTCTCTTTGCATTTTACCAATAAGTTTATTTATTTCTTTTTTATTAAGTAAAAGTTTACGTTCTTCAATAGGATTGTGATTTAGTAGACTTGCCTGTTTATATGAAGAAATATGAGAGTTAATTAAATATAATTCACCATCTCTTTCAATAGCATATGAATCTGCAATATTAACTTTGCCAGCTCTTACAGATTTTATTTCAGATCCTTTTAAAATTAGACCTGCCTCATAAATATCTTCAAAAAAATAATTAAAAGATGCTTTTCTATTAAGGCAAATAATTTTTAAACCAGACTCGGTCTTTTTTTTCATCAATTTACTAATTTTGCGATAGATAATGCTTTATCAACTTGTGCCTCAGTTTTTTTTTGTATATTAACAAGGGGGAGCCTTATCTCATCGCTACATAATCCTAGAACCTTGGCAGCATACTTCACAGGTGCTGGATTGCTCTCTATAAAAAGTGCCTTATGTAATGGTTGTAAATTTCTATCTATTTCCTCTGCCTTTTTTAAATCCTCATTATTTTTTGACTTAGAAAGCATTTGCATTTGAGAGCAAAGTTTAGGGGCTATATTTGCTGTAACCGAAATTATACCAACCCCTCCCCTTTTATTAAATTCAAAAGCTAATCCATCTTCACCTGTCAATTGAATAAATTCATTTCCAAGTTTTTGTATCGTTTGATCTAATCTATTTAAATCACCAGTAGCATCTTTTACACCTGCAATATTTTTAAGCTCAAATAATTTAGCCATAGTGTCCACTGACATATCTATCACGCATCTACTTGGTATATTATAAATTATAATCGGTAAATTTGTATTGTCATTAATAGCTTTGTAATGTTGATACAAACCTTCTTGAGTTGGTTTATTATAATAAGGCGTAACAACTAATACACCATTAGCTCCTGCCTTCTCAGCATGTTTTGTCAGTGAAACAGCTTCCTCAGTTGAGTTTGATCCTGTTCCTGCAATAACGGGAATTTTTCCAGCTGATTCTTTAATACAGATTTCAATTACTTTTTGATGTTCATTATGATTTAATGTGGGAGACTCACCTGTTGTTCCTGCTGGAACTAAACCATTTGTGCCATTTTCTATATGAAAATTAATTAATTTTATATAGTTTTCCTCGTCTAATTCATTATCTTTAAATGGCGTAATTAACGCAACATTTGATCCTTTAAACATATGAACTTATAACATAAATTATCGATTCATTTACTAAAATTATGGACAAATACAAAAAAATATCTGTTTTAATTGTAATATTGTATTTCATGAATTTCATATTCAATGCATTAGGTGAAAGTTTAATAATCCCAAAAGGAAAACCACAAATTAGCACGGAAAAGAAAATAATTAGTGAACTTAAAGATGAAATATTGCCTTTGAAAAAACCAAAATTAGAAGAGAAGAAAAGTACTAAAATCAAAAAAAAAGAAATTCAAGAAAAGAATTTAGGTATAATTATTCCTAAAAACAAACCCATATTAATTACAAAAAAAGGAGTTAAAAAACAAAAAAAAGTTCTTAAATCAAAATTTTATAACAGAAAAGATTTCGAAATTGCTAAAAAATCAATATCTTATATTGAAAAAGGAAAATGGGAGACAGCAATAAAATTATCAAAAAAAACTAAAGATAAGTCAATATATAATTTTATAGTTTGGAGATATTTATTAGAAAGAAGAAATAATGCTGATTATAGTCTTTATAGTGATTTTTTAGAAACAAATAAAACCTATCCTAGACGTGGCAGAGTTGAATATCTATCTGAAAAAAAATTATCGACAAAAAATATAAATCCAAAAAAAATTATTACAATGTTTCAAGAAAAAAAACCTTTAAGCGGCTTTGGTAAAATGATACTGGGTGAAAGTTTAATCAAGGAAGGTAATGTGGTTGATGGAATAAATTTAATTAAAAGAGGCTGGATAACTGCTGATCTTAATAAAAATGAATTAAGAATTTATAAAAAAAAATATAACAAATATCTAAAATCTGAAGACCATATAAGTAGAGCAGACTATCTTGCTTGGGAAAATAAATATTGGGACTTAAAACGAATGTTAAGATATTTACCTAAAGAATATCAAGCTCTATACAATGCAAGACAACTTTTAATGAGCAAATCATATGGCGTGGATAATGCTATTTCAAAAGTTCCTGAAAAATTTAAAAATGACTCGGGATTAAATTATGACCGGCTTAAATGGAGAAGAAAAAGAGGGAGAGTTGATAGTTCTTTAGAAATATTATTAAATATTAAAAATAATAAAAATTATTTGGTTAGACCTGATAAATGGTGGGTTGAAAGAGCTATCATTGCAAGATCATTAATTTATAAAAAGAGGTATCAAACATCTTATGAAATAGTTAATAATCATGCTTTGGAGGAAGGTACTCCTGAATATGCTGAGGCTGAATGGTTAAGTGGTTGGATTTCTTTAAGTTTTTTGAATGATCCATTGAGAGCTCGTGAACATTTTAAATCTTTCTATGAAAACGTTGGTTATCCTATAAGTTTATCAAGGGGAGCATATTGGCTAGCTAAAAGTTATGAGTCTTTAAATGATACTGTTACAGCTAACAAATATTACAAAATTGCTTCTGGTTATCCAACCACATATTATGGGCAATTAGCTCATTTAAAAATTTTTAAAGATGAGAAATATAATTTAACAAAAACAATTAATGTTGATGAAAGTTACAAAAAAATATTTTTAAAAAAAGACTTATATAAACTAGTACATTTATTACATGAGTTAGATAAAGACAAATATACGAAACATATTTTAAGATATTTAGCATTAGACAATATTGAAAAAGGAAGTGAAATTTTATCTGCTCAACTAGCAACTGATATTGGTAGATATGATTTTGCAATACAAATTTCTAAAATTGCATCTTATGAAAAAAGGTTTCATAACAAATATAATTATCCAATAATCAATACACCAAAGTATGTTGCGGGTAGAAAAATACCTGATCAGGCATTAATTCTTGCAGTTATAAGGCAAGAAAGTGAGTTTGATTCAAAAGCAAATAGTTATGCTGGCGCTAAAGGAATGATGCAACTAATGACCTACACTGCAAAGGTTGTAGCAAAAGAAGCAAAGCTTCCATATTCAAAATCAAAATTAACTCAAGATCCTGAATACAATATAAAATTAGGCTCTCATTATTTAGCTGGTCTAATACTTGAATATGATGGTTCCTACCCTTTTGCAATTGCTGCATATAATGCCGGCCCCAAAAGAGTAAGATATTGGAAAAAGTTAAATAAAAATCCTCAAAAAGATCAAATTGATTATGTTAATTGGATAGAACTTATTAAATTTAAAGAAACTAGAAATTATGTACAAAGAGTTTTAGAAAATTATAATGTATACAGATATATTCTTAAAGAACAGCCTATTGAACTTAAAGACTTCTTTAAAGATAAGCCTTTGTATTAAACAAGCATAATGAATAAAAAAATATTTATTGTACTACCTATTTATAATGAGGAAAAAATTATTGAGAAAGTAGTGAATGAACTTATCGATAAAACATCACAATTTAATATAAAGATTATACTTATTAACGATGGTTCAAAAGATAGAACAAAAGAAAAAATCGAGAGATTTAAAGATGCTAAAAATATAATTGTTATTAATAAAGAAAATGAAGGTCATGGTAAAACAATCTCTTATGGGTACAAGTATGCTATGAATAGTGATTGCGATTATATTTTCCAAATGGATAGTGATGACCAATTTTACACCGATGACATTAAACAATTTTTAAAAGAAGATTTTAGTGAAAATTTAATTATTGGCAGAAGAAAGAAAAGAAAAGACCATTTAATAAGACTGATAATTACAAATTTTATGAAATTAATAATTCTTATATTTCACGGGGTTTCAGTAAAAGATGCAAATAGTCCATTTAGATTGATTAAAAAATCATTTTTATCTAAAAATATTGATAGAGTCAAAAATTCCATTATCCCTAATGTCTTAATTTCAATCATTGCAGCTAAAGACAAATCATTAAAATTTATAGATGTAGAACATAAAGAGAGAGAAACTGGCGAAGTTTCAATTAAAAAATGGAAATTATTTTCTTTTTGTTTAAAATCTTTAAATGAAATTATTTTGTTTAAATGAAAAATATTAAAACTGATTTTCTAATAGTAGGTTCTGGATTATATGGATGCGTGATAGCTGAACGGATAGCTACTATTTTGAAAAAAAAAGTCATAATTATTGAAAAAAGAAATCATATTGGTGGTAATTGTTATAGTGAAATTGATAAAGAAACTGGTATAGAATTTCATAAATATGGTACGCACATTTTTCATACATCAAAAAAAAATGTGTGGAATTATTTAAAAAAGTTTACTTCTTTGAACAATTATAAACATCAAGTATTGTCAAATTATAAATCTAAAGTATATCAAATGCCAATCAACCTAGAGACCATAAATAAATTTTTTAATCAGAAATTAAATCCAGTGAAAGCTGAGTTGTTTTTAAAAAAAAAAACAAAAAAATTTATTAAAAAAAACCCTGATAATTTTGAAGAAAAGGCTTTAATGCAGATTGGAAAAGAACTTTATACAGCATTTATTAAAGGATATACTGAAAAACAATGGGGTAAAGATCCAAAAAAATTACCTAGTTCTATTTTCAATAGGCTTCCAATTAGATTTAATTATAATAAAACCTATTTTAAAAATGCAGATGTGGAGGGAATACCATCAAATGGTTATACAGAAGTTTTTAAAAAACTTACATCAAATCCTTTAATTAGTATCATCTATAATAAAAGTTTTAACCTTAAACAAAAATATATGGTTAATAAAGCAATTATATATACAGGTCCATTAGATAAACTTTTAAATTATAAATTTGGTCAATTAGAATGGAGATCTGTAAAATTTAAAAAAAAAGTTCTTAATAGAAGAGATTATCAGGGTACGTCTGTAATGAATTTTCCAGAAAAAAAAATTAAGTTTACTAGAATTCATGAACCAAGACATTTGCATACCGATAGAAATTATAAAGACAAAACGTTAATAATAAAAGAATTTCCAGAATTAAATAGTAATGAACCATACTATCCAATTAATGATAAAAAAAATCGTTTAATTCACTCAAAATATAAAAATTATCTAACTAAAAATTATAAAAATCTTATTACTGGAGGAAGATTAGCAGATTATGCATATTACGATATGGATATGACAATTTCTGCGGCATTAAAAAAATTTGAATTTATAAAAAAGAAACTTAAGTGACAATCTTAATAACAGGTTCTAATGGATATATCGGATCAGTTCTAGGAAGTTATTTAATATCAAAAGGTGTTGAGGTTTGTGGAATTGACAAAAATGTAAATAATATTTTTGTTAATTTTAAACAGTACAAATGCAATCTTAACAATTATCAAAAATTAATAAAATTAATAAAAAAAATTAAACCTTTAAAAATTATACATCTTGCGGGTGAGTCTACTTTAGATAATATTGATAATAAGAAAAATTATTTTACAAATAATATTGCTGCAACAAAAAAATTGTTGAGGGCATGCAATAATCAAAAAGTAAATAGTATAATCTTTTCGAGTACTGCAAGTGTATATAAAGAGACGAATAGAAAAATTAAAGAGAGTTTTTTACTTAAGCCTAACAACATCTATGGTTTAACTAAACTTAAGTCCGAAAAATTGATTACATCAAATTCAAAGAATAACAAAATTAATTACATAATTTTTAGGTTTTTTAATGTTTGTTCATCATTAAAAAAAATAGGTGAAAATCACAATCCTGAAACTCATCTAATACCCCTCGTTGTACAAAAATATATCGAAAAAAAAAAATTAATGATTTATGGTAATAATTTTAAAACAAATGATGGTTCATGTATAAGAGATTATATTCATATACTAGATCTTTGTGACGCATTTTTTAAGGCTTTAAAATATTTAGATGACAATAATAAAAGATCAGTCAAAAAAATTATCAATTTAGGATCAAATAAGGGGATATCTGTTTTTCAAATAGTAAATTTTTTTAAAAAAAAACTAAGATTTATTGTAGCCAAAAAAAGAAAGGGCGATAATAATATTTTAATTTGTAATAACAAAATGGCTTTTAAAATTTTAAAATGGAAACCAATAAATTCAAATATTTCTAAAATTATTAATGATGAAATTAGATGGTACAAATTATTAAAAAAAAAGGGAATAATTAGAAAAACTAAATATTGAAATGAAGAAAATATTTTCCACAATTGTTAATGAAAAATATTTTTTTTTATTATTATCGTTATATTTTATAACTGGTTTGATAATTTTTTCAGATTACGGAATAAGCTGGGATGAAGTAAATGAGAGATATAGTGGTTTTGTAACTTTAAATGAAATTTATAAGAAACTTAATTTGAATATTTTGCAGGATTATCCTGATCTATCAAATTATATTTATAGAGAATACGGAGTTTTATTTAATTTACCGTTAGCGTTTTTAGAAGATTTTGCAGGAATAAAAGATATTAAAAATGTTTTTTTATTACGACACCTTATAAATTTTTTAATTTTTTTTTTAGGATCAGCTTATTTTTATTTCACTCTAAGAATTTATTATAGTCAAACAATTTCTATTATAGGTTTTTTGTTTTTAATATTATCGCCAAGGTTTTTTGCTGAAGCATTTTATAACAATAAAGATATTATTTTTTTATCATTCTATTCAATTAGTTTTTATTATTTTTTACAGTATTTCATTGATAAGAAAAATAGTTTTATTTTTTTTTTTAGTTTATTTGCTTCGATGGCAATAAATGTAAGGGTTTTGGGTATACTAATTGTTTTTATATTTATTTTAGTCCTTTTTTTTGATGGTCTTAATAGTAAAAAAATATTTAAAAAAAATTCATTAGAAATTGTTAAATGTTTATTACTTGTATCAATATTAAGTTATTTATTATGGCCTTTTTTATGGTCAAATCCATTAGAAAATTTAATTTATACTTTTAAAAGTATGTCTTCTTACAATTGGCGTGGTTTAGTTTTCTTCTTAGGAGAATATCATCAAGCTAAAAATATACCTTGGAATTATACTATGATTTTATTTTTGATAACTACCCCATTAATTATAATTATATTTTTTCTTATTGGAGCTTTTTTTAGTATTAAAGATTTAACTTTAAATTATTTAAATATTGATAATAAAGAATATTCAAACCTTTGGGCAAATAATTTTCAATTTTTTAATATTATTGCACTTTTAAACATTATTATCATTTTAAGCTATATAATTCTATTTGACTCAACATTATATGGTGGTTGGCGACATACTTATTTTCTATATCCATTTATAATAATCCTTTCTATATATGGTGTTCATATTTTAATAAAATATATAAAATATAAATTCATATTAATAATTAGTTTTTTTTCAATTTTATCATCATTATATTGGATTATAAATAATCATCCGTATCAATTTGTTTATTATAATCTTCTAACAAAAAATAAAGTCAAAGCTAATTTTGAATTAGATTATTGGGGTGTTTCTAATAAAGACTCTTTAGAATATTTATTAGATAATTATAAAAAAGATAAATATTTTATTTATGTGTATAGTAATTCACCTTATTATTATAGCAAAAATCTAATCGACAAAGATAAAAGAGAGAAGATAATATTTGTTAAAAAAATTGAGGATGCTGAATTTATTTTAACCAATCATTTCTACCTAAATGAAAGCCCAATAAAAAAAGATAAATATTTATATGATAATTTTAAATTAATTAATGAAATTATTGTTAACAATAATGCAATAAATAGTATATTTAAGAAAAAATTATGAAAATATTTATTTATAAAACTTTGTTTGTCTTTTTCTGTTTATTTTTATTCTATAAATTTACCATTGATGCAAAGATTAAAGAGTACGAAAAAAAATTTGAACTTCTTCAATCGGATTATGGAAGGGAAATAATTAGAGAGAAAGTTAGGGAAGAAATTAGAAAATCTTTGACAAAAGATACAATTCTTAATCCCGAAGATAAAGAACTTTTTAAAAAGTTGATCAATAAATTAAAAAACGAGTTAAATTGACGAATAATGTTAGCTCAATTTTTGGCGGAAGGAGAGGGATTCGAACCCTCGGTACACCTTTTCAAGCGTACGGCGGTTTAGCAAACCGCTGGTTTAAACCAGCTCACCCATCCTTCCATATTTACCTGTGTAACTTGAAATCATTGAATATTCAATATTTATGAAGTAATTTTGATCAAAATGAAAAATAAATATTCAATATTTTCGCTAATTAAAAATGCTTTTAGTGGACATGAAAATTGGAAAAGAGCCTGGAGAGATCCAGAACCGCAAAAAGAATATGATGCAATAATAATTGGTGGCGGAGGTCATGGACTTGCAACTGCTTATTATTTAGCCAAGAAACACAAAATGACTAATATCGCAGTTGTTGAGAAAGGGTGGATTGGCGGAGGAAATACTGGCAGAAACACAACAATAATTAGATCAAATTATTTATGGGATGCTAGTGCTGGACTTTATGATCATGCGCTTAAAATTTGGGAAGGATTATCTCAGGAATTAAATTACAATGTCATGTTTAGTCAAAGAGGTGTTATGAACCTTGCGCACAATCTTCAAGACGTGAGAGACTTAAAAAGAAGAACTCATGCAAACAGATTAAATGGAATTGATGCAGTCTGGTTAAATACAGAGGAAGTTAAAAAATTTTGTCCAATTATTAATACATCTCCACACATTAGATATCCTGTTCTAGGAGGAACTTTACAAAGAAGAGCTGGTACAGCAAGACATGATGCTGTTGCCTGGGGTTATGCTCGTGGAGCAGATGAAATGGGAGTTGATATAATACAAAATTGTGAAGTTAAAGGTATAAAAAGAAACGGTGATACAGTTGAAGGCATAGAAACAACAAAAGGTTTTATAAAAACAAAAAAAATTGGTGTTGTTGCTGCAGGACATTCTAGTGTTATAGCTAATATGGCGGGTATAAGATTGCCGTTAGAAAGTAAACCTCTTCAAGCATTAGTTTCTGAACCAGTTAAACCGATAATTGATACAGTTGTAATGTCAAATGCTGTTCATGCTTATGTAAGTCAATCAGACAAGGGTGAGCTTGTAATTGGGGCAGGAACGGACTCATATGTTTCTTACACTCAAAAAGGTAGTCATAATATTGTTGAAGAAACTTTAAGAGCAATATTAGAACTTTACCCAATATTTAGTAGAATGAAAATGTTAAGACAATGGGGAGGTATTGTAGATATTTGTCCAGATGCAAGTCCAATAATTAGTAAAACTCAAGTTAAAGGTTTATATTTTAATTGCGGTTGGGGTACTGGTGGTTTTAAAGCTACACCAGGCTCTGGAGATTTATTCGCACACACAATAGCTAATGATGAACCTCATAAATTAAATGCTGCTTTTAACTTAAATAGATTTGTTAGCGGTGATCTAGTTGATGAACACGGTGCTGCAGCAGTAGCACACTAATGTTTATAATTAATTGTCCGTATTGTGGTGAAAGAGATCAAACAGAATTTTCTTGTGGAGGGGAAGCTCACATTGAAAGACCAAAACAACCAACAGAATTAAGTGACGATCAATGGGCCGAATATCTTTTTATGAGAAAAAACATAAAGGGTATTCAATTTGAAAGATGGAACCACATTCATGGATGTAGAAAATGGTTCAATGTAGTTAGAGATACTTCAAATGATAAGATACATGCAGTTTATAAAATGGGAGAAAGACCGCCCTTAAAATAATTATGAACAACAACTTAAGAATTAATAAAAACAACTTTATAGATCAAACTGTTAGAATTTCCTTTAAGTTTAATGGTAAAAAGCTTTTTGGCTACAAAGGTGATACATTAGCCTCTGCTTTACTCGCCAACAATATTCATTTAGTTGGGAGAAGTTTTAAATACCATAGACCTAGAGGAATAATGACCTGTGGTTCTGAAGAACCTAATGCAATCGTTCAAGTTGGAAATGATCCCGCATTAACTGATCCAAATGTAAGAGCTACTGAAATTGAATTATATGAGGGTTTAGAAGCTTTTAGCCAAAACTGTTGGCCAAGTGTAAATTTCGATATTGGAGGTATAAATAATTTTCTATCCCCTCTTCTACCTGCAGGATTTTATTATAAAACTTTTATGTGGCCTGCAAGTTTTTGGGAAAAATATGAATTTTTTATTAGACATTCTGCTGGATTAGGCAAATCCCCAACTAAACCAGATCAAGATTTGTATGATCATCAATATGTACATTGTGATGTTTTAGTAATTGGCGGTGGTATCTCCGGCATATTATCAGCTAAATTATCAGCAGAGAAAGGTCTTAATACAATACTGATAGATGACAAAAGTTATCTAGGAGGATCAACAATATATCAAGATAATGATATTTTTAAAATAAATAATGAAACCTCAAATGCATGGTTAAAAAATCAAATAGAGAAATTAAAAAAAATACCAAACTTGACAATTAAAAACAGAACAAGTGTTGCTGCTTTTCATGGTTATAATTATCTTTTAGCAAGAGAAAATTTAACTGATCATTTAGGTGCTAATGAAAGAAAAGGAAAAATTAGACAAAGATTATTAAAAATAAGAGCTAAAAAAGTTGTGATAGCAACTGGAGCTATTGAACGACCTTTAATTTTTAGTAACAATGATAGACCAGGGATAATTTTATCATCATCTATAAAAAAATATATTGATTACTATGGCGTAAAAACTGGAGAAAATATTTCATTGTTTACTAACAATGATAGTGCTTATGAAACAGCAATTTCATTAAATAAAAGTGGAGTTAAAGTAAAAGTAATTATAGATATTAGAGAAAATCCTAGCTCAATACTTTCAGAAAAAATAGAAAAAACAGGAATAAAAATATTAAGAGGACATACAATAACTAATACTGATGGGTACAAAAGAATTAAATCTATCGATGTTATGAAGTTATCGAAAGATGGTGAAAACGTTGTTGGTAACAAAACTACTTATAAATGTGATTGTTTGGGAATTTCTGGTGGATGGACGCCAATGGTACATTTGTTTACTCAATCAGGTGGCAAATTAAAGTTTAGGAATAATGACAATGTTTTTATTCCAGATGAAAATAAAACGCCATCAGAACAAATCAGTGTGGGATCATCAAATGGAGACTTTGAATTAGATGATGTTATAAATAATACTGTCAAAAAAATTAAAATTTTTCTTCGCTTAGATAAAAATGATTATGAAAATTTAGATATTAAATGTTCAAAAGAAAAACAAAAAAGAAATATATGGTTGTTACCTTCGAATAAGCCAACATCTAAATCAAAGCCATTCTTAGATTTTCAAAATGATTCGACTGCTAAAGATGTAAAACTAGCTCTAAGAGAAGGCTTTAAATCAATAGAACATGTAAAAAGATATACTACAACAGGAATGGGAACCGATCAGGGTAAACTATCAAATATGCATGCACTGGGTATAATCGCTGATACAACTGGTACAAATATGGGAGAACTAGGCACAACTACCTTCAGGCCTCCTTATACACCGTTAACATTTGGAGCAATAGTAGGAAGAAACGTTGGTGAATTTTTTGATCATACAAGAAGAACAGCTATTCATGATTGGCATGTGGAAAATAAAGCAGAATTTGAAAATGTCGGACAGTGGAAAAGACCTTGGTATTTTCCTAAGAATGGAGAAACTATGTACCAAGCTGTTCAAAGAGAGAGTAAAGCTGCAAGAGAAAGTGCTGGAATACTTGATGCCTCTACTTTAGGAAAAATTGATATACAAGGTGAGGATGCATCTGAATTTTTAAATAGAGTTTATACGAATGCATGGTCAAAACTTGCCATTGGTAAATGTAGATATGGTTTAATGCTAAATGAAGATGGCATGGTTTATGATGATGGTGTTACAACAAGACTTGGGGAAAATCATTATATAATGACGACCACGACTGGTGGAGCAGCAAATGTTTTATCAAAACTTGAAGATTATTTACAAACAGAATGGCCAGAATTAAATGTATATTTAACTACTGTTACGGATCAATATTCAACAATGAGCATTTGTGGACCAAATTCTAAAAAAATTATTAAGAAAATAATACCAAGTTTAGATCTATCAGATGAAAGTTTCCCGCACATGTCTTTTAAAAATTCAAAAATAGATAATGTTAATTGTCGTATTATGAGAATTAGTTTTACCGGAGAGCATAGTTACGAAATTAATGTTCAATCTAATTACGCTAAAGATGTTTGGGAGAAATGTATAGCAGCAGGTAAAGAATTTAATATTACACCATATGGGACTGAAACTATGCATTTACTAAGAGCTGAAAAAGGTTTCATAATTACCGGCCAAGATACTGATGGAACATTAACACCTTCAGATCTTCAAATGGACTGGATTATTGGAAAAAAGAAATATGATTTTATAGGTAAAAGATCATTATACAGAAGTGATACGATAAGAGAAGATAGAAAACAATTAGTTGGTTTATTAACAGATGATCCAAATGAAGTTTTAGAAGAGGGAGCGCAACTTGTTGAAAGTTTAGAAAAACCAATTGATATGTTAGGTCATGTAACCTCTAGTTATTTTAGTCCAAATCTTAATAAATCTATTGCTCTAGCTGTAGTAAGGAGTGGAAAAAAACTAAAAGGTAAAAAATTAATAGTTCCTATGGAAAATAAAAATATTAATGTAACTATTACAGACACTGTTTTTTATGATAAGGAAAATAAAAGATTAAATGCTTAATTTTAATTCACCAATTAAAGAAGAAAAAAAATTCAATGATCTAAATATTATTGAAGTTGAACCTACAATTAAAATTAACCTTAGAAGTAACAAAAGAGAATTCTCTACAAAAATTGGAAAAATATTATCAATTTTACCACCAAATGAAGCAAATACTTCGTCTGGTAACGAAAAATTTAATTTATTATGGTTGAGTCCAGATGAATGGTTAATTTACTCTAATGATAAAAAAATGACTTTAGATGATCAAATAAATTTAGAAGATAAATTATTTAATGAAATTTCAAAATTAAATCAAGGAGCTGTAACAAATGTATCTGATCATTGGATAATGATTAACCTAAAAGGGAATAAAGTTTACGATTTACTGTCTAAAAGTTGCCCATATAATTTTTATAATTATAAAAAGAAAAAAGGATCTGTTGCTCAAACAATTGTTAATCACATAGATGTAATCCTTCACAATAAAGAGGATAACAACCTTAATCTATTTGTAAGAAGGTCATTTTCAGAAGATTTATGGCTATGGTTGAATGATAGTGCTAGATTCATCTGATTATTTAGTGCGTCAAGGTTAACCTGGAAATCTTCGCCTATATTAAGTACTAAATAAAATATGAAAAAAATTATAGTACTTTTATTTAGTTTATTCTTTGCATTACCCTCTTATTCATCAAGTCTTGATAAAATTTTGTCCTCTGGTGAGCTAAGAGTTGGAACAACTGGCGATTGGGATCCTATGACTATTAAAGATCCTGCAACCAATAAATATAGAGGTTTTGATATAGATGTCATGAATGAATTAGCAAAAGATATGGGTGTAACAATTAAATTTGTGCCTGCAGAATGGAAAACTATAGTATCTGGAATTACTTCAGGAAGATATGATATTTCTACTAGTGTTACTAAAACACCTAAAAGAGCAGAGGTAGCGGGCTTTACCGATACTTACTATAAATATGGAACAGTGCCGCTTGTTCTAAAGAAAAATTTAAAAAAATTCCCAACTTGGGATTCATTAAATAATAGTAAAGTAACGATCGCTACTACACTGGGAACTTCACAAGAAGAAAAAGCAAAAGAATTTTTTCCAAAATCAAAATTAAATTCCGTTGAAGCACCTGCAAGAGATTTTCAAGAAGTTTTAGCTGGTAGAGCAGATGGGAATATAACTAGCTCAACAGAAGCTAATAAATTAGTCATTAAATATCCTCAATTGGCAATTGTTCCAGACGGAGAAAAAAATCCTGCATTTTTAGCAATGATGGTTGGTAAAGGTGATAATAAATGGAAAAATTACGTTAATGAATGGATAAGTAATAAAAAATCATCCGGTTTTTTTACAGAACTTTTAGCAAAATATAATCTGAAAAGCTTATAATAAATTAGATATTAATATTTAATACTTTATAAATATATGTGTGAAAAATATTATTTTTCTAATATTTATATTATTATTTCTTAATTCTTGTTCAAAACAAGAATTGGACTGGTTAATTTTATCTCCAAATAATGTTGATGGATTAACAAACCTTAAATTTCTCATAAGTGGATTTACAACAACAATATACATATCCCTAGTTTCAATATTTATATCAATAATTTTAGGTCTGATAATTGCAACTCCATCATTAGCAAAAAATAAATTTCTTACATATATAAATATTGGTTATGTAGAAATCGTTAGAGCGATACCTTTATTAGTTTTAATCTTATGGATTTATTATGGTTTACCTATAATGACAGGTATAAGTTTTAGTCCATTTGTGTCCGGTATTATAGCTTTATCAATAAGTGAAAGTGCTTTTCAAGCTGAAATATTTAGAGCTGGAATAAATTCAATTAAAAAATCTCAATGGGAAGCTGGTAGCTCTCTTGGGTTTTCTTTTTTTAAAAAATTAAGACTCATAATATTACCACAAGCTATTAAAAATATACTTCCTGCTATTGGTAATCAATTTGTATATGTTTTAAAAATGTCTTCTCTTGTTTCAATTATAGGAATTGGTGATTTAACAAGAAAAGCAAATGAGCTTGTTGTTACAACCTATAGACCATTGGAAATTTATACTTTTTTAATATTTGAATATCTAATTTTAATTTTAGTAGTTTCCTATTTTGTAAGAAAATTTGAAAAAAAGTTAGCAAAGTCTAACTAGTTTTTTTAAACACTGAATTAAAAAAAGATCCAATAAAGATTAATATGCAAAATCCCATAAACCAATTAGTAAATAATAAAGTATAGAAAATATCTTCATATGATCCATCTTTAATATTTATTACATACCATAAACATAAAAATGGTAGAGCCGTTAATCTTAAGATACCAAGGTACAAACTATATATTGGCCTTTTTACTGATTGAAATAAGGCTGTTGTTATGAAGAAAGTAGGATAAATCGGACCTATTAAAGCTGCAATTTTTAAATAAATTGTACCATAACTAATTGTATTCAAATCTTCTGTGAATAAACTTATGAGGAATGATGCATTAAAATAAATTATGATACCTGCTAATGTCATAAAAGAACAACCAAATTTGAGAGCTTTTAAATATAATTCTCTAATCCGCTCATAATTTTTAGCTCCAAAATTTTGACTTGAGATAGATAGTACTGCTGTATTTAATCCAATAACTGGTAACAAAAAGACTTGTTCAATTCTTAAAGCAGTGCCATAACCAGCTGCAGCCAAATCACCAAATTTTCCTACAAAATATAAAACATTAAATAAACCGACACCAATTAAAAGCATACTAAACATAACTGGAACAGATTGAAATATTAGGTTTTTAAAGTAAAAAATTTTTGGTTTAAAGCATTCAAAAAATAGGTACTTTTTTAATTTACAACAATAAACTTTGTAAATTAAATAAGTTGCACCTAAAAATTGACATATAACGGTTGCTATAGCAATTCCAGAAATACCGAAGGCAGGTATAAAACCATATCCAAATATGAATATAGGATTTAAGATTATGTTTAAAAAAAAGGTAAAAACTAAAACATTTCTGTAACTCTTTGTATCTCCTTGAGCATTTAGGGTGCCATTTAAAGATGTTTGTATTAAAACTAAAACAGTGCAGTAAAATATTATATCAAGATACTCTCTTGTTAATAAAATATTTTCTAAACTAGATCCCATTAGTCCCAATAAAAAATCTGAAATATTTAAACCAACATAGGTGACTAAAAGTGAAACGAAAACAGCATATAGAAAAGATTGTCCAACAAACATTGATGCTCTTTTTTCATTCTTTTCACCAATTGAATTTCCGATTAAAGTATTTGTAGCAGCACCTACTCCAACACCAATTGCAATTATTATAAAATATATTGGAAAAGATTTAGCCAAAGCACTAAGAGCTTCAGGTGATATTTTACCAGCGAAATAAGTATCAACTAAATTATAAAAAGTTTGAAATAATGAACCAATACTAGCAGGAATTGTTACTTTTCTTAATAATGGCCAAATTGGATCTCTTAACAAATTAATTTTTTTGTACATATTATTTATTTTTCAATTTGATAAAAATATTTTTGACCTTTTTTTTTAGATAGGTTGATTTGTTTTTGTCTCATACGAAATCTTTGTTTTTGTTTATCAGTTAATTTATGAAAACAATTAGAACAGCTAACTCCTTCCTCATATTGCTTGTTTTTTTTTTCTATCTTCGTAATAGGTTCTCTACAACCAGCACAAATTTTTAAATTGCCAGGTTTTAGGCCATGTTTTACCGATACTCTATTGTCAAAGACAAAACAATCACCTTTCCATAAACTTTTTTTTTTATCAATTTTATTTAAATAATTAATGATACCTCCATTTAATTGATAAACATTCTTAAAACCTTTATTTCTCAAATAAAAACTTGCCTTTTCACATCTAATACCACCGGTACAAAACATGCCTATGTTATTATTTTTTTTTAATGATTTAAAATATTTTGGAAAGTCTCTAAAATTATTCAGTTTTGGATTTATTGATCCTTTAAAAGTACCAACTTTAAATTCAAAACTTTTTCTTGTATCAATAATGACAGTATTTTTTTTTTTAATAAAATTATTCCAATTTTCAGGATCAATTTGATTATTAATAATTCTTTTTTTTAATTTAATACCAATAGGAACAAGTTCTTTTTTAATTTTAATTTTACCTTTGTGAAAAGCTTGATATTTATAATGTGATAAATTTTCGCTATCAAAGTTCTTTAAATTTAAAATTATTTTTATATTTTTTTTTATTGAAATATACCTATCAATTTTGAAGCTTATTGTTCCATTTACACCTTCTGGGGATAATATTATAGTCCCTCTAAAATTTTCTTGTTTTAGGTAATTATCAAGTAATTCCTTTTTCTTTTTAAGATTTATAATCTTTTTAAATTTGTAAAAACCAAAAATATTATACATTATAATTTTCTACAAATTGATAAACCATCGCCAATTGGTAAAATGATATTTTCTACTCTATTGTCTTTATCGATATACGAATTAAATTCTCGAATTTTAATTGTAAGATTGTCATTTTTATTTTTATCTATAACGTCACCGTACCATAAAACATTATCTGTTATAATTAACCCTGATTTGTTTAACATTTTTAAAGATTTTTCAAAATAATTTATATAATTTTCCTTGTCAGCATCAATAAATACTAAGTCAAAAACTTCTTTGCTTTTAATAAGCTCATCTAGTCCATCAATGGCATTTTTTACCAAAAGATTTATTTTGTTTTCAAGATTAGCTTTAACAAAAAAATTTTTAGCCATTTCAGAAGTTTGTTTGTTTTTGTCGATAGCTATTAAATTTGAATCATTATTCATAGCTAATCCCATTGTTAAAGCACTTAAACCTGTAAATGTTCCAATTTCTAAAATTTTTTTTGGATTATATAATTTTATTATTAGGTGTAATAGATGACATTGACTTAATGAAATTTGCATTTTTTTCATTTCACCCAAAGTTTTGTTATATTTAATAATCTCTTTCTGAATTGGATTTAGTTTATAAGAATGATTGATTATATATTCCTCGAGTTCGTTTGTAATCTTAATGTTTGAACCCATTTTAATTCAATTTTTTTTTCAAAATTTCATTAACAAGTTTAGGATTTGCTTTACCATTTGAATTTTTCATTACTTGACCAACAAAAAAACCAAATAATTTATCTTTTCCTGATTTATAAGCTTCAACATTTTTTGGGTTTTCAATAATTACTTTATTAATTAAATTTTCTAATTCCTTAGGATCACTTTGTTGTTTTAAACCTTTTTCTTCTACAATAGTTATTGGATCTTTATCCCCATCTCTCATTATTTCAAACACAGATTTAGCAATCTTGCCTGAAATGGTTCCATCTTTGATTAAATTAATTAATTTTGATAAATTTTTTGAGGAAATTGGACTTTCTGTTATTTCAATATTTTTTTCGTTTAATAATGCAAACAACTCTCCTGTTATCCAGTTTGTAGCTAATTTTACATCAGAGTTTTTTGAAACTTCCTCAAAATATTTTGAAATTTCAATGTCTGAAACTAGTATATTTGCTTCATAAGGTGATAGTTTAAATTTTTCAATAAATCTTTTCTTTTTTTCATCAGGAAGCTCAGGAATATTTTTTTTTATTTGATCTATATAATTATCATTTAATTCAAGCGGTAAAAGGTCAGGATCAGGAAAATATCTATAATCATGTGCGTCTTCTTTAGATCTCATAGATCTTGTTTCATTTTTTTTGGTATCAAATAATCTTGTTTCTTGATCAATAGAGCCACCCTCTTCAATTATATCTACTTGACGATTAGCTTCGAAATCTATTGCCATTTGCATAAATTTTATAGAATTAACATTTTTAATTTCACATCTAGTGCCTAGTTTTTTATCTCCTTTTTTTCGAACAGAAACGTTTACATCTGCTCTTAATGAGCCTTCTTGCATGTTACCATCACAAGTTCCCAAATATCTCATTATCGATCTTATTTTTTTAATATATGCATTTACTTCATCTAAAGATCTTAAATCAGGTTTGCTAACTATTTCCATTAGAGCTACGCCTGATCTATTTAAGTCAACTAATGTGTTTTGAGGATCTATATCATGGATACTTTTTCCTGCATCTTGCTCCAAATGAAGTCTTTCAATACCAATATTTTTTTCCCCATTAGGCATATCTAATGTAACAGATCCCTCGCCCACAATTGGATCTTTATATTGAGAAATTTGATAACCTTGAGGCAAATCAGCATAAAAATAATTTTTTCGATCAAATATTGATCTTTTGTTAATCTTAGCTTTTAATCCAATACCTGTCTTAACAGCTTGTTTAATACAATGTTCATTAATTACTGGCAACATTCCTGGAAATGCTGCATCGACCAAGCTAACTTGAGTATTAGGTTCTGATCCAAATTTTGTTGATGAAGTTGAAAATAATTTAGACTCAGATAAGACTTGTGCATGAACTTCAAGACCAATAATAACTTCATATTTGTTATCATTTCTTATTATTAGATATTCACCATTATTTTTACTCACTTAATCCACCAATCAGTTATATTATTTTTAAAGCTTATATTTTTTTCTAAAGCAAATGCGATATTTAAAATACTTTGCTCATCAAATGCCTTTCCAATAACTTGTAAACCTAGTGGGTAGCCTTTTTTATCATGACCCGCTGGAATTGATATAGCTGGTAACCCTGCAAGATTAATTGGAACTGTGAAAATGTCATTCAAATACATTGATACTGGATCGTTTAATTTCTCTCCAATCTTAAAAGCAGAGCTTGGCGTAGATGGAGTTAATATAGCGTCTACTTTTTTATAAGCCTCATCAAAATCATTTTTGATTAGTCTTCTTACTTTTTGTGCTTTTAAATAATATGCATCGTAATAACCTGATGATAAAACATATGTTCCAATCATAATTCTTCGCTTTACTTCATCACCGAAACCCTCTGATCTTGTTTTTTCGTACATGTCTATAAGATTTTCACCTTTTGATCTAAAACCATATTTTACACCATCGTATCGAGCAAGATTTGATGAGGCTTCTGCAGGAGCTACTATGTAATATGTTGGTAAAGCATAATTGGTATTAGGTAAACTTATCTCAATAATTTGACCTCCATTTTCTTTAATAATTTTTATTCCTTTTTCCCATAGTTCATCAATTTCTTTTGGCATTCCATCAACTCTATATTCTTTTGGTATGCCTATTTTTTTTCCTTTAATATTCTCATTTAAATTAGTTAAATAATTTTCTCTTTTGAAATCAACAGAAGTTGAGTCTTTTGTATCGTAAGTACTTATAATTTCTAACATCAAAGAACAATCTTTGACATCATGAGTCATGGGTCCTGCTTGATCCAAAGATGATGCAAATGCTACTATTCCATACCTTGAGCAACTACCGTATGTTGGCTTTAAACCAACTGTACCGGTAAAGGACGCTGGTTGTCTAATAGATCCACCTGTATCTGTACCTATTGTTGCTGGAGTTAATTTTGCAGCAATTGCTGATGATGATCCACCAGAAGATCCACCAGGTACTAAATTCTCAGATACTGGATTTTGAACATTCCCAAAATAACTTGTTTCATTTGAAGAACCCATTGCAAATTCATCACAGTTTAACTTCCCAATTATAATACCTCCTTCATCTAGAATATTTTGAGTTACTGTTGACTCATAAGTTGGAACAAAATTTTCAAGAATTTTACTTCCAGCTGTAGTTCTAATATTTTTTGTACAAAACAAGTCTTTTACAGCAATAGGTATTCCAGGTAATTTTTTTTTAAAGTCTGGTTTTTGATCAAATATTTTTGCTTTTTTAATTGCATTTTCATAATTTTCAGAAATATAAGCATTAAGTTTTTTTGATTTTTTTGATCTTTCGATAAAAGCAACAGTTACCTCGGATGACGATAATTCTTTTTTTTTAATTTTGTCTACAAGTTCAACTAATTTTAAATCTGTTATATTGCTCATCATTCAATTACCTTAGGCACAACAAAAAAATCTTTATTTTTGTCTGGTGAATTTTTTAAAATATCCTCACGAATATTTTCAGATTTTATCTCGTCTTTACGTAGTTTTAATGTAGTTTCAGCAATTGAGGTTAATGGTTCAGTATTTTTTGTATCTAATTCATTTAATTTTTCAATAAAAGAAAAAATTGAATTTAAATCTTTGCCTAATTTTTTAGCTTTATTATCATCGATTGAAATCCTAGATAATTTAGATATGTGCTTTACTGTTTTAAGATCAATTGTCATATGATATGAATATCAAAAACTATCATTAAATCTGAAAAATACAATATGATCACTATTGAGCATCTTAAGAAAAAAATTGACATTAATGCGAGATTAATTGGTTTGGATTTAGGGTCAAAACGTATAGGTGTAGCAATTTGTGATGATAGAAGAAAAATATCTACTCCATTTAAAACAATAGATTATAGGAATATGCAATATCTATTGGATCAATTAACAAACATTATTTATGAAAATAACGTGTCTGGAATTATAATTGGATTCCCAATTAATATGGATGGCAGTTTAGGTAGAGCAGCTCAATCTGTTACTGATAAAGCTAATATTATATCAAAAAACCTAAAAATTGATGTTGTACTTTGGGATGAGAGAATGTCAACCAAAGGTGCTTTTAATATCTCTAAAGAATTAGACGTTAACGTAACAAAAAGAAAGAAAAAAATTGATGAAAATGCTGCATCATTCATTTTACAAGGCGCAATCGATTATCTTAATAATTAAGCTTGCATTAAACATGCTTTGAAGTTATAGAGTTAGTTTTAATGGCCAATTCAAAAAACGCTGTTAAAATTTCAAAAAAACATCTCCTAGGTATTCAAGATCTATCAATCTCCGATGTAAAAACTATTCTTTCAGAATCAAAAAACTTTATAGCTTTGAACAAAAGTAAAAATAAAAAAATAGATATTTTGAGAGGTAAAACACAAATAAATTTATTTTTTGAACCATCTACTAGAACTCAAAGTTCGTTTGAGCTTGCTGGAAAGAGATTGGGTGCTGATGTTATGTCTATGAATATAACTAATTCAGCAATTAAAAAAGGAGAAACTTTAATAGACACTGCAATGACTTTAAATGCAATGCACCCTGATATTATTGTTGTAAGACATCAAGACTCAGGTGCCTCAAATTTATTGTCACAAAAAGTTAATTGTGCGGTATTAAATGCAGGCGATGGCAGAAGAGAACATCCAACTCAAGCATTGCTTGATGCTTTAACAATTATGGAGAAAAAAAATAAGATAGAAGGTCTTAAAATTGCAATTTGTGGAGACATACTTCATTCAAGAGTTGCTAGATCAAATATTTATTTATTAAATATGTTGGGTGCAGACATAAATATAGTTGCACCATCTAATTTGATGCCAAAAGATCTAGAAAAATTTGGTGTCAACACTTTTACAAATATGAAAGAAGGAGTGAAAGGTTGTGACATTGTGATGATGTTAAGATTACAAAATGAAAGAATGACAAGTTCATTCCTTTCATCAAATAGAGAGTATTATGAATATTATGGCCTTACACCAGATAAATTAGAGAAAGCAAAGAGTGATGCAATTATTATGCACCCTGGTCCTATGAATAGGGGAATAGAAATAGATACAAAATTAGCTGATGATATTAATAAAAGTGTAATTAAAGAACAGGTTGAATTAGGTGTTGCTGTAAGAATGGCCTGTCTAAAGTTATTTTGTGAATGATGAAAAAACAATATTTTTTAAATGCAAAAATAATAGATCCTAAAAACTCTATAGATGAAATAGGCGGTTTGATTATTGGCGAAAATGGAAAAATTGAAGCAATAGGTAAAAAAGTAAACCAGAATAATATTCCTTCAAGAGAAAAATATACAGATCTTAAAGAAAAATTTATATTTCCTGGTCTTGTTGATATGAGGGTATTTGTAGGTGAGCCAGGTTATGAATATAAGGAAAATTTTAGAACATTGAGCAATGCAGCACTAGCTGGGGGTGTTACATCTGTCGTTACAATGCCTAATACTTCCCCTGTTATAGATAATGTTTCTATGGTTGACTTTCTTAAAAGAAGAGGAAGAGACAAATCAAAAATTAATATATTTCCAACCGCAAGTTTAACAAAAGGTCTGGAAGGAACTAATATGAATGAATTTGGTCTTTTAAATAAAAAAGGAATAATAGGATATACAGATGGTACGCAAACTATTCAAAATACAAGATTGATGTCCAGAATTATGAGATCTGCTTTTGATTTAGATGCATTAGTAATACAACATGCAGAAGATAATGAATTATCAAAAGATGGACAAGTAAATGACGGGATAATCGCAACTAAACTTGGTCTTCAAGGCATACCTGACTACGCAGAAAAAATTATTATCGAAAGAGATTTAACTTTGCTAGAGGATTTCAATTGTAGATATCATATTGCTCAAATATCATCAGAAAAGTCTGTTGAAATAATTAAAAATAGAAAAGAAATTGTAAAATTTACAACTGGTGTTTCAATTAATAATTTATCATTAAACCAAAATGATATAGGAGACTTTCGTACTTTCCTTAAATTATCCCCTCCTCTAAGGACAGAAGAGGACAGATTGTCTCTAATAAAGGGTATAAACCAAAATTTGATAGATGTAATTGTATCAGATCATAAACCTGAAGATGAGGAGTCAAAAAGATTAACATTTTCACAAGCTGCTACAGGTGCCTCTGGTATAGAAACTCTTTTACCACTTGCATTAGAATTATTTCACAATGGATCAATAAAATTAAATAAGATAATTGAGTGTCTGACAAGCAATCCAGCTAAAATTCTAAAAATTAATAAAGGAAATCTTTCTGTAGGAAGTGATGCTGACTTATGTATTGTTGATATATATAAGCCATGGGTAGTTAAAAAAGAAAAAATGATATCAAAATCTAAGAATACTTGTATAGAGGACAAAAAACTACAAGGCAAAGTGTTAAGCACTTTTATTAATGGAGTAGAGTTATTTAAATGCTAAATTTAGAAATTACTTCGATTATTATAATCTCTTATTTGTTTGGTTCTATTCCATTCGGACTTATCTTAACTAAAACTTTTATCGGTAAAGACATAAGAAAAATAGGTTCTGGAAATATTGGAGCAACTAATGTTTTAAGATCTGGAAATAAATTTATAGGATATTTAACATTAGCTCTTGATATTTCAAAAGCTGTAGTGCCTATTTTGTTTATTAATTTTTATTATAATGATCAATTATACTTAGCTTCTTTATCAGTTTTTATAGGTCATGTTTTTCCGGTTTGGCTTAAATTTAAAGGTGGTAAAGGTGTAGCGACTTATGTTGGAATTTTATTTTGTTTAAATTATTTGTCAGGAATAGTGTTTTGTGTAACTTGGTTATTAATTTTTTTTATATTTAAATACTCTTCTTTAAGTTCAATTGTATCAAGTTTTTGTATACCTATTTTTCAATTTTTTTTTATTTCAGATCCCTTTTATTATTTCTACTTTATAATGTTCATAATGATTTTTTATACACATCGGGAAAATATAAAACGCCTAATAAATAAGACAGAATCTAAGACAAAAATTTATTAATTTGACTATCTAGGTCTTTAATGTACTTTTGTTATAATGAATTTAGTCATTGTTGAAAGTCCAGCTAAAGCAAAAACAATAAATAAGTATTTAGGAAAAGATTACACAGTTCTTGCAAGCTACGGTCATATAAGAGATTTGCCATCTAAAAATGGATCTGTAGATCCAGAAAATAAATTTAAAATGATATGGGAAGTAGATAGTTTTTCGAAAAAATATTTAAAAGAAATTACAGATGTTGCAAAAGATTCTAATAAAATTATTTTAGCTACCGACCCTGATCGTGAAGGAGAAGCAATAGCGTGGCATGTTAAAGAATTTTTAGATGAAAAAAAAATACTTAAAGATAAAAAAATTGAAAGAGTAGTATTTAACGAAATCACAAAAAAAGCAGTTATAAATGGTATAGAAAATCCTAGATCGCTTGAAGGTCAACTTGTTGACGCATACATGGCAAGAAGAGCTTTAGATTATTTAGTAGGTTTTAACATTTCACCAATATTATGGACTAAATTACCAGGCTCTAAATCTGCTGGTAGAGTTCAATCAGTAGCCTTAAGATTGTTAACTGAAAGAGAGCATGAAATAGAAGTATTTAATCCAGAAGAATTTTGGACAATAAATGTAAATTTTATTACTTCTTCAAAAAATATTTTAACTTCGTCAATATCTGAATTAAACGGAGAAAAAATTGAAAAATTTAGTTTTAGAAATAAAGAAGATATAAATAATGCTATATCAAAAATTAAAGAAAAAAAATATTTAATTAAAGATATAACTTCAAAAATATATACAAGGAACCCGTCAGGTCCTTTCACAACTTCAACTCTCCAGCAATCTGCTTCAAGTAAATTAGGTTTTGGTGCTTCAAGAACAATGCAAATTGCACAAAGACTCTATCAAGGTATTGAGATAGATGGGGATACCAAAGGTTTAATAACTTATATGAGGACCGATGGTACCAATATATCTAAAGAAGCTATTCCATTATTTAGAAAATATATAGAGGAAAATTATGGTAACGATTATCTTCCTGAACAAGCTAATAATTATTCTGGTAAAAAAGCAAAAAATGCACAAGAAGCGCATGAAGCAATCAGACCAACGGAAATAAAAAATTCACCTGAAGGTATAAAAAAATATTTAAGTACAGATCAGTATAAATTATATGATCTTATTTGGTCGAGAGCTCTATCATCTCAAATGCAACCAGCTAAATTTGATAGAAAAACTATATTAATTACCTCAGAAGATGGAAAGAACATATTAAAATCTAGTGGTTCAACTATAAAATTTGATGGGTTTTTAAAACTTCAAAAAATTGATGAAAATGATGATGAAAAAATATTACCTGAAGTATCTAAAGGACCAATCGAAATAAAAGAATTTAATGATGAGCAACATTTTACACAACCACCCCCACGTTTTTCAGAAGCAAGTTTAGTTAAAAAATTAGAAGAATTAGGAATTGGTCGTCCCTCAACATATGCAAGTATAATCTCTGTTATATCTAATAGAGGATATGCTGATATAGTAAATAAGAGATTTTTTCCAACTGATAGAGGAAAATTACTATCTGCCTTCTTGGAGAAACTTTTTTCCAGATATGTTGACTATGATTTTACTGCAAAACTTGAAGATCAATTAGACGATATTACATCAGGGAAAGAAAACTGGATAAAAGTTTTAGATCAATTTTGGAAAGATTTTAACGAAAATGTCTCTAATGTTAAAGAGAAAAGGACTAGAGAAGTTTTAGATTTACTTAATGATAGTTTAGGAAGTTTAATTTTTGACAAAAATAGTAATGGTAAGGTGGATAGAAGCTGTAAATTATATAATAAAGATTGTAAGTTTTCAGTTGAAGGAACATTAAGCTTAAAAAATAGCTTTAGAGGCGGCGCATTTATTGGTTGTTCTAATTACCCAGACTGTAAATATACAAGACCATTATCAAAAGCAAAAGCTGCTGCCCAAGCAAATCTGTCGGAACCTAAATTAATAGGAAAAAATGATATCGGTAAGGATATTTATTTAAAAAATGGAAGATTTGGACCTTATTTACAATACGAACTAAGCGATGAAGAAATAGAAAATATTAAAAAACCGAGAACTAAAACCAAAAAGAAAAAGAAAGAAGAAAGTAACTTTAAAAATGTATCAATACCAAAAGGTTTAGATATAGAAAATGTTGATTTAGAAAAAGCAAAATATTTATGTTCACTTCCTAAAATAATAGGTAAACATCCAGACTTAGATAAAGACATTACAATTAACGTTGGACGATTTGGTCCATATTTAAAATGTGATAATAAATCTGCAAGATTAGAAAGTATCGATGAATTATTTAACATAGGATTAAATAGAGCAATAACTTTAATATCAGAAGCTAAACCAGGAAGAATTTCATCTTCTATGATAAAAGATTTAGGTGAGCATCCAGAAGACAAAAAACCAGTTAGAATTATGAAGGGTCAGTACGGTCCTTACATTAAATACAAATCATTAAACGCTACAATTCCTGAAGAGAAAGATCCAGCTGAACTTACAATGGAAGAGGCATTGATTTTGATTGAGAAAAGAAAAGAATACGATAGAAGTAAAAAGAAAAAAAATAAATGAGTGCTGATAAAAGATTAAAAGAAAATAACATTGTTTTACCTGAAGCGCCCGCGCCAGTAGGATCATACGTAGCAAGTAAAATTGTTGGAAAATTATTATATATTTCAGGGCAAATCTCTATGAACTCAAAAGGTGAGTTGATAAAAGGTAAATTGGGTAAAGATTTAAATACCGAAGATGGATATAAAGCAGCAGAAAGATGTGCACTAAGTATTTTAGCTCAAGCAAAGAAAATATTATCTGGAGATCTAGATAAAATAAAATCTTGTATAAAAATTGTAGGTTTTGTTAATTCAACAGATGATTTTATAGAACAACCAAAGGTTATTAATGGTGCATCTGATATGTTGGTTAAGATCCTAGAAGATAAAGGCATGCATACTAGGGCGGCAGTTAGTGTAAATAGTTTACCGTTAGGTGTTGCAGTTGAGATTGATGCAATTTTTGAAATAAAATAACTATCTTCCTACACCAAAATAATTAATACCTTTTTTTTTCATTGATTTTGGAGAATATAGATTACGCATATCAAATATCTTAAAATTGCTCTTTTTAATTAATTTTTTGAAATTTAAAGTTTTAAATTCATTCCATTCAGTGTGAAGTATTATTAAATCTGATCTAAGGCATGCTTGAGATACATTTTTACAATATTTAACTCTTTTAAATTTTTTGAATTCATTTTTTTTACCTGATGGATCAAAATAATTGATAATAGCACCTTTTTTCAATAATTTTGGTATCATATATAAACTTGATGCTTCTCTCATATCGTCAGTGTTAGGCTTAAAAGTAACTCCTAAAAAAGTTATTAATTTATTTTTTAGATTATTATTTAAAATTTTGTATACTTTTTCTGTTAACAATTTTTTTCTATCTTCATTTGATTTAATTACAGCTTTTATAATTGATAAATTTGATTTAAACTTATTTGAGGTATCTATTATTGCTCTAGTATCTTTAGGAAAACAGGAACCACCATATGCTGGGCCTGCTCTTAAAAATCTATCCCCTATTCGTTGATCTGAGCCCATACCTTGGGAAATTTCTTTAATATCAACATTTGTTTTTTCGCAAAGATTTGCTAATTCATTGATATAAGATATCTTTGTAGCTAGAAAAGCATTTGATGCATATTTAATTAGTTCAGCTCCACGTCTTGAAGTTCTAAAATATCTGCTTGTCTTTTTAACTATGGGTAAATAAAGGTTTTTAAGATATTTATTAGCCTTATTACTATCAGTTCCGATTACAACTCTATCAGGACTCAAAAAATCTCTTATTGCTTCACCCTCTCTTAAAAATTCAGGATTAGAAACAACATCTACCAATTTTTTTCTTTTTTGTTTTATCAAAATTTTTTCAATTTTATCACCAGTAGTGACAGGTACTGTAGACTTTGTAATAACAACTTTGTATTTTTTAATAAATTTTTTTAAATTATTGGCAACATTAAAAACATATTTCAAATCAGCCGAGTTACTATTTTTTTTAGTGGGCGTACCAACACAAATAAATATAATATCAGAGTTTTCTACTGCCTCTTTTAGATTATTTGTAAAAATTAATCTTTTTTGTTTGTAATTACGTTTTAAAATTTCCTCTAGACCTGGCTCATATATTGGGAGTATTCCTTTATTAAGTGCATTAATTTTTTCAATGTCATTATCTACACAATAAACAGTATTTCCTAGATCTGAAAAACAAACTCCACTAACCAAGCCAACATAGCCTGTTCCTATCATACATAATTTCATAACTTTGATATTTCTATTCCTGATTTAATATACCCGGCCATACTACCGCAATCTAAATATTTTCCACGGAATTTGTGTCCAATAAATTTATCACCTTCGTTTATCAATTTTTTAATTGCATCAGTAATGTGAATTTCACCGCCTTTACCTGGTTTAAGATTTTTTAGTTTAGAAAATATTTTTTTTGGAAGTATATATCTACCTATAACAGCATTCGTTGAAGGTGCACTTTTAATAGTTGGTTTTTCAATAACATCTTTAATAAAAAAATTATTCTTATTAAGTCTTTTAGATAACGAATATATGCCCCATCTACTTACGTTATTTTTTTTTACTTTCATACTTGCCATCACAGAACATTTATTTTTCATATTTATGCTAATCATATCTTTTGAACAATTATTTTTTACGATTAAATCATCTGGTAACAACATTAAAAAATATTTATCTTTTATAAATTTCTTTGTTTTAAGTACAGCATCACCAGTACCCAAAGGTTTATTTTGATATACAAATTTTATCATTTTTTTATATTTTAGGATTTTTTTATACTCGTTAATTATTCTTTTATCTTTCTTTTTTTTTATAATCTTTTTATAAAAACTATCCTTATAAAAATAATCTTTTATCATCATTTTTTTTTTGGAAATTATAAATACAACTTCTTTAATGCCGGCATCAATGCATTCATCTAGTATATATTCAATGCCAGCTTTACCATTCATTGGTAACAATTCTTTTGCAAAAACGCTAGTTAATGGCAGTAGTCTTGTACCAAGGCCTGCCAAAGGTATTATTGCTTGTCTAATCATAAATAACTATTATTAGTGAAGTACCATAAATGATTATTTTTAAAAGCATTAATAAACTTAGAAAAGAAGTTAATTTTAAGGCAGATATTGGTTTTGTCCCAACCATGGGAGCCTTGCATCAAGGACACATGAGTTTGATAAAGAAATCACAAAAAAAATGCAAAAAAACATTAGTAAGTATATTTGTTAACCCTGCACAATTTAATAATAAAAAAGATTATAAAAAATACCCAAAAAATATTCAAAAAGATCTTAAATTGTTAAAAAATCTCAAAGTAGACTATGTTTTAATACCTACTGTTAAAGATGTATATGCAAACAAGAGTAAAAAAAAATTTAAAATTAGCAAATCAAATAAAATATTATGTGCTAAATATAGACCTGGTCATTTTGAGGGAGTTTTAGGTGTAATAAATCAATTTATCAAAAAATTAGAAATAAATAAGATATTTTTGGGTGAAAAAGACTATCAACAGTACATACTGATTAGAGAATTTTTAAAAAAAAATTCAAATGTAAAAACCATATTATGCAAAACAGTTAGAATGAATAATGGACTAGCTTATTCATCGAGAAATGAATTATTAAATCGAAGCTCCATAAATAAATCTGTTTTGCTTATTTCAAAATTGAGAAAATTATTTATTTCTTTAAGAAAAAATTTAAATAATAAAATTTTAATAAATAATTTTTTAAATAGGAATAAAGAATTTAATATTGAATATTTAGAATTAAGAAACAAAAATAACTTAAGTAAAAAAATAAATAAAAAAAACGTAAAAATTTTTATTGCTTTTTATATTCAAGGAATAAGGTTAATTGATAATTTTTAATTGTAAAAAAAATAAGCACCTATTCCTAAAAATGAGAGAAAGCCAATAACATCTGTAATAGTTGTTACAAAAACACTAGAAGCTATTGCAGGATCTATATTAAATTTTTTTAGTGTAACTGGTATCAAAATTCCAAATAAGCCAGCAACAATCATATTTAAGATCATAGATACAGAAATAATTATAGATAATACATAATCTTTAAACCATAACTGTACAATTAAAGCACTGATAATTGCAAAAATTATTCCATTAAGAACTCCGATATTAAATTCTTTCAAAACAATCTTTAAAAAATTACTATCTGTTAAGTCATTCGTAGCAATTCCTCTTATTGTTACAGCTAAAGTTTGCATTCCAGCATTACCACCCATTGAAGCAACTATTGGCATCAAAAATGCTAAAGCAACCATTTGTTCTATAGTTGCACCAAATTTACTAATTACCCATGTTGCTAGAAAAGCAGTAAATAAATTTAGTAATAACCAATTAAAACGTCTTTGTGTTTTTTTAATTACTCCATCTGTAATCTCTTCATCACCTACTCCTGCTAATCTTAAAGTATCTTCTTCTGCTTCCTCTTTTAAAACAGTTAATATATCGTCACTTGTAATCATACCTACTAATTTTCCATTTTTATCTATAACTGCAGCAGAATTTAAGTTATAATTTTCAAATAACCTTCCAACTTCTTCCTTGTCCATTTCTACTGGTATTGTAACTTGTGATTCAAGCATTATATCAATCATTTTTGTTTCTCTTGAAGTTCGCAAAACTTTAGATGAAGGAACAGTTCCAAGTGGTTTAAATTCACTGTCTATTATATAGATTTCTAAGAATTGATCTGGTAAATCTTTATTCTCTCTAAGATAATCAATTGTCTGACCCACAGACCAGTTACTAGGTATAGCTGTGAATTCTCTTTGCATAATTCTAGCAGCAGTATCTTCGGGGTAACTTAAACTTTCTAAGAGAACAAATCTGTCTTTGGGGGGAAGAGAAGATAGAATTTGGTTTTTATTTTCTTCTTCTATGTTTTCTAATATTTTAATAGCGTCATCTGACTCTAAATTTTTTAGTATAAAAACAATCGACTCAGAAGACAGCATTTTTACTATCTCGGATTGAATATTTTCGTTTAATTCAACGAATATCTCAGGGTTGATATTAAAATTATTTAACTTAATCAGATTTTCACGATCATTCTGATTTAGATGCTCGATAATATCTGCAGCGTCAGCAGGGTGCATTTCCTTAAAAGAATTTGAAAGGAAATCGACATCATTATTTTGAATTTTTTCTACAATAACTTTTATATATTCTTTGTTAAATTCAAAATTTACTTTTTGATCTTTATTTTTTTTTAAAGTGGACATTTTCTTACTTTTTAAAAATTTATTAGAACTATTAATACAAAATACATATAATACAATTTTTAAATGAATATAGAGATCAAAAATTCAATAAAACCAGTAAATTATAAAACTGCAATTAATATATTAGAAAAAAGAGTTCATAATTTAGCACTAAAAAAAGGAAGAGAACTCATATGGTTTTTAGAACATAAACCAATTTTTACAGCAGGAACAAGTTATAAAGAAAATGAGATTATTGAAAAATCAATAAAAATTTTCAAAACAAACAGAGGTGGAAAAATTACATGGCATGGACCTGGTCAAATAATTTGTTATTTGGTTATAGATTTAAATAAAAGAAAAAAAGATATTAGAAAATTTATATCAGCAATTGAAAAAAGTATTATCAATACTTTAAAAGAATTGGATATGAAATCTTTTAATGATAGAAAAAATATTGGAATATGGATAAATCATAATAAAGAAACTAAAAAGATTGCAGCTATAGGAATTAGAGTAAAAAAATGGATCGCTTTTCACGGATTTTCCATAAATTATTCGAACAGTTTAGAAGAGTATAAAAAAATTGTTCCATGCGGAATACATGATAAAGGTATTATAAACATAATTAATATCAAAAGAGTAAGTAAAGAACAAATATTGAAAATATTAAAAAAGAATCTATTAATTAATTTAGATTATTAATCTTTTTTTATTTAAATAATCGTCAAAATAATCAGGGAGTTTAGCTTTAAAATTAAATTTCTTATTATTTATTAAAAATTTTATCTTATAAGAATGAAGCATTAATTTTTTTTGATCTTTATTTTTAGATTTAATAATATTATATTTGCTATCTCCAACTATAGGATTACCCATAAGTGAAAGTTGTTTTCTTAGTTGATGTTTTCTACCAGTTATTGGCTTTAGCTCAAGGAAACTGAAAAAATTGTTAGTATTAATTACATTGTAATAAGTAATTGCTAGTTCTGAGATTTTTTTTTCTTTTTCATATTTAACTAAATTACCTCTTATTTCACCTTTTTTATTTTTAAATACACCATGACAAATAGCTAGATATGTTTTGTGAACTTTTCTTAATCTAAATAATGAAGTTAATAATTTCGCACTATTATAATTTTTAGCTATAATCATAACACCTGATGTGTCTTTGTCTAAACGATGAACTGAATAGGGTTTAGTATCTTTAAATAAATTACTATTAGAAAAGATGTCTATTAAATTATTTTTTGATTTTGTTCCACCTTGCACAGAGACACCTGACTTTTTATTTATCACTATAAATTCGTCATTATCTTCAATTAATGATTTCTCATGTTCATCTAAATTTTTTTTTGAAGGTTTATACTTGATCGTTTTTATGTTTTTGAATTCATAATTGAAATTATAAAAACTTATTTCATCTCCAATTTTAAGTTTGTACGAGGAGTTTGTTTTTTTTTTATTTAACTTGATTTTCCCTTTTCTAATTGATTTTTCTAACAATGATTGAGGATATTTACCTATATTATTTTTAATCCATCTATCTAAACGCATAGTTGCATGAATTGGTTTTATTTTATAAGACCTATTCATTTATCTTAAATCGATTATGCGGGTATTTGTTTTTTGTTTTTATCTTCTGTTTTAGGGTCTTCTTTTTTTTTCTTTTTAAATTTTCTTTTAGCCTCAACATCTCTATCTACAAATTCAATAACTGCCATAGGTGAATTGTCTCCATATCTATAGCCTGCTTTAACTATTCTAGTATAACCACCAGCTCTTTTCTCATATCTTTTTGATAGTGTATTTAAGATTTTATTGGCGTTTGTTTTGTCTTGTAATTTAGAAATTAAAACTCTGGTATTTGTTAAATTTTTTTTTTTTCCTAAAGTTATCAGCTTTTCTGCTTGAGGCTTTATGAGTTTTGCTTTAGGTAAAGTTGTTATAATTTGCTCGTATTTGATAAGCGAATTAAGCATATTTTTAATTAAAGCTTTTCTGTGTTCTGATGTTCTATTAAGTTTTTTATAACCTAACTTATGTCTCATTTTATATACTTTCCTCTAACTTTTTAGACAATTCAGCTATATTTTCAGGGGGCCAATTTGGTATTTCCATTCCAAGATATAAAGACATTCCATTTAAGATTTCTTTAATTTCATTTAAAGACTTCCTTCCAAAATTAGGGGTTCTTAACATCTCGCCTTCTGATTTTTGTACTAAATCTCCAATGTAAATAATATTATCATTTTTTAAACAATTCATCGATCTAACTGAAAGTTCTAACTCATCCACTTTTCTTAAAAGGTTTCTATTAAATTCTGGTTCTTTAGGTGACTCAGAAATGGTAACCTCTTGTGGTTCATCAAAATTTACAAACATTGAAAGTTGATCTTGAAAGATTCTTGCTGAGTAAGCTAGTGCATCTTCTGCTGATATTGATCCATTCGTTTCAACCTCCATGGTAAGTTTATCGTAGTCTAATGCTTTACCTTCTCTAGCTGTGCTTACAGAGTATGAAACTTTTTTAACTGGACTAAATAAGGAGTCAATTGGTATTAGGCCTAATGGTGGTTCTTCTGGTTTATTAAAATCCGCAGAAACATATCCCTTACCATTGCCAACTGTCATTTCCATATGGAAGTTTGTATTTTCATCTAAATTACAGATTACTAGATCTGGATTTAATATTTCTATTTCATTTACGGGTGTTATATTTGAAGCTTTTATTATACCAGGACCTTTTGCATCTAAAATTAATTTTTTTGGTCCCTCAGAATTACTTTTTAATGCTAACGATTTTACGTTTAAAACAATATCTGTTACATCCTCTCTAACACCTTTAATTGATGTAAATTCATGAAGAACTCCATCAATTTGAATAGCTGTGACAGCCGTGCCTCTTATTGATGAAAGCAAAATCCTTCTCAATGAGTTTCCTAAAGTTAAGCCATAACCTTTCTCTAGTGGTTCGGCAACAATCTTTGCGTAAGATTTATCGTCACTAAGGTTAACATCTACTTTACCAGGTTTAATTAGTGACTTCCAATTTTTTATATTTACCTCTGTGTTTTCCATTAAACTCTCCTTTTTTTGGGTGGCCTAGTTCCATTATGGGGCATTGGTGTTGTATCTTTAATTGATAAAATTTTAAAACCTCTAGCTTGTAGTGCTCTTAATGCTGTTTCTCTACCTGAACCAGGGCCTTTAACTTCGACTGTTAATGTCTTCATTCCATATTCTAATGCTTTAGTTGCAGCTGAGTCTGCTGCTATTTGAGCTGCATAAGGTGTAGATTTCCTAGATCCTTTAAAACCTTTTTGTCCTGCAGATGACCATGAAATTATATTTCCTTGGGTGTCTGCTATTGAAACTATAGTATTATTAAAACTAGATTGCACGTATGCTATACCATTAATTATATTTTTTTTTACTTTTTTCTTTTTTGAGTAAGAACTTTTTTTTATTTCTTTTTGTTCTTTAATGTCATTTTTTTTTTCAGTTTCTTTACTTTTTACCATAACTATTTTTTCAGTGGTGTTAATTTTTTACCAGCTATTGCTATAGCTTTACCTTTTCTTGTTCTAGCATTACATCTAGTTCTTTGACCACGTACTGGTAGTTTTTTTTTATGTCTTGAGCCTCTATAGCAAGCCAAATCAATTAATCGTTTTATACTTATTGAGTTTTCTCTTCTCAAGTCTCCTTCAACGGAAAAATGTTTATCGATATACTCTCTTATCTTTAGAATTTGATCATCGGTCAATTGATTAACTCTGGTGGGTTTTGTAATATTTAAATCCCTACAAATTTGTTTAGAAAATTTATCACCAATTCCATATATATAGGTTAAGCCCACTTGGACAATCTTATTTTGTGGAATATTTACACCTGCGATACGAGCCATAATTTAGTGATAAAATCTAGCCTTTTATATAAGAAGTTTATTTAATGTCAACTTTTAAACCCCTAAAATATTATTGATTTTACTAGTAATTTCAGCGATTTTTAAACCACCATCAATTTCATTAAAATTAGGTTTAGTAGAGAAATATTCTAAAACAGGTTTTGTTGTTAACATGTAAGTATCATATCTTTTTAAAATAGTATTTAAA
Organism: uncultured Pelagibacteraceae bacterium; assembly: GCA_902610315.1. Taxonomy (GTDB): domain Bacteria; phylum Pseudomonadota; class Alphaproteobacteria; order Pelagibacterales; family Pelagibacteraceae; genus Pelagibacter. The sequence goes on from CACLVA010000004.1 coordinate 46,460, forward strand.
TCATCATCAGATCTTTTTTCAATGATTTTTCTTTTTTCAATTCTTTGTACTATTGTATCTTTGTCAACATTTAAGAAAAAAATAAAATCTACTTTTTGGTCAGACTCTTTTAACAGTAATTCCAAATTTTTAGCTTGTTCCAAAGTTCTTGGGTATCCATCAAAAATAAGTTTATTCTTTTTTTTAGGGTCAAAAATAACATTTTTCATAAGTTTATTAACAATTTCATCATCAACAAATTTTCCATCGTTCATATAATTAATAATCTTTTTTCCAATTTCACTTTCTTTTTTAATTTCATCTCTCAACATATCACCTGTTGATATTTGAAAGTTGTTTAGTTTTTTCTCCAAATTTTTTGCTTGTGTTCCTTTTCCTGCACCAGGTGGCCCAAATAGTATAATATTCAATTTATCTACCGAATTTAGTTTTTTTAATTAATTGCTCATACTGGGCGCTCATCAATCTTGTTTGGATTTGTGTTACAGTATCTATAGCAACAACAACGACAATTAAAATTGATGCACCACCTAAATAAAAAGGTATTGGATATTTGGAAATTAAAAATTCAGGCATCAAACATACTAATGTTAAATATAAAGCTCCAATAGTTGTCAATCTTGTTAAAATTTGTTCAATGAAAATTGCTGTGCTTTCACCAGGTCTAATACCAGGTACAAAGCCACCATATTTTCTAAGATTTTCTGCGGTCTCAACTGGATTAAAAGTAATAGAGGTATAAAAAAAAGTGAAAAATATTATACCAGCTGCGTAGAGTAACATGTATAGAGGTTGACCCTGTGTAAAATAAGATGCAAATGATGTTACTGTATCATTAGATGAAAAGTTAAAATTCGACATTGTAACAGGTAATAGTAACAAAGCAGATGCAAATATTGCTGGTATAACTCCGGCTGTATTAATCTTTAAAGGAAGATGTGATGACTCACCGCCATACATTTTATTTCCCATTTGTCTCTTTGGATAATTAATTAATATTTTTCTAAGGGCTCTTTCCATAAAAACTACAAACATTATTGTAACAATCAATAATATAAAAATAAAAATTATCATTACTGTTGAAATCGCACCAGTTCTTCCTAGCTCAAATGTTGTTACTAATGCACGCGGTATCTCAGCAACTATTCCTGAAAATATAATTAAAGAAATCCCATTTCCAATACCTCTTTGAGTGATTTGTTCTCCCAACCACATTAAAAAAACTGTTCCAGCAACGATAGTTGTAACTGTTGAAATTTTAAAAAATATTCCTGGATTAATTACTAAACCTGACGAAGCTTCCAAACCTACAGAAAGACCATATCCTTGAATTGTCGCAAGCAAAACGGTTCCATATCTAGTTATTTGAGTAATTTTTTTTCTTCCAATTTCACCTTGGCTCTTTAAATTTTTAAAATAATCAGATACGCCAGTTAATAACTGTACAATTATGGCTGAAGATATATAAGGCATAATACCTAATGCAAAAATAGCCATTCGGCTTACTGCTCCACCAGCAAAAACATTAAACATGCCTAATAACCCTTTTTGATTACCTTCCATCATTATTTTTAATTGTTCAGGATCTATTCCAGGTAAAGGTACAAACGTTCCAAATCTATATATGGCTAAAATTAAAATTGTGAAAATTATACGATTTTTTAAATCTCCAGATTGAGCAATTGAACTCATATTAAATTACTTATTAATAATCTTAATGTTTGAGCCTGATTTTTCTAATTTAGCTTTTGCTGAGTTAGATAAATAATTAACTTCAAGATTTATTTTTTCTTTTATTTCTCCTTTGCCAAGGATTTTTAGTTTTTTAAATCTTTTTTTTACTATATTTAGTTTTTTTAAAAGAACTAAATCGATTTTGTCAGAACTTTTTATCTTATTTGATTGTATAAAAGACTGAATTTCAGCAAGATTTAATGAACCTGTCTCTTTTTTACCTATAATATTAAAGCCTCTTTTAGGTAATCTTCTATATAAAGGCATTTGACCTCCTTCAAAACTTTTTATAGCAACTCCAGATCTTGATTTTTGACCTTTTACTCCTCTACCAGATGTTTTACCTTTCCCAGATCCGATACCTCTTCCGACTCTTATTTTTTTTTGTTTTATTTTTTTCAAATTATTTAACATTTATCCTCTTTTCTCTATTATCTCTGAAATTTTTTTATTTCTGATAATAGAGATTTGTTTTGGTGAATTTTGTTTTTTTAAAGCTTTTAAACAGGCTCTTATTACGTTATGTGGATTAGCTGTTCCTAATGATTTTGCAACAACATCTCTTATACCTAAAACTTCGCAAACAGCTCTTACGGGTCCTCCTGCTATAATTCCAGTACCTTTAGGAGCGGCTCTCATCTTAATTTTGCCTGCACCGTCTTTCCCAAATATATCATGATGGATTGTTCTACCCTCTCTTAAAGGTATTTGTACTAAATTTCGTCTAGCTAATTCATTTGCTTTTTTAATTGCATCAGGCACTTGTTTTGCCTTAGCATGAGCTATACCAATTTTTCCATTTTGATTACCAACAACTACTAATGCTGAAAATCCGAATCTTCTTCCACCTTTTACAACTTTGGTTATTCTATTAACGTGAACTAATTTTTCTATAAAATCATCTTTTTGCATTTAAAATTCCATTCCATTTTTTCTTAAAGTTTCTGCAAACACCTTAACTCTTCCATGATATTTAAATTTACCTCTGTCAAAGTAAATTTTCTTTATATTCTTATCTAAAGCTTTTTTTGCTAATTTTTCTGCAACAATTTTAGAAATTGATATTTTATTTGTTTTAGCTCCAGTTTTAATTTCTTTTTCGATTGAAGAGGCTGATAACAATGTCTTATTATTCACATCATCAATAATTTGAGCTGAAAAGTTTTTTAAACTTCTTGAAACACTTAGTCTGTATCTATCCGTTCCAGCATTTTTTTTAAGCTTATTCCTAATTCTAAATTTTTTTCTTTGAATAGTATTTAATTTCATTATTTCTTTTTTCCTTCTTTTTTTAGAACATATTGACCTTTTTCTCTTATTCCTTTTCCTTTGTAAGGTTCTGGTGGTCTAAAAGATTTTATCTGTGATGCTGTCATACCAACTTTTTGTTTATTCATACCTGAAATTTTTATTGTAGTTTGTTTTTCAACAGTAATTTTAATATCACTTGGTATATCAAAATTGATATCATGACTAAAACCTAGCTGAAGGTTTAATTGATTTCCTTTTAAAGCGGCTCTATATCCTACACCGTTTAGTTCGAGAATTTTTTCAAATCCTACACTTGATCCTATAATAGCATTATTTATTAAACTTCTATTCATTCCCCAAAGTCTTTTTGTCGTGTCGTCTAATTTTTTAGGTTTAATAGAAATATCTTTTCCTTCATTCACTTTTAAATCAAAAACATCTAAGTTAATTTTTATAGATTGTTTTCCTAGAGGGCCCTCAATATTTATATCAGAACCGGAAAGGATCACCTTTACTTTTTCAGGTATAGAGATGTTTATTTTTCCTATTTTAGACATTAAAATACCTTACAAATAACCTCTCCACCAATTTTTTGTTTTCTTGCCTCAATATCTGTCATGACACCTTTTGGTGTTGATACAATCGCGATACCTAGACCATTATTAATTTTTGGTAAACTTTCTGCGCTAGAAAATATTCTTCTACCAGGTCTTGAAACTCTTTCAATTACAGTAATTACCGGAGACCCTGAATTATATTTTAAATCTATTGTTAAAATATTTTTATTATCATTGTTTGCTACATTAAAATTATTTATATATCCCTCGTTTTTTAAAACATCAGCTATCTTAGCTTTAAAATTTGATGACGGCATTTCTACTTTTTTATGATTTCTCATCTGTGAATTTTTTATTCTAGCTAACATGTCTCCAATTGGATCACTCAAACTCATAATATATCCTTTCTACCAACTTGATTTTACCATTCCTGGTATTTTGCCTTGCAGACCCAATTGTCTTAAAGCAATCCTTGAAATTTTTAGTTTTCTATATACACCATGCGGTCTACCAGTAATTTGACATCTATTTCTAACTCTAGTTTTCGCAGAGTTTCTTGGTAATTTTGATAATTTTTGTTGTGCTTTAAATCTTTCTTCTAAAGGTAATTTTTTGTTCATAATTATTTTTTTTAATTTATCTCTTTTTTTGTAAAATTTATCTGAAAGCTTAATTCTTCTATTATTTTTATTAACAGAGCTTAGTTTTGCCATTAATTACTCCTCTCAGTTTTAAACGGAAAATTAAATTTTTTTAATAACTCCAAACTATGTTCATTGGAAATTGATCTTATAACTATTGAAATATCCAAACCTCTAATTTTATCTACTTTGTCAAAATTGACTTCAGGAAAAATTATATGTTCTTTCACACCAAAAGTATAATTGCCAAATTTATCAAAGCCATTTATTGATAAACCTCTAAAGTCTTTAATACGTGGTAAAGCAATATTTACAAGTCTATCTATAAATTCATACATTCTATTTTTTCTTAAAGTTACTTTTAAACCAGCTTTAGTATCTTTTCTTGTTTTGAAGTTTGAAATAGATTTTTTAAACTTAGTCATGACAGGTTTTTGACCGGTAATCTTAGATAAGTCCTCTTCACAAGATTTCATAATTTTACTATCATTACCATCTATACCTAACCCCATGTTTATCACAATCTTTTGTATTTCTGGAGACATATTCAGATTTTTAAAACCGTATTTTTCTTTAAGAGAATTTTTGATTTCGTTTTTATAGAGTTCTTTTAATCTTGGTATCATTTTTGTTTACTAGTCTCCTTTTTCTTATCTTTTTTTAAAATAACAACATTTGAAATGTGTATAAAATTTTCCTTTTCAAATATTCCACCTTTTTTATCTTTTGTTGTTTTTACATGTTTTTTTATCATGTTTGTGCCTTTAACTTTAATTCTATGATTATTTCTATCTACCTCTATAACTTCACCAGATTTATTCTTATCTTTACCTGTTAATATTTTTACGTCTGATCCTTTTTTAATCATTTATATTACCTCTGGTGCAAGCGATATTATTTTCATTTGCCCTCTACTTCTTAGCTCTCTGGTGACAGGTCCAAATATTCTAGTTCCTATTGGTTCACCTTTATCATCAGTTAATACAGCAGCGTTATTATCAAATTTAACTTTTGATCCATCGTCTCTATGAATTCCTTTTTTTACTCTAACTACTACAGCTTTATGAACAGAACCTTTTTTAACTTTGCCTTTTGGTATAGCTTCTTTAACTGCTACAACAATTGTATCACCAATACTTGCATATCGTCTTTTTGAGCCTCCCAGAACCTTTATACATTCTATTCTTTTAGCACCAGTATTGTCTGCTACATTAAGTTCTGTTTGAACTTGTATCACTTGTTGTCCTCCATGACTTGAAATTTTTTTGTCTTTGAATATGGTCTGCATTCTATAATTTTGACTTTATCTCCATTTTTAAATTTATTATTTTCATCATGGGCACTAAATTTTTTCTTAACTTTAATTACTTTTTTAAATAAAGGATGTTGATATTTACGCTCAACCATAACAGTAATTGTTTTATTTGGTTTATCGCTAACAACTATTCCACTAAGAATTTTTTTAGGCATTCTTTTTCCTCCCTATAAATGTTAATAATTTCGCTATAGTTTTTTTGATCTGGTTAAATTTTGAAGTATTAGTAAGTTGTCCATTTACTTGTTGAAATCTTAAATTAAACAAATTTTTTTTATTTTTTTCCAAATCTTTTTTAGCTTTATCTAAAGTTAGTTTTTTAAATTCACTTTTTTTCATTAAGAAAATCTCCTAATAAATTTGGTTTTAATTGGTAGTTTTGCAGAAGCTTTATACAGTGCTTCTTTGGCAATTTGCTCAGAAACACCATCTACCTCAAATAAGATCCTACCAGGTTTTACTCTACATGCCCAAAATTCCGGTGATCCTTTTCCTTTACCCATTCTAACTTCAGTAGGTTTTTTTGATACTGGTATATTTGGGAAAACTCTAGTCCAAACTCTTCCCTGTCTTTTCATATGTCTTGTCAGTGCAACTCTGGCTGCCTCTATTTGTTTTGATATAACTCTGTCTGGTTGTAAAGCTTTTAGACCAAATGAACCATAATTCATAGTATTACATCTTGATGCATTTCCATGAATTCTTCCTTTATGTGCTTTTCTAAATTTTGTTCTAGTTGGTTGTAGCATAATTATTTTTTATTTGTCTCCTGACTAAATTCTTTTGAGAATATTTCACCCTTATAAATCCACACTTTTATACCTATAATACCATAGGTTGTTAATGCCTCAGATTCAGCATAATCAATATCAGCTCTTAATGTATGTGAAGGAATACTGCCTTCTCTTAACCATTCGGTTCTAGCGATTTCATTACCACCAAGCCTACCGCTTACAGAAACTTTTATACCTTTTGCCCCCAATCTTAAAGCTGACTGCATCGCTCTTTTCATTGCCCTTCTATATGAAACTCTTTTTACTAATTGTTGTGCTATATTTTCAGCAACTAAAAAACTGTTGGTTTCAGGTTTTTTTACTTCTTTTATATTCAAATTAACCTCGTTTGTTGTTAAAGCTGACAATTTATTTTTAATTTTCTCGATATCGCTACCTTTTTTTCCAATAACAAATCCAGGTCTGGAAGTATAAATGGTGACAAAACACTTTTTAGAAGTTCTTTCAATCATTACTTTAGAAACACCAGAGTTTATAACATTTTTTTTTATGTAATCTCTTATTTTAAAATCCTCAATTAAGAATTTTCCAAAATCTTTTTTCTTAGCATACCAAACAGAGTCCCAGCCTCTATTAACACCAAGTCTATAACCTACCGGATTAACCTTTTGTCCCATATTTCTCCTTTTGATTTTGTTTCTGTTCGGATAATATAATTGTTAAATTTGAATAGGGTTTAATTATTGGAGCAGCTCTACCCTTTGCTCTCGGTCTAAATCTCTTCATTATCACTTGTTTTCCGCAGTAAGCTTCTTTTATTACAAGTTTGTCTATGTCATATTGATAATTGTTTTCTGCATTAGCAATTGCTGAAGCGAGTGTTTTTTTAACATCACCACATATTCTCTTATTTGAAAATTCAAGGTCTCGTAATGCAAAATCAACTTTTTTGCCAACAAGTGCTTTTAAAATAGGTTTTAATTTTCTTGTGCTCGATCTAACATTTTTATTAACAGATCTTACTAAATTTAGTTCGTTATTTTTTTTTGTTTTATTCATATATTATTTTTTATCTTTTGTGTCTTCCTCTTTAGCTTTTTTGTCAGCTGGTGTATGTCCAAAAAATTGTCTTGTTGGGGCAAATTCACCGAATTTATGACCAACCATATCCTCTGAAATTGTTAGTGGTATAAATTTTTTACCGTTATATATTAGAAAACTTAGGCCTATAAAATCTGGAATTATAGTCGATTTTCTAGACCATGTTTTTATAGGTTTTCTGTTAGTTTCATTTTTTTGTTTTTCTGCTTTTTTTATTAAGCTTTCCTCAACAAATGGACCTTTCCAAACTGACCTTGCCATAAATTATCCCTTCTTCCTCTTTCTTCTCCTAATTATATACTTATCTGTTCTTTTATTGTCTCTCGTTTTCAATCCTTTAGCAGATTGTCCAGTTCTTGATACTGGATGTCTTCCGCCAGCAGATTTTCCTTCGCCACCTCCGTGGGGATGGTCAACTGGGTTCATTACTACACCTCTTGTATGAGGTCTTCTACCCAACCACCTTGATCTACCAGCTTTACCTATCTTTATATTTTTTTGATCAGGATTTGAAAGAACACCTATTGTAGCTAATGATCTTGAATCAATCCTTCTAACTTCGCCTGAAGTCATTTTAATTATTGAATAATTTCCATCTGTACCAGAAATTGATACTGAGGTGCCTGCTGATCTTGCTATTTTTCCACCACCACCAGGATTTATTTCTACATTATGAATATCAATACCAACTGGTATTTCAGATAATGGTAAACAATTACCAATTTTAATTTCTGAGTCTTCGCCATTTGATATTTTATCTCCAATATTTATTCCTTGCGGAGCTAAATAATAGAATTTCTCACCATCATCAAATTTTACTAACATTATATAACAAGATCTATTTGGATCGTATTCAACTCTTTCTACTTCAGCTTTTGATCCTTTTTTTTTTCTATAAAAATCTATCATTCTATATTTTTGTTTGTGACCACCACCTATATTTCTAGCTGTAATTCTACCCTGGTTATTTCTTCCACTTGATGAGTATTTAACAGCAGTTAGGGGTTTGTGAGGTTTGCCTTTCCAAACTTTGCTTCTATCAACTAGAATTGTTCCTCTAGTAGATTTTGTATAAGGTTTGAATGTTTTTAGACTCATTATATACCTGTCGTTAAATCAATACTCTGTCCTTTTTTAAGAGTAACTATTGCCTTTTTATAACCTTTGACTTTAACTGTCCTTCCTCTTGTAAATTTAGTTCTGTTCTTTTTATTAATAATATTTATTTTTGTAACATTAACCTTGAATATTTTTTCTATATTTTTTTTAAGGGTCTTTTTATTTGCAGTGTCAATTACTTTAAAAACAACTTTATTAAATGAAGATAAGTTTGTAGATTTTTCAGTTATTACTGGACCTACAATTGTGTCGTATAAATTTATTTTACTCATTTAATTATACCTTTTTTCTAGTTCTTTTAATGAACTCTCGGTGAATATTATCTTTTTATATTTAACTATATCAAAAGCGCTAAAATGATTTACATCTGTACACTTTACATTCGGAATATTCCTAACAGCTTTATCAATATTATTTTTTGAAGATTTATCTAAAATAAGAATACTGTTTATAGCGTGAAATTTTTTCAAAATTAAATTCATTTCTTTCGTTTTTTTGATTTCTTTAGAAAAATCGTTAAATATTATTAAGTCATTCAATTTATGTTTTTTTGTTAATATTGATGCAATGCCTAATCTTTTTTCATTTTTATTTAATTTTCTTTTTTTATATTTTGTCTCTCCTTTTGGACCGTGAGCCACACCTCCGCCAACGAATATCGGTGCCTTTCTACTAGCGTGTCTAGCATTACCCGTTCCTTTTTGAGCATAAATTTTAGAAGTAGATCCAATAATCTCATTCTTTTGTTTAGTTTTAGATTTTCTACCTTTATAATTTGCGTTTGTTTTATATATTACCTCGCTAATTAAAGTTTCATTAATTTTTGACGAAAAAATATTATCATTGACTTCAATTGAAGTTTTTTTTCCATCTATACTCAATTTATCTATTTTCATTTATTTCTTCTTTTTTTCAGGTATTTTTTTTAATTTTTCAATTTTTTCAATTTTTTCAGCCATTGTCAGTTTTCTTACATTTTTAACAGACTCTTTAACTACAACTTGCGTATTTTTAGAACCTGGTATAGATCCTTTTAAATACAGTAAATTATTATCAGGATCAGATTTTATTATTTCAATGTTTTGCATTGTTCTTATTTTATCACCCATATGTCCTGCCATTTTTTTATTTTTAAAAACTTTACCAGGATCTTGATTTTGACCTGTGGATCCATGTGCTCTGTGTGATATTGAAACACCGTGAGATGCTCTCAAACCAGCAAAGTTATGTCTTTTCATGGCACCAGCAAAACCTTTTCCGATTGTTTTTGATTTAATGTCAACAAATTTCGTATCCTTAAATATTTCTATACCTACTTCGTTCCCCTCTTTAAAATTTTCCAAGCTTTTTACTCTAAATTCTTTAAGCACCTTTTTTGGTTCTGTATTTTTTTTTGCAAAATATCCTTTCATTTGTTTTGATAACTTTGAGTTTTTAATTTTTCCAAAACCTATCTGAACTGCGTTATATCCATTTTTTTCCTTTGATAATAATTGTATCACTCTACCTTTATCAAATTTAATAACAGTTACTGGAACAGATTGTCCTGATTTATAGAATTCTCTGGTCATACCAATTTTTTTACCAATTAAGCCAATTTCAATCATTAAATTTTAATCTCCACATCCACACCTGAAGCCAGATCTAATTTCATTAATGCCTCTACAGTTTGCGGTGTTGGTTCAATAATGTCTATTAATCTTTTATGAGTTCTTGTTTCAAATTGTTCTCTACTTTTTTTGTCAATATGAGGTGATCTTAATACAGTGTATCTTTCAATTTTAGTTGGCAAAGGTATTGGGCCTTTAATATTAGCACCAGTCCTTTTAACTGTATTAACTATCTCCTCGGTTGATTGATCTAAGACTTTATTATCGTAAGCCCTTAATTTAATTCTTATGTTTTGTTTATCCATTTTTTTAAGATCCTGTTTTTTTTGTTACTTCATCTTGAACGTTTTGAGGTACTTTGTCGTAATGATCAAAAAACATTGAATATTGTGCTCTACCCTGAGACATGGATCTTAAAGCGTTTATATAGCCAAACATGTTTGCCAACGGCACCATTGCGGTTATAACTGTAGCATTGCCTCTTTGTTCCTGAGTATTTATCTGACCTCTTCTACTATTTAAATCACCAATTACATCTCCCATATAATCTTCTGGGGTAACAACCTCAACTCTCATAATAGGTTCTAATAACTTTAATGTTGCTCTATTGCATGCTTCTTTAAAACATTGTCTCGAAGCTAGTTCAAAAGCTAAAACACTTGAATCAACATCATGATGTAATCCATCTAGAATTGTAACTTTGTAATCTATAATAGGAAATCCAGCTAAAATTCCTGAGTCAGAAATGCTTTCTATGCCCTTTTCAACACCAGGAATAAATTCTTTTGGTATTGCGCCACCTTTGATTTTGCTTTCAACTTCTCTTCCTTTACCCGGCTCTAATGGCTCAACTGATAATTTAACTCTTGCAAACTGGCCTGCCCCTCCACTTTGTTTTTTATGAGTGTAGTCAAATTCTGAATTTTTTAAGATTGTTTCTCTATATGCAACTTGTGGTGCACCAATATTAGCCTCAACTTTGAATTCTCTTTTCATTCTATCAACTATGATATCTAAATGAAGCTCGCCCATTCCCTTAATAATTGTTTGACCAGACTCTTCATCTGACGTAACTCTAAATGAAGGGTCTTCTTTTGCTAATCTACCTAATGCTTCGCCCATTTTTTCTTGATCACCTTTGGTCTTTGGTTCTACGGCAATTTCGATTACAGGATCTGGAAATTCCATAGGTTCAAGTAACACTGGTTTATCTTCATTTGCAAGGGTATGTCCAGTAATTGTGTACTTTAATCCAGCTAAAGCTACTATATCTCCTGCATTAGCTTCTTTAATGTCTTCCCTTGAATTAGCATGCATTAACAACATTCTGCCAACTCTTTCCTCTTTATCTTTTGAGGTGTTGTAAATACCAGTACCAGACTTAACAGTTCCTGAGTAAATTCTTATGAAAGTAAGTGACCCTACAAATGGGTCATTAGCAACTTTAAAAGCTAGTGCAGAAAAAGGAGCATTATCCTCAAATTTCATCTCAATTTCTTCATCAGAATTTGGTTTAGTTCCTTTAATTGATCCTATGTCTACTGGACTGGGTAAATAATCTACCACAGCATCTAGTAACGGCTGTACTCCCTTATTTTTAAAAGCTGATCCAGTTAAAACTGGCACAAAATTAAAGCTTAAACAACCTTTTCTGATACATTTCTTCAAATCTTCAATTTTTATCTCTTCGCCATTTAAATAACTTTCCATAAACTTTTCATCTTGTTCAACAGCTGTTTCAACTAACTCTTGCCTGTATTTATCTGTAATTTCTTTTAGATCGGCTGGAATATCTTTTTCTTCCCAAGCAGCACCAAGATCTTCATTTTTCCATACAATAGCTTTCATTTTTACAAGGTCAACAACACCTTGAAGTGAAGCCTCAATACCAATTGGAATTTGCATAACTAAAGGTTTAGCCCCTAACCTATCTTTAATCATGTCAACACATCTAAAAAAATCCGCTCCAGTTCTATCAAGCTTATTAACAAAACATATTCTTGGAACTTTATATTTATCTGCTTGTCTCCATACTGTTTCTGATTGAGGTTCAACACCTGCTACACCATCAAATACTGCAACAGCACCATCAAGAACTTTTAAAGATCTCTCAACTTCAATTGTAAAGTCTACGTGACCAGGAGTATCAATAATGTTTATTCTATGATCGTTCCAAAAACAAGTAGTAGCAGCAGATGTAATTGTGATACCTCTTTCTTGCTCTTGTTCCATCCAATCCATAGTCGCTGCACCGTCATGTACTTCTCCAATTTTATGACTCTTTCCAGTGTAATATAAAATTCTTTCAGTAGTTGTTGTTTTGCCGGCATCAATGTGGGCCATGATACCAATATTTCTATATTTATCTAATTTATGTGTTCTAGCCATTTATTATTACCATCTAAAATGTGCAAAAGCTTTATTTGACTCTGCCATTTTGTGAGTGTCCTCTTTTTTTTTAATTGCTGATCCCCTATTTTGATATGCATCGTAAATCTCATTAAAAATTTTATCAGACATTTTTTTATCTTTTCTTTTTCTTGATGCGTCTATAAGCCATCTGATCGCTAAAGCTTGTGATCTTTTAGATTTTACCTCGACAGGTACTTGGTAAGTTGCACCACCTACTCGTCTTGATCTTACTTCAACAGTTGGTTTAATATTTGTAATTGCCTGATTGAATATTGTTATTGGCTCATCTTTCGATTTAGATTTTATTTTATCAATCGCATCGTATACAATCTTTTCAGCAATAGTTTTTTTACCATCATACATAAGTGAATTTATTAATTTGGGAATTATTGGAGATTTATATTTTGCATCTAATAAAATATTTTTTTTTGAGGAGCTTTTTTTACGGGACATTTTATTTACCTTTTTTTGCTCCGTATTTAGATCTTTGCTGTTTTCTTGCAGTTACACCCTGTGTATCTAAATTACCTCTTAAGATATGGTATCTTACTCCTGGTAAATCTTTAACCCTTCCACCTCTAATTAGAACAACCGAGTGTTCTTGTAAATTATGACCTTCTCCAGGTATATAAGATGTTACTTCATGTCCATTCGACAATCTTACTCTTGCAACTTTTCTTAATGCAGAATTTGGTTTCTTAGGTGTAGTTGTGTAAACTTTTAGACACACGCCTCTTTTCTGTGGAGATTTTTCAAGCGCAGGAACTCTGTCCCTAGCCTTTGGTCTAGTCCTTCTTTTTTTCAACAATTGATTTATCGTTGGCATAATTAATATAGTAATGATTATGGAAGAAATTAAAGTAGTCTAATGTCTGTGGTCGCGTTTAGTACCTAAATAGCACTACTATCCAACCAAAATCTTGGTGAAAATACTATAGTTTTTAAAATTGTCAAATTAAAACAATAAAAAAAATGCTCTATTATTATGGATTTGCAGGCGTTTCAGCTTGTTCTACTTTTTCTTGCTCAGATAAAAATTTTTGATCGTCTTCTAATGCTTTTTTATTCCATTTGTTTTTAATTGAACCGGTTCCTGCAGGAACTAATCTTCCAACAATTACGTTTTCTTTCAATCCAGCTAAAGTATCAACTTTTCCTTTTATGGCAGCATCTGTAAGAACCCTTGTTGTTTCTTGGAAAGAAGCAGCTGAAATAAAAGACTCTGTTTGTAATGAAGCTTTTGTAATTCCCATTAAGACTCTCTCTCCAACTGCAGGTTTTTTACCGTTTTTAATTAATTCTTCGTTTACATTCTCAAGTCTAAACCTATCTATTATTTCACCTGGCAGATAATCTGAGTCTCCAGAGTTTTTTATTTCAACCTTTTTAAGCATTTGTCTTAAAATGGTTTCAATATGTTTATCATTGATTATAACACCTTGAAGTCTATAAACCTCCTGAACTTGATTTACAAAATACTCTGTTAGTTCTTTAATACCTAAAATTCTTAAAATATCATGAGGTAATGGTTGACCATCTAAAAGATATTCTCCCTTTTTGATTTCTTCGCCAGGATTAAAATTAATATGTTTTCCTTTTGGTATTAGGTAATTTGAAGTTTCACCAGAGTCCGATACGATTGACACTTTTTGTTTTCCTCTTACTTCTTTTCCAAACATAACTTTACCATCGTTTTCTGCTATGATTGCGCTGTCTTTAGCTTTTCTTGCTTCAAATAATTCAGCTACTCGTGGTAATCCTCCTGTAATATCTTTCGTCTTTGAAGTTTCCTTAGGTAATCTTGCAATTACGTCCCCAGCACTAATTTTTTGTCCATCTTTTACTGATAAGATAGAATCTGGAACTAAGTAATATCTAGCTTCATTATCATCTGCTTTTTTAACAACATTACCTTTTTCATCTCTAAGGGTAATTCTTGGTTTAAGCTCTGTATTTTTAGATTGCGATCTCCAATCAATAACTGATTTAGATGATATTCCTGTTGTATCATCTTGAGTTTCAGAAAGAGAAACTCCATCAATTAAATCTACAAAATTAACTATACCACTTTTTTCAGCTATAACTGGTGTTGTATAAGGATCCCACTCACAAACTTTTGAATTCTTTTTAACTTTATCACCATTTTTAAAAAAAAGTTTTGAACCATAAGGAACTTTATAGATCGCTATCTGCATACCTTTCTCATCTTCTAAAGATATTTGTGTATTTCTTCCCATAACTATCTGATTTTTTTTAGAGTCTTCTAATAAATTTGTATTGATTATTTTTAATAATCCATCATTTTTAACTACAATTTGAGAATCTTGTTTAATTTGAGCTGTACCTCCAACGTGAAATGTTCTCATCGTTAACTGCGTACCAGGTTCACCAATGGATTGGGCAGAAATCATTCCGATTGCCTCTCCAACATTTACCATGTGACCTCTAGAAAGATCTCTTCCATAAGACATTGCACAAACACCTTCTTTTGATCCACAAGTTATAACTGAGTATACATTAATAGCTTTTACACCAGCTGAATCAATTTTTTCACATCCCGCTTCATCAATCATTTCACCTTTTTTAATTATTACTTCACCAGATATTGGATTTTTAACATCATCAGCAACTACTCTTCCTAATGCTCTTTCCGATAAACTAACAATAATATTACCACCCTCAATTATTTCAGATAAAGTAATACTTCCTTTGCTTTTACAATCGCAATCTTTTTTTGTTATTGTTAAGTCCTGAGCAACATCACATAATCTTCTTGTTAAATAGCCGGAGTTGGCTGTTTTCAAAGCAGTATCAGCAAGACCTTTTCTAGCACCATGAGTTGAATTGAAATACTCAAGTGCTGTTAGACCTTCTTTAAAGTTAGATGTAATTGGCGATTCAATAATTTCACCAGATGGCTTTGCTATTAATCCTCTCATCCCTGCTAGTTGTTTCATTTGAGCAGCTGAGCCTCTTGCACCTGAGTCAGCCATCATAAACACTGAGTTTATATTAAGTCCCTCATCTGTTTTTTCTGTAGCAGATATACCCTTCATCATTTCAGATGCAACTTTGTCTGTACATTTTGACCAAGCATCGACAACTTTATTATATTTTTCCCCTCTCGTAATTAAACCCTCTGAATATTGAGTTTCGTAGTCTTTAATCAATTTTTTTGTTTCCTCTATTAATGACTCTTTACTATTTGGAATAATTAAATCATCTTTACCAAAAGATATTCCTGCTTTAAAAGCATGTTTGAACCCTAGATCTTTAAGTTTATCGCAGAATATAACTGTGCTTTTTTGTCCAGTAAATCTGAAAACAATATCAATTATTTCAGAGACGACTTTTTTTGGAAGTACTCTATCAATTAGACTAAATGTTATATCTTTGTCTTTGGGTAGTAGATTAGCTAATAAAAATCTTCCTGCGGTACTTGTGTGTTTTTCAAATTTCACTTTTCCATTTTCGTCCACAGTCTCAAATCTAGATATTATCCTAGAGTGTATTTTTATACTGCCAGACTCTAAAGCTTGTTCAATTTCGGAGTTGTTCACAAAATAACCTTCGATATTTTTTTCTTGATATGGAGGTAAAGACAAATAATAAATTCCTAAAATCATATCTTGACTAGGTACAATTATAGGTTTTCCGTTAGATGGGCTTAAAATATTATTTGTAGACATCATCAATACTCTCGCTTCAAGTTGCGCCTCTAAACTTAATGGTATGTGTACAGCCATCTGGTCGCCATCAAAGTCTGCGTTAAAAGCCGCACAAGTTAGTGGATGTAATTCAATTGCGTCTCCTTCAATTAATTTAGGCTCAAAAGCTTGAACACCAAGTCTGTGTAATGTTGGGGCTCTATTAAGTATAACAGGATGTTCTCTAACAATAAGCTCTAGTGCATCCCAAACTGCATTGGTTTCTCTTTCGACTAATTTTTTTGCTTGTTTAATTGTCGATGCTAAACCCAATTTATTTAATCTTGCATATAAAAAAGGTTTAAATAATTCTAATGCCATTTTCTTTGGTAAGCCACACTCATGTAATTTTAGGTCAGGACCAACTACAATGACTGACCTACCGGAGTAATCGACTCTTTTACCAAGAAGATTTTGTCTAAATCTACCTTGTTTACCTTTTAACATTTCAGCTAAAGATTTTAATGGTCTTTTACCAGTGCCTGTTATTACTCTACCTCTTCTTCCATTATCAAAAAGAGCGTCAACTGACTCTTGTAACATTCTTTTTTCATTTCTAACTATTATATCTGGAGCTTTTAGATCCATTAATCTTTTTAAACGATTATTTCTGTTTATAACTCTTCTATATAGATCATTTAAATCTGATGTGGCAAATCTACCTCCATCTAAAGGTACTAAAGGTCTTAATTCAGGTGGGATTACTGGAATTACAGTTAATATCATCCACTCAGGTTTATTACCTGTTTTAATAAATGAGTCTATAAGCTTTAAACGTTTAATTGATCTTTCCTCAGAAACCTTTGATTTTGTCTCATTAATAGTTTTAACCAGTAATTCTTTTTCTTTTTGAAGATCTATTGATTTTAATATTTCTAAAATTGCCTCAGCACCAATACCTGCTGTAAATGCTTCATCACCGAATTCATCTTGATATTTAATTAATTCCTCTTCAGACAATAACTGATTTTTTTTAAGACCAGTTAATCCAGGTTCTATAACTATGAAATTTTCAAAATATAAAACTCTTTCAACTTCCTTTAGTTTCATGTCTATAGCTAGTGATATTCTGCTTGGTAGTGACTTCAAAAACCATATATGAGCAACTGGTGTTGCTAAATTGATGTGACCCATTCTTTCACGTCTGACATTAGATTTGGTTACCTCAACACCACATTTTTCACAAATTATGCCTCTAAATTTCATTCTTTTGTATTTACCACACAGACACTCGTAATCTTTTATAGGACCAAAAATTCTTGCACAAAATAAACCGTCTTTTTCAGGTCTGAAAGTTCTATAGTTTATTGTTTCAGGTTTTTTAATTTCACCGTAAGTCCAAGATTTGATCTTTTCAGGACTTGCGAGAGAAATTTTTATACTATTAAAATTTTGTGCATCAGAAATTTCACTAGTTTTAAATATGCTACTTAAATCTTTTTTCATAACTATTGTACAAATGAGCTGAGTTTATTTTTCCAATTTTTACCTTCTGTTGAAACGAATATAGCTACAGCCTCTATTTCTTTTTCAGTCAATTTATCTTTGTATGCTGGCATAACGCCGTAACCATTTGTTACTATGTTTATAACGTGCTCTTTAGATAATTGATTATTTCCACCATCTGCTGCATTTAATATGTGGCAGTTTACACAAGCCTCTTTATTATAAAAAATATTCTCACCTATGTTTATTAAGTCCTCTGCGTAAGAAAGATTTGTAAAAAACAAAAATATTAAAAAAATTAATTTTTTCATAATTAGTTAAGCTCCACGTTTAATGCAAGAGATTTTATTTCTTTAACAAGAACATTAAAGGACTCTGGTATACCAGACTCAAAGTTTTCCTCACCTTTGACTATAGTTTCATAAACTTTAACTCTACCAGCAACGTCATCTGATTTCACAGTTAAAATTTCTTGAAGAGTATAAGAAGCACCATAAGCTTCTAGTGCCCACACTTCCATCTCGCCAAATCTCTGGCCTCCAAGTTGTG
Organism: uncultured Pelagibacteraceae bacterium; assembly: GCA_902610315.1. GTDB lineage: Bacteria > Pseudomonadota > Alphaproteobacteria > Pelagibacterales > Pelagibacteraceae > Pelagibacter. The sequence continues at coordinate 64,636 of CACLVA010000004.1, forward strand.
CTTTTCCTCCTAGAGGTTGTTGAGTAACAAGACTGTAAGGACCTGTAGATCTTGCATGTATTTTATCCTCAACTAAGTGGTGGAGTTTTAACATATAAATTGTACCAACAGTCACAGGTCTATCAAATTTCTCACCAGTTCTTCCATCCCAGAGTTCTGTTTGGCCTGACTTAGGTAACTTTGCTAAATCAAGCATCTCAGTCACATCTTTTTCCTTCGCGCCATCGAATACTGGAGTAGATATAGGTACACCATTCATTAAATTTTCACAAAGATCGGAAAATTCATTCTTAGATAATTTTTCTATTGAATCTCCAAGTATTTCTTGACCATAAACAGATTTCAGAAATTCCTTGATTTTTGAAGTTAACTCTAATTTTTTTTGATTTTCATAAATTAAGGATTTTAGTTTGTCGCCTAACTCTGTACATGCCCAGCCTAAATGAGTTTCTAGAATTTGACCAACGTTCATCCTGCTTGGAACACCTAATGGATTTAATACAATATCAACGGGCTTACCATTTTGTCTATAAGGCATATCTTCTACTGGCACGATTTTACTAACAACACCTTTGTTTCCATGTCTTCCAGACATTTTATCCCCAGGTCTCAATCTTCTTTTAATCGCAACAAATACTTTTACCATTTTCATCACACTTGGTAAAAGATCATCACCTTGTCTAATTTTTAAAACTTTATCTTCAAATCTTTCTTTAATATCCAAACTTGCATTATCGAATTGCTCTTTAAGTTTATTTAAAATTTCATTTTTTTTTGCATCATTTAAATCAATTTTAAAAATATCAGCACTAGATAGGTCAGATATATTTTCTTGATTAATTTCAGTACCTTGATTTAAGTTTTTGATTTTTTTAGGTAGCTTAAAGCCAGTTAAAATTTGTAGTGCTCTTTGTTTTATACTTCTATTTAAAATTTCTTCTTCGACTATTCTATCTTGTTGCACTAAATCAATTTCTGCTCTTTCGATAGTAATTGATCTTTCGTCCTTTTCGATTCCATGTCGGTTAAATACTCTTACATCAATTACTGTGCCACCACTACCGCTAGGCATCTTTAATGATGTATCTGTTACATCAATAGCTTTTTCACCAAAAATTGATCTTAATAATTTTTCTTCAGGACCTGAAGCGGTGTCACCTTTTGGAGTGACTTTACCTACTAATATATCTCCTGGTTTTACCTCTGCACCTATATAAACTATACCTGACTCGTCTAAGTTTTTTAATGCTTCCTCATTAACATTGGGTATATCTCTTGTTATATCTTCCTCACCAAGTTTTGTGTCCCTTGCCATTACCTCGTACTCTTCAATATGGACTGAAGTAAATACATCGTCTGTTACACATCTCTCAGAAATTAATATTGAATCTTCAAAGTTATAACCTTGCCAAGGCATGAATGCTACTGTTACATTTTTGCCTAGTGCTAATTCACCAATTTTAGTAGATGGGCCGTCTGCAATTATATCTCCACTCTTAACTTTATCACCAACCCTAACTAGTGGTTTTTGGTTAATACAAGTATTTTGGTTCGATCTTTTAAATTTTTGTAGATTGTAAATATCAACACCAGATTTTGAATAATCTGTTTCACTAGTTGCTTTTATTACAATTCTTTTTCCATCAATTTTATCAACTACACCATCTCTTTTTGCTACAATAGTTACTCCTGAGTCTAAAGCAACATCGCTTTCTATTCCCGTTCCAACTAGAGGAGATTCTGGTTTAAGCAAAGGCACAGCTTGTCTCATCATATTAGATCCCATTAAAGCTCTATTTGCATCATCGTTCTCTAAAAATGGTATCAATGATGCAGCTACTGAAACTAATTGTTTTGGGGAAACATCAATGTAATCGATATTTTCAGGTTTAGATAATATGAAATTTAAATTTTGTCTGCTTGAAACTAAATCCTCTGTTAATTTTCCATTTTTGTCTATTTTTGAGTTAGCTTGGGCAATTGTATATTTTGTTTCCTCCATTGCTGACAAATATTCTATCTTGTCTTGTACAACACCTTCAATTACCTTTCTGTATGGTGACTCTATAAAACCATATTTGTTAATTTTTGAGTAAGTTGACAAACTATTTATTAAACCAATATTAGGTCCCTCTGGAGTTTCTATGGGGCATATTCTGCCATAGTGAGTAGGATGAACATCTCTAACTTCAAAACCAGCTCTCTCTCTTGTCAAACCACCAGGGCCTAAAGCAGAAACTCTTCTTTTATGAGTTATTTCAGACAGTGGATTTGTTTGATCCATGAATTGAGAGAGTTGAGAAGTTGCGAAAAAGTCTTTTAATGAAATTGTTAAAGGTTTTGCATTTATTAAATCTTGTGGCATTGCGGACTCTACATCTAAAGTTGTCATTTTTTCTTTAATTGCCCTTTCCATTCTGTAAACACCAATTCTTGCTTGGTTCTCTACAAGCTCGCCCACCGATCTAACTCTTCTATTTCCTAAATGGTCTATGTCATCAACCTCATCTTTACCATCTCTTAGGTCTAACATTTTTTTAATTATTGAAATGATGTCATCGTTTCTTAGTATTGTAATTTTATCTGAGCAATTAAGATTTAATCTAGAATTTAATTTTACTCTTCCTACATCAGATAAATCATATCTATCTGAACTAAAAAATAAGTTATTAAAAATTTGAGAGGCTATATCAATAGTTGGTGGCTCCCCAGGTCTAAGTACTTTGTAAATTTCATTTATCGCATCATTTTTATTCTCATTTTTGTCATTAAACGTTGTTTGCAATAAATAAGGACCTTTATTTATAGAATTTGTATAAGCGGTTTCAATAGTTGTAATATTCTGCTCAATAACTTTATTTACTATAGTTTCATTTAATTCGGTTCCAATTTTAAATGTATCTTCACCTATTATAAATTGTTTTGTTAAATATTTTCCAAATAAAAACTCACTAGATACTATAATTTCTTTCAATCCATCAGAATGTAGTTTTTTCGCTTTTAAATAATTTATTTTTTCACCTTTTTTAATAATTACCTTATTTGATTTTGCATCAATTATTTCCTCGGAAAAATTTTTGGACTTATAGTTTTCAGGATTAAACTTTGTTTTCCATTTTTTTGATTTACTATCAAAATTATAAACTTCCTTATCATAAAATTCATTAATCATATCGGATTTATTAAATCCTAAAGCTAACAATAATGTTGATACTAAAATTTTCTTTTTTCTATCTACTCTAAAATATAATAGATCTTTGACATCAAATTCAAAGTCAAGCCAAGAACCTCTATTAGGAATTACTCTACAATTAAATAATAATTTACCACTAGCATGAGATTTGCCTTTATCATGGTCAAAAAACACACCTGGACTTCTGTGCATTTGATTTACAACAACTCTTTGAACTCCGTTTGTTATAAAAGTTCCACTATTAGTCATCATTGGAACTTCACCCATATATACTTCTTGCTCTTTGGCAGATAGTATATCTTTAGTGTTATTTTCTTGGTTTATTTCATAAACAACAAGTCTCAAATTACATTTTAATGCAGATGAATAAGTTAAGCCTCTTTGTATACATTCCTCAACATCAAATTTAGGTTTCTCAAGTTTATAACTCACATATTCGAGAGTTGCTTTGTCATTTAAATCTTCAATTGGAAAAATACTCTTAAAAACCCTGTCAAAACCTTTTACAAATTGTTGGTCTACATCAGCTTTAAATTCAGTAAGTTCTTTATAAGAGTTCTTTTGAACTTCAATTAGGTTAGGTATAGATAAACCTTCTTTTAATTTTCCGAAATTTTTTCTAATATTTTTCTTTTTAGTAAAAGATAATTGCATCAAGTCCTAACTGTTAATAACTAAACTAACAGCCTATTTAAATTTTATTTACTTAAGTTCTACTTTTGCGCCAGCTGCTTCGAGTTTTTTCTTCATCTCTTCAGCATCTTTTTTGTTTACACCAGATTTAATTTCTTTAGGTGCTCCTTCAACTAAGTCCTTTGCTTCTTTTAAGCCCAATGTCGTAATTGCTCTAACTTCCTTAATTACATTAATTTTTTTGTCTCCTGCTGAAGCTAATACAATTGTAAATTCATCTTTCTCTTCTGCAGGTGCGCCACCAACTGCTGCTCCTGCTGCAGGTGCTGCAACTGCTGCTGCTGCTGTAACTCCCCATTTTTCTTCTAATTGTTTAGATAATTCTGCTGCTTCAACAACAGTAAGGTTCGATAGTTCGTCAATGATTTTATTTAGATCTGCCATACTTCTTCCAAGGTTATTTTTTTGATTTTTCGAGCGCTAAAATAGCGATTTTTGAGGCTGGCGCAAGTAAAATACTTGCGATTTTTTGCGCTGGAGACCTCAATATTCCTACTATTTTTGCTCTTGCTTCATCTAAGGATGGCAAAGTAGCAACATTTTGTACTCCAGTAACATCCAAAATATCCTCGCCCATGATTCCACCAAGGATTTTTAGATTAGAATTTTCTTTTGAAAAATTAGTTAATATTTTAGCTGAGGTAATTGCATCAGATGATAAAGCAACAGCTGTTGGACCAGTAAACAATTTGGATAATTCTTTGCATCTAGTTTTTTCTAATGCTAATTTAGTAATTCTATTTTTAGTAATTTTGAATTGAATACCATGCTCTCTCATTTTTTTTCTTAATTCATCTAATTGTTTAACTGTTAAACCTTGATAATGAGCGACTATTACTGCTTCAGATTTATCAAACTGAGTAGTCATTTCTTTTATATATGATTGTTTTTTTTCTTTACTTATCATAATTAAATATTCTTTCCTAATTTCACTTTATAAGCAACTCCCATAGTAGAAGTTACAAAAATATTTCTTATTAAGTCACCTTTAATGGTTAAATTCGATTTTTCTTTCTCAAGAGTATCTATGACAGTATTAAAATTTTTGATTAAGTTGTCATCAGAAAAAGATTTCTTTCCAAAACTTAATCCTATGTTTCCATCTTTATCATTTTTAAGTTCTATTTGACCAGCTTTAGCATTTTTAACAGCTGATTTTATATCGTCTGTAACTGTACCTAATTTAGGGTTGGGCATTAGTCCTTTTGGTCCCAGAATTTTACCAAGTTTTGAAAGTTTGAGCATCATAGATGTTGAGCAAATTAATTTTTCAAAATTTAATTCACCATTTTTGATTTTTTCAATTAGATCGTCTCCACCTACTATGTCAGCTCCTGATTCTTTTGCATCTTTTTGTTTATCGTCTTCTGCAACAACTGCAACTTTGATTTTCTTTCCAGTTCCACTTGGAAGATTTACAGCTGTTCTAATATTAATCTCATTTTTTTTTTGTTTATTATTTATTAAAATACTTAAATCAATTGACTCATCGAATTTTGTAGTACAATTTTTTTTTACAATTGGAATCAAGTTATTTATTGTATCAGGTTTTTCCATATTAGTATTTTTGGGTAGCTTTTTAAATCTTTTTGAACTCATTAGTCTTTTACCTCTATACCCATAGATCTAGCTGAACCAGCTATAATTTTAACTGCTTCATCAATGTCATGAGCGTTAAGATCTTCCATTTTTTTCTTCGCTATTTCCTCAGCTTGTTTTTTTGTGATGGAAGCTACAATATTTCTACCTGGCTCTTGTGATCCACTTTTTAGTTTAGCTGCTTCTTTAATAAAGTGCGAAGCTGGAGGTGATTTAATTACAAAATCGAATTTTTTATCTTTATAAACAGTTATAATTACAGGAACAGGTTTACCCATAAAATTTTTAGTTTTATCATTAAATGCTTTGCAGAATTCCATAATATTAATTCCTCTTTGACCTAATGCAGGTCCAACTGGTGGTGCTGGATTAGCCTGGCCACCCTTGATTTGTAATTTTACATAACCACTTATTTCTTTTTTCGCCATTAGCTTGCCTTTTCAATTTGATTAAACTCTAAATCAACTGGCGTTGGTCTACCAAAAATTGATACTGATACTTTAACTCTAAGTTTGTCTTCGTCAATATCCTCAATTAAACCAGAAAAAGAAGCGAAAGGTCCATCAACAACTTGAACTTTCTCGCCCACTGAATAATCTATAGTGGATTTTGGCTGGGCTATTCCATCTTTCATTTGACCAAGAATTTTTTCTATTTCTTTATCTGACACTGGGACTGGAATACCTTTAGACCCTAGAAAACCACTCACCTTCTTAATTCCTTTAATCATATGATAAATATTATCATTCATTTCACTTTTTATTAACACATATCCAGGAAAATACTTTTTTTTTCTTTGCACTCTTTTGCCCCTTTTGACCTCGGTTACATCATGAGTAGGCACGACTATTTCCTCTATTTTATCTGAAATCTTTGCTTTGTTAGCCTCTTCTTTTATTAACTGAGCAACTTTATTCTCAAAACTTGAATGTGACTGAACTATGTACCAATTTTTCATTATAAACCTATTTTTAATATTATCCCTAAAATAAATTGAAATAACTGATCAAGAAGTAAAAAAAAAATTGATGCAATTATTGCCATGGCAGCAACCATTAAAGTTCCCTGTAATGTCTCCTTACCCGTTGGCCATGTAACTTTAAAAGCTTCTTGTTTAACTTCTTGAATGAATTTAATTGGGTTTTTCATATTCTCCTTAGTTTGGCAGGAGCGGAGGGACTTGAACCCCCAACCTCCGGTTTTGGAGACCGGCGCTCTACCAATTGAGCTACACTCCTATGGGGTAGCTTACTTTATTATTTTTGTTACTACTCCTGCTCCTACAGTCTTTCCACCTTCTCGAATAGCAAAATTCAATTTTTCACTCATTGCAATAGGTGTAATTAATTTTACAGTGAATTTAGCGTCATCTCCAGGCATAACCATTTCTGTTCCTGAAGGAAGTTCAACTTCTCCTGTAACGTCAGTTGTTCTAAAGTAAAATTGTGGCCTATACTTAGTAAAGAAAGGAGTGTGTCTTCCACCTTCTTCTTTTTTTAATACATATGCTTGCGCTTCAAATTCTGTGTGTGGAGTAACAGATCCAGGTTTTGCTAAAACTTGTCCTCTTTCTACATCTGTTCTTTCAACACCTCTTAAAAGAGCACCAATGTTATCGCCAGCCTCTCCAGTATCCAAAATTTTTCTAAACATTTCAACACCAGTACAAACTGTTTTTTTTGTGTCTCTAATTCCAACAATTTCGATTTCTTCACCTGTTTTCACAACACCTTGTTCAACTCTACCAGTTACAACTGTACCTCTTCCTGAAATTGAAAATACATCTTCAACTGGCATCAAGAAAGGTTTATCTTTTGGTCTATCAGGTTGTGGGATGTGTTCATCAACAGCTTTCATTAAGTCCATGATGGCTTTTTTTCCAATTTCTTCATCTTTGCCTTCAACAGCAGCTAAAGCTGATCCTTTAATAATTGGAGTTTTGTCACCAGGGAATTTGTAAGAAGTTAATAACTCTTTTATTTCCTCTTCTACAAGTTCAATCAATTCTTTATCTTTTACTTGATCAACTTTGTTTAAAAAAACAACAATAGCAGGTACTCCAACTTGTCTTGCTAAAAGAATATGTTCTCTGGTTTGAGGCATTGGACCATCTGCAGCATTAACAACTAATATTGCACCATCCATTTGAGCTGCTCCCGTAATCATGTTTTTAACATAGTCGGCGTGACCTGGGCAGTCTACGTGAGCGTAATGTCTTTTTTCTGTTTCATATTCAACGTGAGCAGTTGAAATTGTAATTCCTCTTTCTTTTTCCTCTGGAGCTTTGTCAATTTGATCATATGCTGTAAATTGAGCTCCTCCAGTTTCCGATAATACTTTTGTTATCGCAGCAGTTAGTGTTGTTTTACCATGGTCTACGTGTCCAATTGTACCTATGTTACAATGTGGTTTGGACCTATTAAATTTTTCCTTCGACATTACTATTTTACCTCATTTTAATATTTTAATATTTTGGAGCGGGTAAAGGGAATCGAACCCTTACATCCAGCTTGGAAGGCTAGCGTTCTACCATTGAACTACACCCGCATACCCAAGTTAATACTCCAAGTCATTTAATTTCTTTAATAGAATGGTGGAGGGGGAAGGATTCGAACCTTCGAAGACCGAAGTCAACGGGTTTACAGCCCGCCCCATTTGACCGCTTTGGTACCCCTCCTACTAAATAATAGGAGCAGCGTCACCTTGTTCAATTAAAGCTTTAAACAACAGGGGTTTTATATATTTTTATTGAACAAATGCAATATGAGAAATAACAAGAAAATGACTTAAAAATTAAGTAAAATTAAGGAAAATAATGTCAAATTCAAACTTTTATATCGTTGGAAAACATCCAGTTATTGAGGCACTAAAAAATCCTAGTAGGAAAGTAATTAAACTTTTTCTAACTGAGGAAAGCAAAAAAACAATCCACAGAGAAAATAAAAGGGTAAATTTACTTAAGGATATAAAAGTTTATTTTAAAACTAAGAAGGAGCTAGATAAATATTGTAAAAATGAAAATATTTTACACCAGGGCTACGTCGCTGAAATAGAAAAATTAGAGGATTTAAGTTTAAAAGAGTTTATTAAGATAAAAAAAGATAAAACTTTTATTTGTCTTCAGGGGGTCACAGATCCAAGAAATATAGGTTCAATCATTAGAAGTGCTCTAGCATTTAAAGTTGACGGTATTATAGTTAAGGAGAGACATTACCCTGCAACAAGCAAGGCAATGTACAAGGCCAGTAGTGGAAGTATTGAATATATGAATATATTTAAAGTGTCTAATATTAATACAACTTTAAAATTTCTAAGAGAAAAAAACTTTTGGATTTATGGCTTTGACTCTCATGCAAAGACAGATTTTTCAGAGGTAGAATGGAAAGGTGACAATGTTCTTTTATTTGGGTCAGAAGGTTTTGGATTGAATGAAAAGACTGAAAAGTATGTTGATTATTTTGTGAAAATAAAAATTAATAAAAATTTAGAAAGTCTAAATATATCTAATAGTGCGTCGATAGTTTTTTTTCATATAAACAAAGCAAAAAAAAATGTTGATTAGTATTAAATATATTATAAAAAACATCCAATGCCCTTGTAGCTCAGCTGGTAGAGCAATTGATTTGTAATCAATAGGTCCGCGGTTCGAGTCCGTGCGGGGGCACCATTAATTTATTTCTCTTCTTAATTGTTCTATTTTTATTTTCTTTTGTAGACTTCTATTTGTATCGTACAAGAGATTGAATCTAATTTTTTTATTAATTTTTACAGTGATTTGTTTTGCATTTCTTATCTCCATATTATCGGCAACAGCACTGATGGGTCTTTTTAGAGGGTTTAAATTTTTAATCTTAACAACAGAATTTTCATTGATTATTTTTCCTTTCCATCTTCTTGGTCTAAACGCACTAATTGGTGAGACGGAAAGTTTTTTTGAATTAAGACTTAATATTGGACCATGAACAGATAAATTATATGCTGTGCTTCCTGCAGGAGTTGAAACTAAAATTCCGTCAGAGATTAATCTCTTTATTAAATACTTTTTTCCAGAAAGAACTTGAAGCGAAGCGGCTTGTCTGCTTTGTCTTAGTACAGATACTTCGTTAATTGCAATAAATTTCCTTGATATACCATTTTTGGTAGTAACCTTCATTTCTAAGGGTGAAATTGAAATCATTTTAGCTTTGGATAAATTTTTTATTGTTTTATTAGCAGAAAATTTATTCATTAAAAATCCGTAATTGCCTGAATTAATTCCATAATAAATTCGAGAACTATTTTTGTATTTTTTTAAAGTTTTAAGCATAAAACCATCTCCACCAACAACGATAGATAAATTAGAATTTAATTTTAAATTTTTTAACTTTTTTTCCAAATAAGATTTTATTTTTTGAGACTTTGTATTTGTATCAGATATTATTCTAATCATTTATGGTGCCCTCGGCCAGACTCGAACTGGCACTCCCAAAAGGGCAAGGATTTTAAGTCCTTTGTGTCTACCAATTTCACCACGAGGGCATGAGTTATTTTCATGAGTGTTTATGCTAATATTTATAATTGAACAAGATGAATAAGTAAATTTTTTTTATTTTATCTCCCTAGATCCGAGAATGATCCGAGTTATCCTATTAAATCCTTGATAATCTAAAATCTATAATATCGCTCGTATAAATTATATCTAGTTTAATTTATCTGACTAGTCTCAATTTGCTTGAAGATACATAAGCCATAAAATAAAAAAATATTGCAAGTAAATATAAAAATTTAAAACCAAAATACATAGAATTATATTCAAGTAAGCCACCTACAATGGCACCTAAAATATTACACGACAAAGCATTAGCTGTGGAACCGTATCTTACTAACTCTTTTGAAAAAGCTAAGCCTGAAAAAAAAACTGGAAATGTTAAAATAATTGGAATTATCAATTTTAAAATAAAAATTGGATAATTGTAATAATTTATAAATGATAATGAATAGCTTAATAAAAGTGATAAAATTAAGAAAATATAGATTTGATTTATACTAATTTTTATACCTTTAATAATAAATAAGTTAGCTAAATAAGCCATTGTTAAAATAGCTGTTATTACAACACTAACTACAAACCAAGTACTACCATAAATTTTTGCAAGCTCAGTAATACCTTTTGTTTCCATCAACATAAATCCAACACCAAGAAAAAAACTTGGGTAAGAAAATTTACTCAGACTCATTTTTGTTAAATTTTTTAAAAAAAACAAAGATATAAAAAAAATTACTGATATTAAAACAACGTAAGAAATTGGATAAATTCTATAAGACATATAAAAAAACGGCCAATCATCTGTTGAAACATCGACATCTTGATAAAATTTTTTGTCTTTGAATACATTGGTTTCAATAAAATTTGATTTCGACAAATCCAATGAAAGATCTTTATTCGACACAACAAATGAATAAATACCCTCAATAAAATTTTCATCATCACTTTGATGGTCTCTGGTCAAAATTTTAGGCTCATTCTCAAAATTCATTTTTAACATCTTGTAGATTTTGTTACCCATTTGCTCGGTTGAAACTGCAAAACTAAGAAACATAACACCATTTTCATTCAATTTTTTTTTAGCTTCAAAAAATGACTCTACAGTATAAACATAACTATCAAGTCTTACTCCTCCTTTAGAAGATAAATTTGCATGAGAGTCTAAAACACTATAAACAATTAAGTCGTATTTTTTATCAATCTCTTTAATAAAATTTCTAGCATCATTGATTATCAAATTTACTCTTGAATTGCTGTATGGGTTTTCAGGATGAAATTTCTCACCTAAATTTGCAACTAATGGATCTATTTCTACAGCATCAATATTTCCTTTAGAGTTTCTAATCGCAGTAGCAACATCATTACCAGTACCACTCCCGACAATTAAAATATCTTTAAAATCATAATTAGTAGATGTGAAAGGAATAATATAAAATTTATGCCAGCTTGAATTCTTTTTTTGATTAATTTCATTTGATAAGTCTATTGGTGTTTGTAACCATATATTGTTTGATTGAACAGTGATTGGAATAAGTTGATTATTATTAAACTTAACTGATACATTTTGGTAAGGCGAGTGAAGATCCATTTTGCTAGTATCATTAAATATATTTAAACTTAAGATTAAAATTACGAAAGTAATACAGCTAAATTTGATATTTAATTTTAAATTAAACTGAAAAAAAATTAAAATTGAAAAAGAAATGATTAACCAAACAGTAGGGCCTGTCCAAAGAAAAGAAAGTATAGTAAATAAACCAATTCCTGCAATGGCACCTAATAAATCATAACTGTATGCTTTTAAAGGATCTGTATTTAACATTAATCTAGCAACTAAATGTCCTAAAGGGATAAAAGCTAATGCGTTAAATAAAAATATTATTGAAATAAAAAAATAAATTAATATTACATGTAATGAGCCTACAGCAATTGATTGTCCCATATTCCAAATTTCCGAAATAGGGTTCTGAAAAAAAAGAGTTATTGGAGTGTCCTTAAGTATATACATAAATGAAACCTGAAGAGCGACAAGAGGAAATGTCCAGTTCAAAGAATACAATCTTACCTTGGAAAAAGAATAACCTATACCCAAGCCTAAAAAACAAGATAAAAGACTTAGGTTTTTAAAATATGCAAATAATTGAAAATACGAGGAGTGTATTCTAATAATTGCCAATTCAAGAAATAAGCCTAAACCCGCAGCTAATGCTATTAAAATATAAATATCATTTTTAAAAAACTCAGGTCTAAACTCACTTAATTTAAAAAAATCATAAAATTTATTAGAAAAAATTATTTTTTTTGAATTAAAAAGAAAAAAAATCATAAGTAAAAAGAAAAAGAAACCAATCATTACCTCCAAATATTTAGCATCTAAAGAAAATACTAATTTTTTGATACGATCACTTGTTTCTGATTTAATTACCGTTTCTAATACAGTATCAAAACCATTATTGTATAATGATAAAAAAGGTTGTCCTTCATTAAGAGCATAGAATGAAATTACAAATGAAAAATATACTAATGTTGAAATAAATATTTTTTTTTTTATCTTTGTAGCTTTAAGCATTTATTTTTAATTAAAATAATTTTTTAATATCTTTATATTCATAAATTTCATCATTTATTTCTAAAGTATCTATGAATTTCATTAGTGTTTTTGCTAATATTTATAATTGAACAAGATGAATAAGTAAATTTTTTTTATTTTATCTCTCTAGATCCGAGAATGATCCGAGAATCTGAAAAATTATTATCAAGATTTTCCAATGAAAATAATCACATGATTTTTAAAAATATATCAAGTTTACACAAATAAATATTTGAAAAATTTTGTAATAATTCGGTAATAAGGAAAAGATCCAATATCATCTGTCATGATTGCTTTCATATTCCATGTAAAACAATATAAAAAAAATAAAAAATAAAAACTTTTATTATAATTAACTGAGAATTTTTCGAAAAATCTTGAAAATTTATTTTTATTAATATCTATATTAGAATTTTTAATTAGAAAAAATAAAGTTAAAATTGAAAAAGAGTATCCTATATTTATCCACCTACCCCAATCAAAACCAATAAACATAAATAATAAAATAGATAAGATAAGAATTGAATTCAATTTCAATAAAAATTTATTTATTGAGTATTTGCCTATATTTATTTTAAAATTATCGTAATATGAAAAAATCAAAATAGGTGAAAAACAAATTAAAATTATTAGTAAATATCTTATTAAATATTCTATTTTAAATTTAGATATTACATCTTCTATGTTCCATATGAGAGTTTTATCTAGAGCAAACATTGCACCAAAACAAGCCTCATTGATCGATAAACACATTTTTTCAAAACCAATTGGATCGGATTTAGAAATTAATATAAAATATAAACTAATTAGATAAGGTAAGTAAGAAAATGTAAAATATATTAGTTCTTTCTTTTTAATTTCTTTTTTACAAAAAAAACTAAATATAAAGAAAAATATATAAAATATCATGCCGTCCCAAATAAGATTCATAATTGGCAAAAATATTAAAATTATAATAAAGAATAGGTAATTATTTTCTAATAGTAACATCAAATAGATTATATAAATTGATAGTAAAATATATTCTTTTCTTGCTATTACCTCATTTTCTGCAACTGGATAAATTAAAAAAATAGGACAAAAAAATAAAAAAATTAATAGCTTATTTAAAGTTATATTTTGTAAAAATTTAAAAACTAAAAAAAGAAAAATTACTAAAATAAATATTTCTAAGTAAAAAACTAAATATCTTATTGGTATATTTGAGATTTTATGAAGGTTAAATAATATTTCACCCATCAATCCTCTTCTTACAAAACCACCTTGATAATTTATCATCCATTCAGACGTGGTCCAATCTGTAGGATATAGAAATTTTTGTGATAGAAATATTACTGAGAAAATAAAAATAAAAATTAAGTAATATTTAAAATAATTAGTTTTAAGAAAGTTTGTTAAAAATTTTTCCATATATTTTATAAATAATCATATTAATTAAAGATATAAGTATTTTAAGATTCATTTTACTTGCACCTTTTTTTCTATTATCAAAGTTTATATCAACATCAAAAATTTTTTTTTTTTCCGTATTTATATAAATTAGATCCATTAAAATCTTATAGCCGCGATTATATAGTTTTCTTTTATTGTTAGAAAAAATTTTTTTTTTAAAAATAAAAAACCCACTCATAGGATCTGATGTTTTTTTACCTAAAAAAAAATTTACAAGTAATATTAAAATCCTAGATGCACTCAATCGAAAGAAACTAAGATTGTGTTTTTTTTTTTTAAATAAATTTCGTGTACCAATTACAAAGTCTGCTTTTTTTTTCTTATAAGTTATTACCAGTTTAATTATATCAATTGGTCTATGCTGTAAGTCACCATCCATAACTAATATATTTTTATATTTTGATTTTTCGAAGCCAAAAACACATGATTTTGTTAAATCTCTCTCTTGTTTTCTAATCAAATATTTTAAATTTTTCTTTTGGTAATTTTTCATTATATTTTTTGTTTCATCAGTAGAATTATCATCAACAAGTATCAATTCAAAAGTTTGAGATTTTAAAACTTTATAAATTTGATTTATTAGCAATGGTATATTTTTAGACTCATTATAAACTGGAATAACTATTGAAAATTTCATTAATACAAAATAAAAAACTTAATCTTAGAGAAAAACGTTATTTATATCAACAATTCAGTAATTAATATTTGTAACGATAAAATTTTAATAAGTAAAATCTATTAACTAACCGGTATTTTTTATAGCTGCTGATATACCTGCTATGCTAGTCATTAAGGCATCATTTAAATAATTGTTATTTACTTTATTTTTATTTTTTTTAGTTAATTTCATCATCACTGTAGCTTGCAGAATGTTTAAAACTTCAGAGTACACATTCCTTATAATTGCTGGGCTTCTAAACGTTTTTCTTTGTTTTAAAATTTCATATGGTGTAATGCTGTGATTAAGTTTTTTTAGAGCTTCAAATTGAAATCTTAGTTTTTTGCCTACTCTTTTTAGATTATCATCTGCTAAATAACCCTCATAAATTTTTGAAATTTCTGGATCAACTTTTGAAATAACCATATCAAGTAAATCCATTGTTGAATTAAAAAAAGGCCAATTTTTTTCCATATCAATTAAATTATTTTTAAATTTTTTAATTGAAGAGTATCTTAATGCTTCAGCAGTCCCTAACCAGGCTGGTAGCATTAGTCTTATTTGGGTCCAAGCGAACACCCAAGGTATTGCTCTAAGACCTTTAATATTATCTATATTTTTTCTTTTAGATGGACGAGATCCTATAGATAATTTTCCTAATGCTAAATGAGGAGTAACTGTTTTAAAGTATCTAATAAAATCAGTACTTGATGTTAAATTTTTTCTATAAGAACTTTTAGATATATCAGACATACTCTCTATCAAATTCCTCCAATTTTCTTTTGGTCGTGGGGGAGGAATTAATGTAGCTAGCATCACAGAACTTATGTAACTACATAAATTATATTTAGCTATGGGCTCATAACCATACTTTTGTTGTATTACTTCACCTTGATCTGTAATTCTTATTTTTCCGTTGACCGAACCTGGTGGTTGAGATCTAAGGGTGGCTTGTATTGGTCCACCACCTCTTCCAGCTGAACCACCCCTGCCATGGAAAAAAGATAATTTTAATTTAAATTTTTTTGATAAAGCTAAAATTTCTTCCTGTAATTTATATTGATGCCAACTTGCGCATAGTTTACCTGCATCTTTACTGGAATCTGAATAACCAATCATGATTTCTTGTTCATGATTAATCATATTTCTGTACCACTTTAGTTTGAATAAAGATGACATTATTTTGCTTCCGTTTATTAAGTCATCTAAGGTTTCAAATAAAGGAACTACTCTTAATTTATGTTTTATATTTGCTTCTTTCTGTAAAAGCATGACTGAAAGAATATCAGACGCTGAGGATGTCATAGAAATAATATAAGCTCCTAAACATTCTTTAGGTTGGCTTGATAAAGCCTTAAAAGTAGACCAAACTTCTAAATTCTCCTTATCTTTAAATTTAAAACTATTGATAAAATTTTTTTCTCTAATTTTTTTTGATAAAAACTCTATTTTTTTTTGCTCTGACCACGAATAATAATCTTTTTTAAATTTTTTTTTTATTATCTCGGCAATTAGTTTAGTGTGCCTAGATGCCTCTTGTCTTATATCTAATTTAGCAAGATTAATTCCAAAACATTTCGCTCTTCTCATTAAGTCTAGTAATTCTCCGCTTGCAATATTTTCATTTTGTGACTGTTCCAAAGATTCTCTAACTACTCTTAACGGTTTTAAAATTTCTTCTTTTGAGGAAATAAGTTCTTTTTGGTTTAGAGGTTTTTTTTGAACTAAATGGCGCTCTATCATTCTGTGTGTTCTCCTCATTTTGTCTCTTAGGGGTCTTAAATAAACTCTATAAGGTTCATATGAGTAACCTGTATATTTTAATATTTTTTTAGAGCATTTTTGCATAGAAAAAGATCTTATTAATTTTGTTAAAGCTTTTTCATAAAGTTTTGCAGCTTCCCATCTTGATAAAAGCAAGACTTCCTCAGTAACTTTGGATGTAACGAAAGGATTTCCATCTCTATCACCACCCATCCATGAACCAAATTCGATAGGATTAAAATTTTTTGGTAAATTTTTTTTCATGTTTTTTACAAATATTTCATTAAGTCTCCTGTAAACTTTAGGAATAGTCTCCCATAGACTGTCTTCTATAATTGCTAATCCCCATCTTGCCTCATCAAAAGGAGATGGTTTGTATCTCTTGAGCTCATCTGTATTCCAGATAATTGTTATTTCATCAAACATTTTTTTGTCTAATACTTTTATTTTAGAAGGATAGTTTTGAAGTAAATTTCTTTGTTCCAATATTTCGGTCAATGTATGATATTTTTGTATTAAGGTCCTTCTCTTTACCTCAGTTGGATGAGCAGTTAAAACTATGCCAATATTAAGTCTTTTTGCTAAATCAAAAATTTCTTCATTAGAAATATTTTTATTTTTAAAAAAACTTTCAAATATTTCTTCAATAAATATATTTTTATTTTTTTTATCTTTTGAGGAATTCTCAAATTGATCCAGTGTTCTAGAAGCGTCTACTGACTCAGCTAAATTATATAGATTCATAAAATGATTATATGCTCTAGTTAATCTCAGTAAGTCTTTAGGATTTTGTTTTTTAATTTCTTTAGATAGATTTTTGAAAGGATTTTTTTTGTTTTTATTTGCAATATTTGCTTTTGATAAAAGTCTTGTTTTTTCAACTAATTTAAAAAACTTATTTCCTTCTTGCTCTCTTATTACTTTTCCTAAAATATTTCCTAGGTATCTAACATCGTTTCTTAAACTTTTGGTAGGAATTCTTTCGTAATAAAGATCTCTTTTTATCATTAAAAAATTTTTTCTTAAAAGTAATTATTTTTCCCAGTCAAATCTAGGAAATGAATTAAATATTTTCAAAATGCCTTCTGACCATTCACCAGAAACCTTTGAAAATTCTTTGTCATTCAAGTTTAAGCATTTTTGTGATGTAATTTTTAACTCATCTTTTTTATAAACAACAAAATCTATTGGAGGACCAACAGTTAAATCACTTTTTAATGTAGAATCCATTGATATTAAGGCACATCTTGAAGCGTCACCTATAGAGACATCTGGGGTAATGACTCTGTCTAAAATTGGTTTGCCATACTTAACTTCTCCAATTACTAAATATGGTTTACTATCTGCAGGTTTAATATAATTGCCTTGAGGATAAACTAAAAATAATTCCATTGGTTGTCCTTTAATTTGACCACCTACTATGAAAGTTGATCCAAGTAATACAGTATCAGTATTAATTCCTTTTGGTGATGAGTGTTTAATATTTAAACCTCCAACATATTTTGCTACTTGATCAAAATCTTCACACGTATTTAAATTTTTTATCACATTTTTATCATTTAAGTCTTTTTCAATAGATTTATAGACCGCCTGAGATGTTCCAAGATTTCCTGAAGTAACTATTATAATAGTTCTATCACCAACGTCATAGGTAAACATTTTAGAATAAATATTTACGTTATCAAAACCGGCATTAGTTCTAGAGTCTGATGCTACTATTATGCCCTCTTTAGTTTTAATTCCAATACAGTATGTCATAGTTTAATGTATTATTTAATTAAACAATGTATTTATAATCGATTTATATCATATCTGATATATCTAAAATGCATTTGCATAATACGTTTAACTAATAAAAGCTGTTAAAATGGTCACTAAGTTATGGAAAAACTATAATGCAAAGTATGCATACGATGGGTACTTTACAGAGGACAACAAGTTAAGAAAACATGCAATGATAATTTCTAATATCCTAGAAAGATATGGAAAAAAAAAATTGCAAGAAATTGAAAAAAACTGTCAAAGCACTATTAGCGCTAGAGGTATAAATTTTAGAGTATATGCAGCGAATAACAGAGCTGAGGAAAAGAAATGGCCACTTGATATTATACCTAGAATAATTCCAAGATCTCAATGGAATAAAGTTTCAAAAGGATTACAACAAAGGGTAAAGGCTTTAAATTTATTTATAGATGACGTCTATAATCAAAAGAAAATATTTAAAGATAAAGTTGTTCCAAAGGAAATAATATTTAGGTCACCATATTATGTAAAAGAATGTGAGGGTTTTTCTCCAAAATATAAGGCCTGGTCAAATATTTCTGGGGTTGACTTAATAAGGAATAAAGCTGGAGATTATTTAGTTTTAGAGGATAACTTAAGAGTTCCTTCTGGTGTTTCTTATATGCTTGAAAACCGGATGGTTATGAGAGATGTTTTTCCTGAGCTTTTTACCAGATATAAAGTTGCATCAATTAATCATTATACAAATAAACTTTTCAACTGCATGCTAGAGTGTATTCCTAAAAAAACTAAAGATCCGCATATGGTGGTTTTAACTCCTGGAATTTATAATTCTGCATATTTTGAACACTCATATTTAGCTGAACAAATGGGAATTGCATTAGTTGAAGGCAAAGATCTTTTTGTAGAAAATGACATTGTGTATATGAAAACAGTTAAAGGACCATTAAAAGTTGATTGTATATATAGACGATTAGATGATAGTTTTTTAGATCCAAAAGCATTTAATAAAGAGTCTGTGATTGGAGTTCCTGGTCTATTTAAATGTTGGAGAAAAGGTAATGTAGGAATACTAAATGCAATAGGAACAGGTGTAGCAGATGACAAGGTAGTTTATTCCTACGTAAATAAAATGATAGTTTACTATTTAGGTGAACAACCTATCCTAAATCAGGTAGAAACTTATTTATGCCATGAAAAAATACAAAGAGACTATGTAATAGATAATATCTCAAAATTAGTAGTCAAACCTGCAAATGCCTCTGGTGGTTATGGAATTATGATTGGCCCAAAAGCTCCACTTAAGGAGAGACAGGAAGTTATTAATAAGATAAAAAAAAATCCTAGAGAATTTATTGCACAACCACTAGAAATTTTATCTACTGCACCTACAATCACTGAGAACGATATTGAGCCAAGACATCTTGATTTACGACCTTTTGTTTTAAGTGGCAAAACATCTTATGTAACAACTGGTGGATTAACGAGAGTTGCTTTAAGAAAAGGCAGCACAATTGTTAACAGCTCTCAAGGCGGTGGTTCTAAAGATACGTTAATTGTTGATATGTAACAAACTTATTTATAAAACTGTGTATAATTTGGACTATGACTTCAAAGATAATTATATTCACAGATTTAGATGGAACTTTACTTGATAGAGATACTTTTAAATTCGATAAAATATTAGGATATTTAAAAGATCTGATTTTAGAGGATATTTGTATTATTCCTAATTCAAGTAAAACACGCCAAGAAATTGAGGTTTTTAATAAAGAATTAGATGAAAATTTATCTTATGTAGTTGAAAATGGTGCAGCTATTTATAATTTAAACTTAATTAATTCGAGTTTCCCAGAAAAAATTAGTTTAAGTAGAGAAATTGATGAAATATTAAGAGTGTTTGAAAATAAGATATCAAATAAACTTAGTTCAAAATGTAAATTTATCAAAAACTTAGATATTAAAAAACAAATAAAAGTACTAGGACTTCCTAAAGAAAAAATTAAGGCCTCATTAAATAGAGAGTACTCAATCCCATTATTATTTGAGGGTTCAAAATCTGATAAAACAGAACTCTTTAAGTCTGTAAATGATATTGGTTTATCATTACAGGAAGGTGGAAGAGTGATTAACCTTTGTGATAAAGTCAGTAAATCTCAAGCAATGAAAAATGTTGTAAAAGTTTTTAAAAAAGTAACTAAACAAAAATTGTTTACAATTGGTGTTGGTGATAATTACAATGATCTAGATATGCTCAAAAATAGCGATATACCTTGTTTAGTCTTTAATGATAAATTTACACTAGAAAAGATAAATATTAATAACTGTTTAGTATCAAAAAAACCTGCCCCAGAGGGTTGGAAAGAAGTTGTCAAATTAGCGCTAGATAAAATAAAATAATGTTACTAGAATAAGTTATGGGTGATTTTTCTCAAAATGGAATAGTTTCTACACTGCATGATTTTGGTACAAAATCTACCACAGAGATTGAAAAGGATTTACTAAATTTTTCTAAAGAAAGAAAAATGGAGTTAATTCTCCCATGTTTATATTCAGAACTAGAGGGTTCTGCTCTACCTAATATTGTAGATCAAATAAGTAAGACAAAATACTTAAACCACGTAATTATAGGTTTAGATAAAGCCTCAGAGAGCCAGGCAAAAAAAAGTTGGAAATTTTTTAAAAAAATAAATGTTCCTTTCACAATTTTATGGAACGATGGACCTAAGCTTAAAAAATTAGATAGTGAGTTAAAGAAGAAAAATTTAGCACCAAACCAAATGGGTAAAGGTAGAAATGTTTGGTATTGTATAGGAATGTGTATAGCTAGAGATACGGCTAGATCAGTAGCTTTACATGATTGTGATATCAAAACTTACGATAGAAGAATGTTGGCTAAATTATTTTATCCTGTTGTAAATCCTTTATTTAACTTTGAATTTTGTAAAGGTTATTATCCAAGAATTGCAAATAATAAGATGAATGGAAGAGTAGCAAGACTTTTGGTTGGGCCTTTGTTAACAGCATTAGAAAAAACTATAGGTCAAAGTGACTATCTAAATTTTATGAAATCATTTAAATATCCTTTAGCTGGTGAATTTTCATTCAGACGTAATGTATTACCAGAATTAAGGATTTCATCGGATTGGGGTATAGAAGTTGGAATTTTATCAGAAATGCAAAGAAGTTTTTCGCCAAATAATATTTGTCAAGTTGATTTGGCAGATGCTTATGATCATAAACATCAGGATCTATCTATCGATGACGAAACTAAAGGACTTTCAAAAATGTCCATTGACATTATAAAAACATTTATAAAAAAATTAGCCACTCAAGGAAACTCATTTAGCAGAGAAACATTCAGATCTTTAAAAGCAACTTATTACAGATCAGCATTAGACTTGATTGATATTTATAGAAGTGACGCTGCAATGAATGGATTAAAATTCGATTCTCATAAAGAAGAGGAAGCTGTTGAATTGTTTGCTGTTAATATAATGAAGGCAGGAGAAGCTTTTTATATAAATCCAATGGACACGCCATTTATTCCAACTTGGAGTAGAGTTAAAAGTGCAATACCTGATTTTCTTGTAAGATTAAATGAAGCTGTTAATGAAGATAATAAAAAATTTATTTAATGTTATCAAGCACAGTAAAAAGTCAAATAAATTCTAAGCTTAAAAATATTTATAGTAAAAATTTTAACAATAAAGATTTAAAAATATTTTCTGATGAAATTTTTGAATTAATAAAAATTTCTAATAAAAAAATATTAAAAGCTAAAACCAAAAAATTGATAATATCCGAAGATACTACGGTTGTGATTTGTTATGGTGATAGTGTTTATGAAAATGGAAAAATAAATTCAATTAAGTCATTTAAGAATTTTTATAACAAAAATTTATCAAGATATTTTAATACAATACATTTTTTACCATTTTATCCCTCTAGTAGTGACAGCGGATTTGCTGTTAAAGATCATTATAAAATTGATAGTAAATTAGGTTCTTGGGCAGATATAAATAATTTTTCAAAAAAAAATAATATTATGGCTGATATTGTTATAAATCATGCCTCTTCGAAGGGATTGTGGTTTAAAAATTTTTTGAGAAATAAATCACCAGGCAAGGATTACTTTATAAAAGTTAACAAAAAATTTGATATCTCAAAGGTTGTAAGACCAAGGGAAAATAGATTACTTAAGAAGATTCATGTATTTAATAAACCTGATTTTATTTGGAGAACATTTAGTTCTGATCAAATAGATTTAAATTTTAAAAATCCAAAAGTTTTGATGCGATTTATCAAAATTATGATCAACTTAGCATGTCATGGAGTTTCAATTTTTAGATTAGATGCAATAGCCTATTTATGGAAAGAAAGTGGCACTAAATGTATAAATCTAAAACAAACTCACGAAATAATAAAATTACTTAGAATAATATGTAGCTCTTTACAAAAT